>CAZHNA010000129.1:0-4631 GCA_964532775.1 uncultured Methanosarcinales archaeon
AACGGCAAAGTAAATGTTGGGCGTTATGAAAAGATAGCTCAGAGGGGCAGAGAAAACACCTGCATCTTCAAGAACCCTTAGTGAGGAACCTGCAAGAACAAATGGAATTATTGAATAAATGAAACGCTCATCAATTTCCACATCCATTTTTTTTAGTAATTTTACAACTCCAAAAACACAGATACCAAGAATCAAACCCCAGGTAATAGTGTTTACCGGATTGTAGCCAGTGTCATAGATAATAGGGTCAATATAGTAACGGTTTACAAGCTGAATTAGTTGATCCGTAAATTCACCCATTCTACCCCTCACAGGAAAAACAATTTCCAGCTTTTTTGGCAATCAATGCCGGAAATCTTCATATTGAAGATGATACAGTTTATACCATAGGCAACTATAATATAAGTGTTTTCACAACTCTCTTTAAGAGAAAATAAGGGTTTGTTTAAGTGATAGAAATCGTCAAGAGCAGTAAATGGATGCAACTTCCAAGAGACGTACTTGTGGGCAGCGGAGTTATTGGTAAGGTAGACGAAGTTTGCCAGGATCTGTTGCTTGGAGATCAGGGGCTCATCATAACAGGAAAGAAAACCTCTGATATTGCAGGAAAGCCAGTCAGAGATACACTGGAAGATTGTGGCAAAAGCATCAACACTTTCATTGCTAAAAGAGCTTCAATGGAAGAAGTTGAGAGAGCTATGGAAGTTGCCAATGAGAGTCAGGCAGGATTCCTGATGGGAATTGGCAGCGGAAGTTCTATCGATGTTGCTAAACTTGCTGCTACACAACTTGGAGTTCCTTTCCTGAGCATACCCACAGCTGCTTCACATGATGGAATTGTTTCATCTAGAGCATCTGTAATAATGAATGGAGATAGTGCATCCATACAGGCCAGTGCACCTATGGCAGTTATCGCGGATACTGAAATCATTGCAAAAGCCCCATATCGCCTGCTTGCAGCAGGATGTGGCGACATTATTTCAAATTGTACGGCTGTACTTGACTGGGAGCTGGCAAGCAGACTCCAGAATGTATTGTTTAGTGAATATGCAGCCGCCCTTTCTAAAATGACTGCAAACATCCTTATTGATTCTGCAGATTCTATCAAGCCCGAACTTGAGAGCTCTGTAAGGATGGTTGTCAAGGCACTTGTTTCCAGCGGAGTTGCTATGAGTATTGCAGGATCATCCAGACCTGCATCCGGATCTGAACACATGTTCAACCACGCCCTCAACAAATTTGCACCAAACCCCGCACTTCACGGGGAACAGTGCGGAGTTGGAACAATCCTTATGATGTACCTGCATGGCGGTGACTGGAAAAGAATCAAGCAGGGACTTGAAACTATCAATGCGCCGACGACTGCAAAAGCCCTCGGGATTGAAGATAAATATATATTAGAAGCGCTTGTTGAATGTCATAAGATCAGACCAGAAAGATACACAATCCTTGGAACCGGAATTACCAGGGATGCTGCGGAAATTGTCGCAAAGACTACCGGAGTGATTTAACTAAATTTGTATAAACGAAATACAGGTGATGACAATGGATGATGACACCAAAATTACACTTATCGGAACTCAACTTGCCAAAGAAGGCATGGAGTTCATTTTTGAAAGAGAAGCTCCAGAATGTGATAAATGCAAGTTGAAAAATACTTGCCTTGATCTTGAGAGGGGACGAAAGTACAGGATTACTAAAGTTCGATCAGATAAACTGCAGGAATGCTTTGTTCATGAGGAAGGAGCATTTGTAGTGGAAGTTGAAATGGCTCCTATAGTAGCAGCAATCGATTCCAAGAATGCAGTGAAAGGTGCATCTATCAGGTATAAGGCACCAAACTGTGAAACAAAGGATCCTGCAATCTATGAATTATGCCATCCTGCCGGATTGAAAGATGGAGATAAGTGCACTATTACCGATACATTTGGACCTGTTGAGATTGGCGAAGAGGAAGCTCTCAAAAAGGTTGAATTACGATTAGCTTAATAATATCAAAGGGGTCAGAAAATGCCTACAACCCAGAATAAGCAGATTACTCATGAATTTTATACGCAGGAGCGCTGGACAAACTGGTTAAAGCAGGTAGTGGAAAGTGACTTCAAGCTCAGTGATGATGAAGAAGAAAGCAAAGGCGGAGAAATCTTTGTCAACATGCAGGATGATGTAATACTTGCCTGCTTGAAGGTCATAGCAAAACACCAGAATGGAGAATATGACGCCGAGGAAACCGATGATATTCTCGCAAGTATTCAGGATATTGTTTTGGAAAAATCTGAAGACATATCTGAAGATGCGGAAATCATGATTGAATCCCTTCTGAATTCTTTTGTCGCAGCCTTTGCATCTTTTGAAAAGTACCTCTATGCTGACTTTGACATTGATGCCAATATGGAAAATTTGATTGACGCAGCCGTCAAAGCTGAAGAGGCTGAAGAAATCGATGAAGCACTCGAACTGGTTGCCCACATTGGAGCATTAGTACTTAGTGAAAAAGAATTACCTGCTGAAAAGCTGGAAGAGATGCCCTATGGATTTGTAGCAGAATTGATGGATGGCATTGATTCCATTGAAGCTGCAATGATTGGAGCAGACAGCTACAAGGAAGATGACGGCGATTATAAAGATTAATCGCCAAAAATAATTCTTTTCCCTTATTTTAAGTCCACCCTTACCTTTTTCTCTTTTTAGTTCCAACAAATCCGAATTCTTTTTATGTTATTACGTTACTCATAGGGAGTAACACAATCCCTACTGAAAGTAAGATTGTTGCGTTTACAATATTGTAAATTCCAAAATTAATGTCAATAAATGGTGATTCGAATATGAGTGAAAAAATCGGTATTCTGGCAATCGGACACGGCAGCAGACTTCCATACAACAAGGAAGTAGTTACATCAATTGCAAATGCAATTGCAGAAAAACATCCTGAATATGTTATAATCCCGGGATTCATGGAAAACTGTGGACCTTCAGTGGAAGAAGCATTACAGAGCTTCCAGGGAACAGGCGTTACCCGTATTGCAGCAGTGCCAGTCTTCCTTGCATCAGGAGTACACATTACACAGGATATTCCTGAAATACTGAACCTTGACCCCGAGACAAATGAAGGAAAGATCACAATCGATGGTAATGAAGTGCCAATCGTCTACGGCAAACCACTCGGAAACCATCCACTTCTTGCAGACCTTGTTTTTGAAAGGGCAAAAGAGGCCCTCTAATCCCCGGATAATGAACTGGTAAATATGAGCACTGGCCAGCAAAAATATACAGTTCTTGACATGACCCATGGTGGGATCTATATTGCAAGAAAGCTTGCAGCCATGGGACACATTGTCAAAGCTGTAGACGTTTACAGAACTTTGAAAAAGGAAGCTATTGCTGGCCTCCAAACTTCCGGGATTGAAGTAATTTCAACCAATCCCATCTTTTCTAAAAATGAGATTGTTGTAACTCCGGTCCACCTTGATCCTGAAAATGTTGCATACAAATCTGCGCTGGAATCTGGTGCAAAAATCATAACACACCATGAAGCCGTAGGAATCATTCTGAGCAAAAACGGGAACTTTGAAGGCAAGCAGGTCTTTGAAATAACCGGATCAAAGGGAAAAACAAGCACTGCTTTTTTGCTTGCTTACATCGTTTCAAGGAAAAAATCCGTTATGTTGCATACTTCTGGAGGGCTTTATTTTATGAGTCCACAGAAAAAAGAACTCATTCGAAAAGGGCTAAGTATAGCACCTGCAAGCATTCTTGAAGCTGTGGACAGTGTTGAAAAACAGGGGCCTTCTATTGATGCTTTCGTTTTAGAAGATTCTCTCGGCGGAACAGGTGTTGCAGATATTGGAATCATCACAACTCTGGAACCTGAATATGGAATTGCAAACAATAGTCGTAATTCCAGCGACGCAAAATTGCAAATGATTCGTAATGCTAAAGCAGATTCAAAGATTGTCCTCAACTGCATTGATCTTGAAATAGCAACAGGTGAAATTTGCGGCAATGAATTATACACATTCAGCAGCTATGGAGAATGTGATGCAGATGTAGAAGTCGCCGTTTCTCCAAATTCATTAACCCTGAAAACTGGATGTGAAGAGATCAATATCCCCCTTAAACAGGGATATGATCCGAAATCTTATTCGATGGCTTTTGCAGCTTCCGCCTGTGCTGCTTTGAAAACGGGAATTGAAGCGGATACAATTGTAAATGCTTTTTCCGAATTTACGGGAGTCGAGGGGCGGATGAGAATTACAACTTTGCACGGAAGAAAGCTTATCGATAATTCCAGTTCAGGGTTGAAAATTGTCGATGCAGAAGCAGCCCTGATAGAAGGACTTGATCCTGATAAAAAAGTGGTTTTAGTAATCGGAGAGCATGCTGCACAGGTTTGCGAAGGGTTACCTCCAGAAGATATTGAGTGGCTTGCAAACAAATATAGTGATAAAATTGATAGCTTCATTCTTGTTGGAGAAAGAATGAAACATATTGGCACAGATAAAGCCATATATTGCAGTAACCTTGATGAAGGAATAACAACTGCACTTGCATTAACTTCAGAAAAAGATACAATCATTTCATGCGTGAAATGTTTCAGGTAACAGGAGATATTACATGGAAGATATTACTAT
>CAZHNA010000130.1:0-4620 GCA_964532775.1 uncultured Methanosarcinales archaeon
GGAAAAACAGATTGGCGAAAACAAGCAGATTCTTGAAAATGGTAAAAATGATGCAGGAAATCTGAGCAAAAAGGCTGAGTCAAATATAGATAAAGCTGTAGAGAACCTTATCGAGGAATTTGAGAGGGCAATCTATGCTTAAAGCAAAAAGTATGACTCGCACCGTTGTCGTAGGACACAAAGACGTCCTTGACAAGACTGTAGAGGTTTTACACGACTCCAATATTTTTCATATTGAAGATTTCAACGAAACCGATTCCAGTTTCAAAATAGGGAAATCCTTCGATAATGCAGGAGATGTTTCCAAGAAACTTGTAAAACTTAGGGCAATATCAAACTTCCTTGGTGTCAAGCCAAAGGATATTCCAAAACACAATTCCGAAGAACTGTGGAAAGAACTTGATAACAAGCTTAATACCCTTGAAAACGAGCTTAACGCTAAAACTGAAGAGAAAGGCAAACTTGAAGCTACGTTGAAAGAACTGGAGTCCCTTCATAAAGAGCTTGAACCTCTGGCAGCAATTCCTGTTAATCTTGAGAATTACAAAGGCTATGAAAACATCGCTGTATTCACAGGCTATGTCCGTGAAGATGTCAGATCTGCCATTTCAGCAAAGACAACTGATTTTGAACTTGAATATGATTCACATAACAGTATCATTGCTCTCTTTGTCAGGAAAGAGTTGAAAAGCGTAATTTCCGAAGTACTTGCAGATTATAACTTTAGGGAAATTAGAGTCCCTGCAATTGAAGGTAAACCTTCAGAAGTAATTAGTGCTTCAGAAAAAGAAAAGGACGTAATTGACAAGCAGCTAGTATCTCTTGAAAAGGAGATCTCCAGCGTGAAAGAAAAATACGCTGATTTCATACTTGCCAGTGACGAAATCCTTTCAATCGAGTCACAGAAATCAGAAACACCATTACGAATTGCAACTTCTGAACAAACATTCGTAATTGACGGATGGGTTCCTGAAGAAGATTATGCAAAACTTGAAAGCATAGTAAATGATGCAACTGATGGACACGTATTTGTTTCAAAACAGGAACTTGAAGAAAAGGATGAGGAAATAGTTCCTGTAGAATACGAAAACCCGAAGATTTCCAGACCTTTCGAACTTATTATGGACCTTTATGCAAGGCCTAAATACAAAGAAATCGACCCTACACTTCTTGTCTTCTTTACATTCCCACTATTCTACGGAATGATTCTCGGAGACATTGGGTATGCATTAATTTTGTTAGGAATTGCTTTTGCAGTTAAGAAATTTGTAAGGATTCCCGCAATCCATACTCTTATGACAATTCTTATTTACTGTCAAATATCTACATTGCTTTTTGGCATTCTTTACGGTGAATTTATGGGCTTCCCTCTTGCAAGTCTACATACGGATCATGGAGTGGTACCCGGCTTAATAGCTGGCTTTGAAACCATCAATCTCTTTGCATCCCCTATTGGAGGCGAGATGATTACCTATCCGATTCACCGCACACACCTTGCATTAACACTGATTGTACTCACAACATTGATTGGTGTGGCACATATCAATTTCGGATACATGCTCGGATTCATTAATGTCAACCGTATGCATGGATTCAAACATGCTATGCTTGAGAAAGGAAGCTGGTTAGTAACCGAAGTTGGCATTGTAGTCCTTATTCTCGGATATTTGGGATACTTCCCAATTATCTTGGGAATACTCGTCTTCCTTGTCGGCTTTGTAATGCTGGTAAAAGGAGAGGGAATCAAAGGACCTATCGAATTACCAAGTCTCTTGAGTAATTCACTGTCCTACACTCGTCTTATTGCAGTAGGACTCTCGTCAATTTATATTGCATCCACTGTGAACTTCATTGCCTTTGAAATGATTTGGCCAAAAGGAGGAATCGCAGCAATCTTTGCAATACTGGTATTTATTTTAGGACATGCACTTAATACAGTCTTGAGTATAATCGCCCCCGGATTACACTCCCTCAGGCTTCAGTATGTCGAATTCTTTACTAAATTCTATGAAGGTGGGGGACGAAAATACGATCCATTTGGATATATTAGAAAATACACGGAGGAATGAAGATATGGTAGACCCAACAACAACAGCAGCAATGATGGACCCAGCAGGACTCAAAGCAATCGGTGCAGGCATTGCCGTAGGATTAGCAGGACTTGGATCCGGTATTGCCGAAAAGGACATTGGAGCCGCAGCAGTCGGTGCAATGACCGAAAAACCAGAGATGTTCGGTAAAGGCCTGATCATGACTGTAATTCCAGAAACAATTGTGATTTTCGGACTTGTAGTTGCAATATTGATCAAATAAATTCAATTTAAGGGCATTATGTGCTCTTAAATTGATTTTAAGGTGAGAGCATGGGACTCGAAACGGTAATTAAAGATATCATTGACGTTGCAGAGGCAAAGGTCTCTGAGACAAACGCTGAAGCAGACGCTGAAGTATCTGAGATCATTGAAGATGCACGCCAATCTGCAAAAAGAATCATGGGTGACCGGATAGCTCAGGCAGAGAGTGATATCCAACGCATGAAAAAGCAGGAAGTTTCCAGCACAAATCTCGAAGTTAAAAGGACAATGCTCAATGCACGCAAAGATGTGCTTGAAAAAGTCAATGAGCAGGCAATTGAAAAGATTTCATCCATGCCTGAATTAAAGAAAGAAGAGCTTCTCAAAGAGATTTTGAAAGCAAACGAATCCAATGGCACTCGTATCTACTCCAACAAGGAATCAGAGACAATGGTCAAGAAGCTTTCTTCATTAGAATATGCGAGCAACATCGACTGTGTCGGTGGCGTCATTATAGAAAATGAAGAAGCGACTGTAAGACTGGATTACACCTACGACATTATTCTTAATAGTGTTTACGAGCAGAACCTAAGGCAGACCTCTGACATCCTGTTCGGGTGATATCACAATGGGGCTTTTTCAAAAATTCAGAAGAAAGACTGCCTCTACAAAAAGTAGTGGTAGCTCAAACTATGCTTATGCATGTGCACGTGTTCGTGCCATGAAAAGCAATCTCCTTCCAAAGGAGACATATCCGAGACTTCTTAACATGGATCTCGATGAAATTACCCGTTTTATCGAAGAAACCCAGTACAAACAAGATGTCGACGAACTTGCAAGAAGGTTTGATGGTAATGATCTCATAGAACATGCCCTTAATCGAAACCTTGCAGTTACATTTTCAAAGTTGATAGATATTTCCAAAGGTGATCTTAACAACCTTATTTCCGAATATCTCAAGAATTATGATATCTGGAGCATTAAGACAATCCTTCGTGGAAAGTTTTACAATGCATCTATCGACGAGATAAAGGACAATATCGTCGCCGGAGGCAAATTCAAATATACTTGCCTCTCTGAACTTGCTGAAAAGGAGTCTCATGAAGAAGTCATCGGAGCACTCGGCAACAGTGAGTATTATTCAATTCTTAAGGATTACGATGGAACAAACCTTCCAGACATTGAAAACCAGCTTGATAAGCTGTATTATCAATCATTATTCTATTCAATTGGTGTCCCAAAGTCCAGTGATCGCAAATTATTCTCTAAATTCGTCCGCACTGAAATTGACATAAAGAACATAAAAACTATGTTCCGAATGAAAAAGGAAGGTATTGACGAAGAAGAAATTGAAAGTGTGCTTCTTGAAGGTGGACTTTTGATCAGTGTTGATGAAATCAAAAAGATGGTTCCACTTCCATTTGAAGAATTTATCAATTCTATCGAAGGATATCCATACTGGGACTCAATTTCTGATATTGTCTCGCCCGATATGAAATCACTTACTGATGTGGAAACTAGCCTTACAAAATATAGTGTTCGGTCCACTTCCAGTTTTTCTCATGAGTACCCGTTATCCATTGTACCTATATTGGACTACATGCTCAATAAGAGAATAGAGGTCAATAACCTCCGAATTATTGTAAGAGGCAAGGCCGCCAACATAAGTGAAGAAAATATAAAGAATCAGTTGGTGATTTAATGGAACTTGCGGTTGTAGGAGAAGACCAATTTGTCACCGGATTCAGGCTGGCAGGTATTAAGAAAGTTTACGAAACCAGGGATGACAAAGAGCTTGAGGCGAAAGTCAATGAAGTCATTGATGATTCCGAAATTGGCATCCTTGTAATGCATAGCGATGATTTTAATAAACTACCGGAAACCCTAAGAGAAAATCTTAGTGAGTCTGTAGAACCAACTCTAGTAACTCTTGGCGGAACCAGCCAGAGTTCAAACATACGGGATAAGATAAAACAAGCGGTAGGTGTAGATTTGTGGAAGTAAATGGTGAAATTTATCGTGTGGCAGGTCCTGTGGTCGCCGTAATCGGTATCAAACCTAAGATGTATGATGTGGTTAAGGTCGGTCACGAAGGGCTAATGGGCGAAGTTATCAGGATCGAAGGAGAAAAAGCAATCGTTCAGGTATATGAAGACACAGCCGGAATTAGACCCGGTGAACCTGTCGAAAATACCGGAACGTCCCTGTCTGTAGAACTTGGACCCGGATTATTGAAAAGTATTTATGATGGTATCCATAGACCTCTGCAGGGATTGCAGGAAAAGATGGGAGACTTCATCGAGAGAGGTGTCACAGCTAACGGTCT
>CAZHNA010000131.1:0-4558 GCA_964532775.1 uncultured Methanosarcinales archaeon
GTCTGGTTACCAATTGATGCAAAGTTCCCCAAAGATATTTATGAACAATTAATAAACGCCTATGATGAAGGCGATCAAGACAAAGTCAACGATGCTCAAAAGAACATGGAAACTACTATTAAAAAAATGGCAAAAGATATAGGCAACAAATATCTTAATCCTCCTGAAACCACAGACTTTGGAATAATGTTTTTGCCATTCGAAGGAATATATGCAGAAGTTGTAAGAAATGCTTCTCTCCTTGAAACTCTTCAGCGTGATTTTAAAATAATAGTAACAGGACCAACTACTTTAGCAGCCATCCTAAATAGCCTGCAAATGGGGTTCAAATCATTGGCAATTCAGAAACGAAGTAGTGAAGTATGGCAGGTTTTGGGTGCTGTGAAAAAAGAATTTGAGAATTTTGAGGGAATGATGGGGAAAGCCCAGAAGAATATTCAGACTGGACTGAATCAACTTGATGATGTTATGGGAAAAAGAACCCGGGCAATTCAAAGAAAACTAAAAGGTGTGGAAGCTCTTAACGAAGTAGAGGCGAAAAATATTCTACCTGAACTTAGGGACAATAGTATTATTCTTGAAGATGAAGATTGACATTCCATAATCATAAATACACCCATCACCCATGCCGTAACATATCGTCAACACTGACCGCTTTAACATACTGGACCGGATTCTCTCCCATTACCAATTGAGCAAAGTGTTTTTCACCACATTTTATTTTGGCACCCTCTTTTTGTCGTAGGTCATCCCACCAGTTGCTGCCTTTGGTTTCTACAACGAAGTAAAGTTTTTCTTGCCCATCTGTCTCAACCAATACTGACCAATCAGGGTTGTAGGTTCCAAGGGGTGTTGGGATTTTAAACCATCCGGGGAGTTTTGCATAGATCTTCACAGCCTCGTTAGCTTCAAGGTCTTCAGCAAATTTCCGTTCAACACCTGCAGAGTCATATACAACATGTTGGTATACTGATTTCTGAGTCTCTAATGTATTTTTCAGATATCCAGTCAATTCTTCCTCTTCAAAAAGTTCTTGGGCGTAGTAATGTTCATCTCCGATACGTTGGTATCTGATCCCATCCACCAAGGCAAGACGCTTGGTTCTGTTGATGGCTTCAGCAGAAAGGTCTATAAACTGCTGCGGATTACGTTTAAAATCGTTCAAACGCTGGCTTTTATTGAGTATCTCAACAATACTCCGACGAGTCAGGTGAGTTTTATCTTGAAGATCGGTGAGCAGATCTGGTAGCTCAATGTCTGTTTCGTTAATTGTGGTGAAGCCTGATGCTGTTGACTTAGTGATTTCTACACCTTCCTTACCGATAGCAATATCTGCTTTCCGGAATTGCGCCCGTGTTTTTGTGATGGGTGGACAATAGAGAATGGCTTTTGCACTATCCTCAATGAGTTTGTCGTTATCAAAGTTTACTCGATATGTTGTTTTATGCTTTATTCTATTCCACAAGGCCCTGAAATCATCACTTTTAAGGATAGCCTCTCTGGTTCGCACTATAATCCGCTCATCTGCATTTTTGATGTCTAATTTCCCGGCAAGTTTCCGTAGAATAGCTTTAATATCCTGGGCTTGATTGCTAAACTCATACGGTAACATCAGCACGTTTTCTTGCAATGCTTTCCGTAAACTATCCTGAACCTTTCCCTTGCTATCAAGGAACTCATTTTCTATTAAGAAATTCCAAAGTTGCTCAGATTTCTCTGCACCAATAGGTTTACTAACACCATTTCTGTCAGTAGTAATCAGAGTTGCAAATTGGTGTTTCTCAACAATTCCAAAACGAATGCCAGTTTCTTGTTCGATTTCCTTTTGTAAGTTTTCAGCAAACTGCTCATAACTTTCAGTCGCAATAACTGTGAGAGTATTGATGTCAAATCCTCGCAGACGATATCCTTCCTGATTTACGCAAAGTCTTAGACCACGGCCAATTGTTTGACGCCTTTCTCGTTCCGTACCCATATTTCGTAGAGTGCATATTTGAAATACATTTGGGTTATCCCAGCCCTCACGTAAAGCAGAGTGAGAAAAGATAAATTTCAACTTAGACTCAAAGCTAAGAAGCTTTTCTTTTTCCTTCATGATCAAATTATAGGCACGTTCCGCATTATCACGATTTGTTTGGTCATTTTCAGCAGTTTCAGTCCAGCCTCCTTTTTTATCGATTGAGAAGTACCCGTTATGAACCTCACCAGCATCAATATCCAGATCAATCTTTTTGAAGAGAGTCTGGTACTCAGGCTGCTTTGCAAGCTTACGGTATTCTTCTTCAAACATGAGGGCGTATTTGCCTTTTAACTCATTGCCATCTTCATCATATTGCCGATAATACTTCACACTATCGATAAAAAACAGGCTAAGAACTTTGACCTGACGATCCTGTAGAGCAAAGCGAATTTCCTTATCCAAATGCTCTTTGATTGTTCGACGGATCATCAACCGTTTTAGGTCATCGGGGTTTACTCCTCCAACTTCGTCACCCGGGTATAAAGTAAATTCTCCACCTGGAACATTGATCTCCATTGACTGATTATTCTTACCACATGTAATTGTACCGATACGGCAATTCTCGTAAATCGCACGTCCAGTTTCCTGTTCGAGATCATCGCCATCTTCAATAGTCATCACTGTTCTTCGCACATTCTTGCCTTGGGCAATATCGATTTCTATTTTGGCAGAAATAGAACCTCGTTGATTGTGGGTAGACAGAAGTTTAACATAGGCCTTATTGTGACCTCCTTCAATTTCTAAAGAAGCCACTTCAATCTGTTTTACTAATCCTCGCTCATATGCATCAACAGCATCCAAACGATAAAGCATATGATGTTTGTCTGCATGAGTAGCGGAATACCTTAATGTGCAAAGAGGGTTCATGGCATCAAGGGCTTTCTTACCCTGACCTTTTAGCCCGCCATCCACACTCTGCGGTTCATCAACAATTATTATGGGGTATGTGGCTCTCACCAAATCAATAGGCTTCTCTCCGCCGGTTTTCTCACTATCCTTGTAAAGGTTATTGACATCTTTTTTGTTTATAGCACCTACTGTGACCACCATAATCTGGATATTCGAACTGGTAGCGTAATTCCTAACCTGGCCAAGTTTACTAGAATCATAAAGAAAATACTCATAGCCCTTTGCATTTGGGTATAAATTTTCAAAGTGATCACGCGTGATTTGCAGGGTTTTATAGGTTCCCTCTTTTATCGCAATAGATGGAACCACAATCATGAATTTAGTAAATCCGTTGCGTTTGTTCAGCTCAAAGATTGTGCGCAAATAGACATAGGTTTTCCCTGTACCGGTTTCCATTTCTACTGTAAAGTCACCACTATCCAGAAATTCTGAAGAACGCAATCCGTTTCTTAGCTGGATATCTCTGAGGTTTTCCAGAAGTTCATCATCCAAAAGTTGCAAACGGTTACCAATGCCAAGGGCAGATTCTACCATACCGGGGAGCGTTGGTTCAGCTTGATTCACAATCTGTGATACAGTAAATTCGGTGCGATTGATATTCTGACCGCGAAATAGATCGACGACAGCTTCAATGGCTGTTTGCTGATAATCGAGATTATCTTCAAAATGAAGTTTCATAGTACATTCTCCCTTTAAAGGCTTCGAACATGGGCAATGCCATGCTGTTCTAAAATTGCTGTCATATTGGTCTTAGCAATGTCGTTGGCAAACGCACTGTCGCGAAATACAACACGTGTATCGCCGGTAGGTTCCAACTCTTTGTGCCAGTTGATTATTCCCTGTGCTAGAGTTTCCACATCCTCCTGGCTTATTGCCGTATTAAGACAGGCGAATAGTACACCGTATCCGATACTGTATACTGTTTTTCCATTTACGTCTTTTTTCTTAATCGGTACTGTTAAATCAACTCCGCGCTTTAATAAAAGTTCGTATAGTACATCTTCTTCCATGCGATCTTCAACCAGATGCTCCATATGATCAATTAGAGTTTTTTCCATATTATTCCGATCAGGATTCCATGCTCGAATATTACTGCTGTCCAGTTTGAATGCTTTGAATCCAAGATCTCCTTCATAATCTGGATTCATTCCCTCAATTCTAGTAGCAGCCCGGCGAATACGTTCTTTACTTATTTCAGAGACATTCGTTGGCACACCATTGTCATGGCAAAATTGAAACGCCGATTTCTGTTCTTTCTTCTTTTCATCCAAAATCTCAGGCAATTGTACTAAAATAAAGTTTCGGCGTAGTTTTTCTTGAGTATCAAGTTCAAACAGGGCTTCTGCCGTTGTGCTGGAACCAGCAAAGAAATCAAGAACTAAACCGTTTTCTTTGTCACAACCGACCTGGATTAAGTACTTCAAAAGACCAACGGGTTTCGGGTAGTCATAAAACACACCTAAACGTCTAAGGTATGTTTTGGACTTCTCAGTTGTTCCCATTTTTCGTAATACAGATAGAATATTTCTTGGATTTTCATTATTCTTCCTATAACGAACCGCAGCATTGGAATTGATATAGAAATTGATCGGAGAACCATCTTCCATGATTTCTTGACATCCATTTTTG
>CAZHNA010000132.1:0-4538 GCA_964532775.1 uncultured Methanosarcinales archaeon
TAGTTTAGTGAAGAATAATAACCCTGCCAGTAGCGAGTCTCTTCATCATTATTTGTGAAACTAATGTCTTTGGTTACATGAACAAGGCCTTTCTTAACTTCATAAGTTGAATCCACATGAGTATTCGTTTGTTCCCAGCCTGCAGAAGCAGGAAGAATTGCAATTAAGCTCAAGAGAAAGAAAATTACAAGAAAATAGGCAGTGTTTCTGATCCAATAAGACTTCCCAGTTCTCATACAATGTTAAATCTATATGGCCATAGACATAATTGACATGGCGTCATTTCATTAAATTGTGTGTACATACCATACATCCAACCAAAACAATTAGGCAGAAAATCCCGAAAATGAGGATTAAAACAAAAAAACAAGTAACCAAAATTTGCAATCACTTACTCAGCTACAATAAGTAGCTCGAAAAGCTCGCGGTAGTTTTCGTCACCTGAAGTAGAAAGCAATTCAAGAATCATTGCATCAGGATTGTGTTCCTTGAGAAACTCATGGAGATTCGCAATTTGTGCTTCACTTGCAACGCCTTTGTTAATACAAATAATATTTGAATCCCGTATTTGCGCCAGAAAAAATTCAGGATATGCAGGAATGTCTGTTCTGAAGGTCTCAGCGTTAGCAAAGTAAACAATTGGAGCGAACGAAAGATTTGGCAACTTCATAGGTTCAAGGCTTTGTTTTGTCTCGAGGAGCAAAGTACTTCCCGACAATTCAATGATGACAAAATCAGAATCCCTCATTTTCGTTAGCATTTTCTCAAGAATAAAACGTAAGCTACAGGGAGTACAATCCACAAATAGCTCATTTACCTTAAGGTCTGGAGTCGAGAAGTTTTTGTAATCAAAACCATTCTCCTCTTTTTCAGTGAGTATGATTGCCCCCTTTTTTCCACCTGCAACTAATTTATTACCAAGTGCAAAAAGAGCGTCACGTTTACCACTTTCCGGCCGACCAGCCACTATAAAAAATTTCATGATTTACCCTTGCCAAAAATTAAGCCATTATTCCATAGTTATTCCAAAATCTGATGGATATTTCACAGTACATAGCAGGAAGTTCAAAGAAAAAAAGGAGAAAATGTATAAAAGGGTGTTTGTCAAACACCCCAACATTTGATTAAATGCTACAATCACCAGTGGTAAAGGAGCACATCTTAGAAAGAATAACATTTCTTCAATACAAGGTTATATTGCCATTTAGTCATGCAAAGGTATCGTGAAACAGAAAGTGGTTCCCACCCCAACTTCACTTTCTACCGAAATTGTTCCGTTATGCATTTCAACATAATTTTTTGCAAGTGCAAGCCCCAAACCAGTTCCGCCATATTCACGTGTCATAAATGAACCCGCTTGCTTAAATGGTTCAAAAATCAGATGATGATTTTCTTTTGCAATTCCAATTCCATTGTCTGAAACTGAAATTTGCAGAGTGCCATCGATAATTTCCGAATATAACCTGATCTCTCCATTTGCAGGCGTGTATTTGACTGCATTGCTGAGCAAATTATACAAAATTGATTTGAATTTTACCCGGTCAACAAATATATCACTATTTTTGACGCTGTTTTCATATTTTGCGGATATGAACTTTCTTTTTGCCAATGGTTCTATCATCATTTTGATTTCTTCAATTGTTTCTGACAAATCGATTACTTCAGGTTCATATTCCATATTCTTAGATTCAACTTTTGAAATATCCAGTACAGAATTAATAACTTCCAAAAGATGCTTTCCACTATTTAGGACATTAGATGCATATTTTGTTTGTTTTTCGGATAGTTCGCCATACTTTTTATCCGTTAATATCTGGGAAAAACCAATAATTGAATTGAGTGGTGTACGCAACTCATGACTCATATTGGCGAGGAATTCCGATTTCGTCTGATTTGCAGATTCGGCTGCAATTTTGCTTTCCAAGAGACCTTTTTCAAAATTTGTACGATCTGTAATATCCCTTCCGATTCCGAGAACTCCGATTAAAGATCCATCGGGATTATATATAGGCGTCTTGATCGTTTCCAGGAATGTTTTGTGCCCATCATCAACATAAGTTATTTCTTCTTCATTCACAGTTGGTTTACATGCTGCTACAGCAGCCCTATCTTTAACGGTAAAGAAATCAGCAGTTTCTTTGCTCATGAAATCATAATCCGATTTCCCCATGATTTCTTCCCTTTTTGCTCCAAAAAAACGTTCAAACCTTGAATTACAAGTAAGATAAATACCATTTACATCTTTCATCCATACAAGTTCTGGAATTGCAGTAATTACATTTTCAAGTAAGTCATTACTTTTCTCCAACGCATCAAACGTCCTGCTGTTATTGAGGGCTATGGAGGCATACTCTCCAAATGTTTTTGCAAGCCTTGCATCATTATCAGTGAAATCTCCATTCTTGTAAGAAAAACCCATTATTCCTACGGTTTTATCGCCTATTTTTAGTGGAGAAAACAGAATATTTGGCAAAATCATATGCCCTTCAGGCATATATTCTGCCCACCCACTCTTCATGAAATCGTTATCATAAACAACTTTTCCGGTTTTGTATGCTTCAGCCCTTAATCCCCTTACAGGCATTGGCAAATTGGGATCCACAGAACAAGGCATGCCTCCACCTTCCAGAAAGAACAAATCATTTTCTTCCCCTGATTCACTTAATAGTGCCACATATCCAGCCTTTGCACCGATAATCCGAGCACAGGAATCAAATATGTGCCGTGCTACAACTTGAAAATCATCTTTTTCAAGGATTACAGTGGTAGCATTCAACAGCTCTGCAACTTCATTTTCTCTTTGTTGAGACTGGTTTAATAAGTTCAGCAGTTTGACTTCGGCTTTTTTTCTGTCTGTAATATCACTGAACAAAGTAGCAAATCTGTCTTTTCCTGTATAAAATACAGAAATGGAAAAATATTTGCCCATGGGTGCAAAATAAGATTCAAACTTGTATGATTCACCCGTCTTCACTACATTTGCAGAAATGTCTAGATATAGAGCTTCATCTATTCCATAAATTTCAGTGGCAAGTTTATTAACCACATCGGCTTTTTTCAATCCAAGTATTCCCTCATAGCTTGGATTTACATCAAGTATTTTATAATCAATTGCATCACCGGCGTCATTGTACACCATTTCATGAACACAAAGCCCTTCTGCCATCGAATTATAGAGGGTTTTCAACTTATTTCTACTCTCTTTTAACTTAGCTTCTGAATTTTTTTGTTCGGTAATATCATGTACAATAGCCATATCAGCAGGTCGATTTTCATATTCAATAACCGATGCACTTATTTCTACAAAAACCATTATTCCGGTCATAGAAGCAATCTTAATCTCATAATTATTCGGAACGTCTTCACCTGCCAATCTTTTTTTGTACCTATCAAATACTACTTCCTTGCAATCAGCCGTAACAAAATTAATAAACGGTTTTTCGAGGATATCAATAATTTTAAAACCACTCATCTCGATCATTTTAGGATTGACATACTTGACCAAACCGTCCTGAAGAATCACAATCCCGTCATTTCCCGCCTCAACCAATGTCGAGTATTTACTTTCACTTTCTTTTAGAGATTCTTCCAGCAATTTGCGTTCAGTTATGTCTAAAGCTGTGGCAGCTATGTATTTTGGATTGCCACCCTCATAGTCCACAACAATCGCATTCATCATCATTGGGAATTCAGTGCCATCCCTATGCACATGCCATAATTCTTGATTATCACACCTACCAGTTTCAAGCATTGTTTCATGAATCCTGATGGCATCAGCTAACTGTTTCTCATTATGAAAAATAGAAATATTTTCCCCAATTAATTCTTCAGTAGTATATCCGTGAATTTCGGCAAGCTTTTTATTTATGTCCACTAAATTTCCTTGGAGGTCAGTAATAGCAATCCCATTATTGGATTGTGCAAACATAGCCTTGATTATCCCGAGTTCGTTTTCCAAAAAAGATTGTGTATTAGAAGATATATCTTTGGACATTTTTACCATCTTCTTTTCATGTTATTAAAACAGAAGTTTCTAACTTGTAGTACGTATTAATCATATATAGCCGTTAATAAATAAATGTACCAATAAAATGCATCAAGTCCCATTTTTGATCATCGAATACTGATCTGAACTTGACACCGGAATGAATGTATTGAAAAGTCAATCTTGATCCTTTACCTAGAATTTAAAACCACAATAGAGGATTTTTTGTTTAATTACGCCTATTGAAAACTACAACCTCTTTGAACTGAATTCACATAAATTCACTTAGATTTGTCAAGACTTCATGTGCTTCAAAAAGAGATTTTTTCCTTGAAAGATAGTGCGTTGTATTAATCCAAATTTACAAGCACCCTTATAGAAATAATATTTCAACGCCGTATAAAAAAGTGAAACATACACTAGCCGGGATTCGAACCCGGGTTCGAGCGTTGGCAACGCCCGGTGATAACCACTACACTACTAGTGTGCATTTGATAATGGTGCCCAGACCCGGACTCGAACCGGGGACAACTGCCTCTTCAGGGCAGCGCTC
>CAZHNA010000133.1:0-4448 GCA_964532775.1 uncultured Methanosarcinales archaeon
CTTCCTTATTTTTTGCACCGATATCGATAAACATATCGTCTGCTTTGACTGGATTCTTGCGATCTTCCTCTTTCATAACGTGTGGGGGTTTTGATCCGATTACTCCGTGAAGAGGGCCATTTTCTGCATGGACAATAACTCTCTGACTGTGCAATGTCTGGTCAAACCATCCGCCGATTTTAACAAACCTGAGAAAACCATTGTCGTCGATATACTTTACCATAAGGCCAATTTCATCCATGTGTGCAGCCAGCATAATGGATGGACCTTTTCCATGTTTGGTAGCAATCAAGTTGCCCATTTTGTCAGTCCTGATTTCATCGACATAAGGTTTAATTTCTCGTTCCATTATTTGTCGAATGTTCTGTTCATGGCCTGATATTCCGTGGGCGTTGGCTAGTTCTTGCAGAATTTTTTTAACATCCATGTTTGTCTACCTCTAAATGAATAGTATGGTAGTTTGTGTTTAAGGAATAAATAGTTTTAAGTGAGCTTTCAGCTCAAGGAAAAATAAAAAAGAAAAAAAGAGGGGATGCAGGGGATTATTCTTCCCTGCGGCGCTGTATAAAGAATGCAATTCCGAGAATTGCAGCGATTGGAAGTGCTACAGTTGGGAATTCTGGAATTGTGAATTCGTGTGTTGCAGTTGCCTTTATGGCCATTGTTTGGATTGTATCTCCAGTGTCAGTATCTTTGACATGGACTATTAATGTGTACTGCTCTCCAGGTGCTGCATTTGCATTCATTGTAATTGACATGATGTCAAGTTCAGTGAATGTTTGGGCTACACCTGTGGCAGAACTGCGGAACAACACTGTATCAAAGTGTGTGTCAGATTCAACTTCATATGTGACATTCACGGTTCCTACTGGTAAATTCTGTACGAAAAGGCTGAGGTTCAGCGTATTTCCGATATTTAATACCATGGGGTTTGGAAGCGCATTGCCATCTTTGTCAAGGATTTGTGATCCTGCTGCTGCTGCAGTCCCTGTTGCTACAAGGAATGCTAATAAAATTCCGACTATTATTTTAGCTTTCATATAGTACCACCTTCTAAAGTTTGCATTCTATATAACAGATAATATGTTTCACTAATATTTAAACATTGTGAATATTATGGAGAAGTCATAACCATCATGATAATGAGGCGATCAAATAACACCTTGGGTGTATTAGTATGTTTTGCTTATACTTGGCACTCGGGAATTGTCGGATTTTATACATGAGTAAGAAACCTTTTTTTATGTTCAATGAGTAAAGGGATATTTGATGAAAAGCTTTTTTGTGCCGATTCTATTTCTGATAATTTTATTACTTAGTCCCTTGGCAAATGGACAGGTTGAAATAAATCTCGAATCATCTTCTACATATGTCTCCCCGGGTGAAAATTTCACAATTAGTGTTCATGTTAATCCTGATGTACCAGTTACTGGAATTCAGGCAACTGTAAAATTTGATCCTTCTTTTGCGGAAGCAACACTTGTTGAAGAAGGTGAACTTCTTCAAGCTTCTGGTGATCCAACCTCTTTTGAAATGGGTAGCATTGATAATGAATCTGGAATTGTCCCAAACATTCGTGGTTTTATTCTAGGTAAAAGCAATATTTCTTCTGACGGGTATTTTGCTCATATCTCCTTCACAGCAGGTAATTCCAGTGGAACATATGAATTTGAAACTCAGAATATTGTTGTAAGCAATGAAAATGGTGAATCTCTTCCTGTTGTATCACAATCCGTTTTTGTGAGTTCACCTTCTTCATCTACTTCAAGTGCTACATCTTCATCAGCTGGGGGTGGAAGTGGTGGTGGAGGATCGGATGGAGAACCTCCTTCTAATCTTGCTCTGAAGGAAATTGATACTGAAAATCTGGTTTCCAAAACTCCTGTATCGTATGGATTCAATGATCCTCAAAACCCAGTCATTTCCATCAATTTCACTCCTCTGACCAATGCAGGAAGGACGAAGGCAACAGTTGAATTGCTTAATGACACTTCCGTTTTTGTGGATTTCCCTGCCGGGGAATATGTGTATGCAAATTTTAATCTATGGGTTGGGCTTGCTGGTTATGCTACGCCTTCAAACATTGAAGATGCGGAGATTGTTTTTAGGATTCCTATGGAATGGTTTGAAGAAATGGGAGTTACCGTTTCAGATATTGAACTTAAACGCTACAATGAAGGAGTTTGGACATCTCTCCCAACCGAACTACTATTTGAAAAACAGGACTACGCATATTTTAGATCACAGACGCCGGGATTTTCTCCCTTTGCTGTGACATATAATAAACCTGATTATAGTTCTCCCGCTGATATTTCAACAGAAGGGGTTTCTGGAATTGAAACAAGCTCAGATGCTGCCCAAAATGATATACTTCCAGAACTTTCTCAAAACGGGGCTTTTCTCTTAATGATCACTTTGTTATTGTTGGCATTTTATAGGCATTGATCAAATCCTTCCTGGAAGAAGAATGCCTGCTATGCAAAAGATAGCTGTAAGTGCATACATTGCATAGGTTGCCTGCTTTTCTGTAACATCATAATAGTATGGAAGCACCCACTTCAGTGTTAGGGGGTTTGGAACTTCAAGTATGCCATCTCCTCGGTCACGGCCGAATTTTGCAACAGGGTACTTTTTGGTAACTCTCCAGTAAAAATACATGAGGAAATTTATGGTATGTGGGATCAGCATGATGAACCCACTGACAATGAAACCCTGTATCACAATTATTGTTCCAATGGCCGCACCAATCGTTAATGAGCCAATGTTTCCCCAAAAAATTCGAGATGGGTATCTATCGTATAATACGTATCCAAAAAGCGCACCAGTAATCCCAATGACTGCAATTATATTTTCAATATCGCCGATAACTATTGATTTTATTATCAATCCGCTTAGTACTATAAATGAAAGTCCAGAAGCAAGTCCGTTGTATCCAGAGTGCATATTCACAAGATTAGAGGCAACGAGGACGTATGTAGGTACTATGAATTGCAGATATAAAATTCCCATCTCAAATTGGCCGAGAGAAGGCAAAGTAATTGCTGTATGTGTTGCATATTGGATAAGTGGATACGAACAATAGTACATTAACAATAGTTTTGAGACCCTTCCAATGTCTATCATGTCATCAAGAATGCCAAATACTCCAAACATGGCAATGACTATCAATACAACGTAATTCGTTGAAGGGAACTGGAAAAAAAGCGAATTCAATGAAATTGAAAGCATGGCTATGAGGAGAATTGCAACTCCCCCTCTGTCCGCAACCATCACTTCTTCTTTCTTGTAGTAGTCCTTTGCTGTAATTCCACTTGCCTTCAATTTGCGAATGAAATAGGGCATTGAAATTGCAGTTGCAACAAAAGGAATTAGGAAATTGCTTGCAATGATAAGTGCTTCAAGTTCATAATATGAAAGTTCTTCCAACATTTTAAATCCCGTTTTTATTCATCAAGTATGTTTCTGAGCATTTTTCTTTTACTATTAATCCACTAAGATATATTTATTACCTGTGTACGCCTGTTTATTCTGACTGCTTCTCATTTTGCAGGTCTTCAGAATAGGTTGGTAAAGGTATGAAGTTTCCACTTAATATCTCAAAATATCATATTTTTGCTTTATTATCTATCATATATGCATCTTTCATTTTTTATCTTTCTTCTCTAAACGATCCCACGATTCTCACTTCAGAAATCACAAATTTCCAATTCATTTACAGTTTGATTGGTTTCTTTGAAGAACAAGATGTGGAGGTTGCTGTAGATTTTCTTCTTTTCAGTTACGAACATTTTGATAAGATAGTGCATATGATTCTCTATTTTGGATTAGGCATTCTCCTTCATCTCACATTCAGCAATTCTGACAACAAGACGTTGAAACACTATGCCCCATTTTTTGCGATTCTAATTGGTATTTTTTATGGAATCACGGATGAAGTTCACCAATCGTTTGTTCCAGGTAGATCTGCTAACACTCTTGACCTTTTTGCGAATGGCATTGGTCTTGCTCTTGCACAGGCTATTTTTTGGATTATAGTCCTAAAAAACGTTTATTATAATAAAAAAAGTGGTGAATAAGGCTACACTTTGCTTCAAGCGTTTTCTATTGTATTCCTCACAGCATCAATAACTTGCATAACCTCGTTCTTAGCAAGTGCAGGATGTACAGGCAATGAGATTACTTCTTTTGCCGCCTGTTCTGCAACAGGCAAATCATCCTTGTATCCAAGTTCAACGTAATATGGTTGTTTGTTAAGTGGAAGTGGATAATGTATGCCGTAACCAACGCTATGTTCCTTTAAGGATTCAACAACTTGCTCACGATTTGCTGTCCGGATGGTATATTGGTGGTAAACATGTTTAGAGCCGGCATTTTCGAATGGTGAAATTACAGATTCTAAATCTTCAAAACCTTTACTAAGCACCATTGCGTTGTCACGGCGTTTCTGG
>CAZHNA010000134.1:0-4335 GCA_964532775.1 uncultured Methanosarcinales archaeon
GTTATAATTTTGTGATAGGCAAAAGCGTTGAGTGCATTATCAAAAAGGTCCCGATATTTTTTCCTGCTTTCTTCCAGTTCTTTAATTTGCTTTTTAATTGTAGACTCATGGTGTTCTTTCAATTCATGAAGTTCAATCTCTGCCTTTTTTTGGAGTGTAATATCGTGTATTTGATGTATGATACTGCTGATTTCTCCGGTATCATCAAGTATGGGATATAATATGACATCAAACCACTGATCCTTTTCAGAAACGTATCTTTCGCAATGAACTGTCTTCTTTTCAGCAATTCCTTCAGGTAACGAGCATCCTTCACAAATGTCTTTGAAAGTGAAAGCTTCATAACACGTTTTTCCGATGACTTCATCAAAAGTAGTTTTTAAAAACTCGCAACCTGCTTTATTTATATAAATGATTTTGAGTTGCAGATCCTGAATTGTGATGATGTCTTCAATCCCATCTAGAATAAGAGATGCTTTTTCGGAAGCAATATTTGATTCAATAGGGCTTAGATTTGTACCTTTTTCCATACTTTTTCCTTAAAGGATTTAGAAAATTAACTTCCTAAATAATAATCTAAATTTTATTAACAGTTCGTGTATATAAATGTTTTGTCTAATGTCAGGGCATTCTACTTGATATCTTAGAATAGTTCCGATTTTATAACCTGAAAGGTATATGGTTCAATGCGTTAACTTTTAGAAAAGCGGAATTGTACAAAAATCCATTTATTTTTTAACGGTTTAGCAAAGTGGTTATCTAAATATCTGTAAATAACTATCCGACAAAAAAAGTAGTTGAATGCTCCGGCCGGGATTCGAACCCGAGTCTTCGGCTCGAAAGGCCGGAATGATTGGCCGGACTACACTACCGGAGCATCTTGGTATGTAAAAGCGACCCTACTAAGGCATACTTACATATTAACTTTTCGCCTCTTCCCCTTGCTTTTCTGCCCCAATGTTTAGTATCCATTCTGTCAATAATTCACAGCTTTCTGGCTGACAGGCAAGACGGCACCCTGTGCACGGGGAAAATCTGTCGCCTGATAACAAAAGTTCAAAAGTTTGTTTGTCAGGAGACGTGGCTTTAATCAAGTAAGTATTAGAGCCGTTAGTGGTTGCTTTTTCTCTTGTAATTTTCTCTTCTTTTAGTAGCTTTGCAACTACCCGGGAGCACTTACGGCTATCAATTTCAAGTTCCTTCCAGAGGATATTCTGGTAGACGCCTTCCTTATTCTTTTTGATAAGGTCTAGTGTTTCTTCTTCAATACCCATGGATACTCAGACATTTTGTTCATCAACAGGGACTATGAGTATTATGTTATTACCACGTAATACTACTGATCCCAGAGAACGATTACGTTCTCCATTTACGATTTCTACGGATTCATCAAGGTGAAGGTTCATGTAATCGTCAGAACTTTTCAAGACACCTTCAAGCACAGCCTGATCGCCTTTCATTTCGACCAGAACCTTCGATCCTATCATTTTTTGGACTTTCTTATTCGGAAACAAAGTTTCAATCCTCTCATGATTGATTTTAAGCAGAATATGCATCAATAAACAGTAGTATCCCCTATTTATGCCTACCGATCATTAGGCTTCAGGATTATATATTTTACCACTTTCTCAGATGTAACCCTGTAAATGAGTACTATCCTCTTTTGCAGTTTTTTCATATTTTTGTTGGGGTTTTCCTTTTATTGGCCCAAAAACAGCTTCATACTCATTTAAGTGCTGATTAAGCCATTTTGAAAGCTCCATAGCGGCAAGTGGAGACATGATGATCTCATTTTCCATTATTCTTTCAACGACTTGCTCATTGTTTTCAGAAACACCTTTTGGAGTGTCATTATAAAAGCAAATCCTGAAATCATAAGGGCTGTGGCCGCCCATTGCACCAATTGCATAGCTTTGCTTGAAAGTATCCGATCGGTTCACTTTTATTTTTACTTTCCTCTTTGGCTGCTCTGCTTTTTCAGGTACACTTTCAGTCATTTATAACCCCTTCCATTTTAATAGGATGGCTAAATGGTATTAATACTTCTAATACCTTTTGAGCTGCTTTTTATCCCTCAATGCGCTTTTTGAGTTGCTTTGCCTTTGTTGCAATATCTGTCTTTTTAAAGGCTCTCGCCATCATTTCAACAGCGTCAAGACACCGGATAATATTGTCCAGATAGCCGTAAACATCGCCTGAATACGTACTTATCCCATAATTTGCATCCAACCTTCGGACAACTTCTTCAGGTTCAAGTCCATCAGCTCTCCACTTTATTATTGATTCCCCAAACTTCTTCTCAGCACAGCCGCAATATGGGTTTTCTTTACAGTTGCATGTCAGGAAATCAGAAGCAAAAGAATACAATTGATCCTGTATTGTTTCATTAAGTGCAGAAAGATTTTCAGCTTCAAAAACAATGTCAAGTGCAGCTCCCTGGAACACTCTCGACGGCATATTGATTTTCAATGCCGATGAAATTTGCGGAGCAAATTTGAAATACGCAGAGTCAAAAAATTCAAGGTTAGAAACAATATTCAGAGGATCTTTTTCTTTAAGAACTGCATCCTTGATCAAAAACGCTCTTGCAGGAGACAAAAAGTGCCTTGCTGTAATTGAACCTAAACGTGTCAAAGAAACATCTTTCCCCTTTTTCACAATAAGCTTGTTTTTCTGTAACTTTGGAATCGTTCTATGAAAGTCAATATCAGCAACCATTTTTCTTGCCATGTAGTTCAGATCATCCATATTTGACGTTACGGCCGCGCATGCAAGCATTTCCTCGGTTTGCTCCTCTTCCCCATATGCAACATGCATTTCTTCCATCTGTCCTTTAAGAAGCTTAACTGCGACTTCATCCTCGGTCATAGGCCTTTCGGATGAGTAATTTTTCTCGGGGCTGGCAAGCAGGACTACAATTCCACGATCATGATAATCTGGTCTTCCTGCTCTCCCGAGCATCTGGAGGAATTCCTGCTGAGTAATCCATTCAATTCCCATGGCAAGGGACTCAAAGATAACCTGCGATGCCGGAAAATCAACGCCTGCAGCAAGGGCGGCAGTAGTGACCACTACGGGCAATTTTCCCGATATGAATTGTTTTTCAACAATGCGACGTTTTTCAAGTGAAAGACCTGCATGGTATGCCCCTGCTTGCATTGGTAGACCTTCTGCAATACGATGGCAATTCCGACGAGAATTTGTGAAAATGATTGTCTGGCCACGATGCTTTTTTGATGACGTCTTCGCATATTCTTCCTTGACAAGTCGTGCCATAATTCGCAGTTTTCTCTCCTGCGGACTGAAAATAAGATGACGTTCAATTGGAACCGGACGATGTTCATATTCTACTAGTGTAGCATCCAGTTTCTGTGCAAGTTTTACCGGACTTCCAACAGTTGCGGAAAGGTAGATGAACTGTGCTGTCGGAGCTATGTATTTAAGCCGGGAAATAACCCCGTCCACACGATGTCCTCTGTCTGCATCTTCAAGCATATGGACTTCATCTACAACAACAGTTCCAATTTGGCCAAATACATCCGCTTCTCCTACGCGCAGTAGGTAATCAATTCCTTCATAAGTGGCAACAATTATTTCGGAATCGAGATTTTTTTTCATAGATTGCGTTTTTCTTGTACGGATTTTTGTACTTCCAATTCGGATTGAAGTATGAAATCCAATTTCACCATAGCGTTTTCCAAACTGATCATATTTCTGGTTTGCAAGAGCTACAAGGGGAACAAGATATAGCATTTTACCTTTATTTTTAAGGCAATTTTCCACACCCGCGATTTCACCAATAAGGGTTTTTCCGGTGGCAGTAGCTGACGTTACAAGCAAGTTTCTCCCCGTCAAAAGGCCGTTTTCCACGGCAAGACTTTGCACCGGCAGAAGGGTTTTGGATTTTTTAAGAAGAAGTCCTTTGAGTTTTTTTGATACTGGGAGTGTACTGGTCTGTACGAGTTTTTCCTCGGGCTTTGCCTGAATTACATCGTACTTTGTGATATCTGATTCCAGTTCATCAGGATCCAGCATACCAAGTGTACGATCCAGATCCTTTGTTTTTGCCAGTATGTCTAACATTCTCTGGATGGCATCTTCAGAATAGTGACAATGGGTATTCCGAAGTGCTCGTAATAAGTCTTCTTCCGCACATTCCTTGCAAACCCTTTCACCGTGGTAACGAATTGATTTTGGATTTACAAAGTTGAATTGTTTCTTCAACAGGCAAAAGCGGCATACATCTACTATATCAGCTTTCAGGTGGAATCCCGCAAGCATTTCTATAAGACGATTCTGGTTTTTTAGGTTTCCAACTTTTGAAATCAGTATCCT
>CAZHNA010000135.1:0-4260 GCA_964532775.1 uncultured Methanosarcinales archaeon
TTACTTCAAGAGACCGGGGACGCATACCTACCGTGGATTCGTCTCTTTCATCGATGATGGGGGCATACGTACTACCTACGTGGACAGCGGAAAGGTCCACGAAGCTTCCTACGATGCGATCGTGAGGAAGGTCAAGAACCGTTCGTTTGACAGGGTGTTCGACCAATCTGCAACTCCCATCACGGACGTACTGGTCGATGTGTTCAAACCTGGACAGGTCAGCGTGTTCCCTACGGAATATATCAACAATTCCAGGATACGGGACCTGATCACTCTTACACTGATGACTATGATCGTTGACAATAAATTGAGCACATCCGGAGATGCAGCGGTCAAGGATACACCGGTAATACTCACTCTGGATGAGGCGCATCGTTACCTGTCCCGTTCATCCAGTGCCCACTCAAGGATGATCATCTCAAGGTTTGCAGATGCTGCCCGGCAGGGGCGAAAGGAAGCATTGGGCCTGTTCCTGATCACCCAGGACCCGCAGGACATCGATGATACTGTGTTCAAGCAGGTCAATACCCGCATTATCCTCAACCTGTCCAACGATGCTGCCATCAATGTCATGAAGGTGCAGAAGGAATACGAGAATCGGATCCCATACCTGAAAAAGGGACAGATGATCGTCCAGAGTCCTGACAATAGCGATATGGTGGAGGTCACGGGTCTCCCGAAGTGTGTTGTGAAACATGGGTGATGGCTAGCCCGGAGGGTAATTGGTTACCCGGTAGTGTAGTGGTCAGTCCATACGGGAGTGGCTATTCCGGATGTCAGATGTCCCTCCAGATAGTGATGATCGGCTACAGTTAGTCCCCTGCTGCCACCGCTTTTATTATTTTGCTCCTCACCGAAATGTATATATTAGGGAAGTACGTATGAAGGCAAGTCCGTGTATGAAATGTGGGCCGGTAGCTTAGTCAGGCAGAGCGATGGACTCTTAATCCATCGGCCGAGGGTTCAAATCCCTTCCGGCCCGCTATCAATTCTTTTTCTTGTTTCTGTAGTACTTTTATAGCATTGATTTCAATATGATCTTGTGGAATGGGGTGACTGAAAGTCATGTTCCACGGTATTGGGGGTTAGTATATGCTATATATGGAAATTAGTACGTGGGAACCTGAAAACAGGGATAATGTTGTTGAACACTTCAAGTCTTTAAAGATACCATCTGGTATCAAGGTGATAAACCAGTGGATAGATCTTACCGGTTGTCGTTATTTCCTTCTCTATGAATGCGATGATGCGGAAAACTTCGGAGCTTTTAATCTCCCCTGGTCAGACATCTGCTATATGGATACTGTTCCTGTAATGGAATCAAAAGAGTTCATTAAATTGATGATGACAAAATACTGACAGTCCTGAATTTGCAGGACTTTCTATTTTTTTTCTTTGCTTCTGCTCTATGTCTTATATATCTTGCATGACCTAAATTTGGTTAGTAGGAGACGTTTGAATGGTCAAGGTAAGTGTGGATATTCCTCAGGAACTTCTGGATGATCTGAATTCGCATGTTGGTGTGGATAAAAAATTTATCAGTCAGGCAGATGCAGTCAGGACTGCTATCCGCAAACTTCTTGATATGATGGATGATGTGGATAGAAGGCGTGGCCGTTTAAAAGAATAAGTGTGTGCAATCATCAGATCTAAGCTATAGATCATTTGGAGTACCTTTCGAAACAAAGAATTACCCAAAAAATTAAATACATTTCACAATATACTTTAGTTAAGCGAGAAAGCTGTGTGGGGCGGCATGGGTATAAAATTAATATTTTTCCTGCTTATTGTGTTTGTTTTTACCTTAGTTGGATCTATGAATTTTACTGATATCCAAGAAATTGCTGACGGATATTCTGTGGCAACCGATGTGCAGGGAGAGATGTCTGAGATTGCTGTTCCTTCCCATGCAGGTACTTACGAGGACCCAGTAGTTGTAGGCGAGGCGGCCAGATATACATCCTCAATCACTTCATATTATGTTTCAGTGGACGATTTTATTCGGGGGGACGAAGCAAACGAAATAGTACTTTCCGGAAGTGAATTTAATGACATGGCTCCAGAGGGTTATGAGTATTTTTTAGCAAACGTGAGCGTAAAATACGTGAATGGTAAAAATTCTATAATCCTGAGTGACAAAGATTTTAGAGCATTTTGCGAAGGGTCCAAATGCAACTATTCTTATGAGTTGCTTCCTGATGATATCAAGAAGTTTTCAAAGGGTACTATAATGTCAAATGGGATGAAACACGGCTGGCTTTTCTATTTAGTTCCCCAAAATGAAACAGTTATAGTGGAATTCAAACCTGTCGAATTACCTTCGGAAGGTTGCTACATAAGTGTAGGAACTTGAAACAAAAGGTTTTCCTTGGTGAAAAATCATTGAATCTTCTTCAGGAAATCCAGACACTGTTTTCCTTCTTCAAGATCCTTCATCTCAGTAACCAAAAATCCGTCAAAATCTGCTAATTTTTTGAGAACATTTTTCCAGTCAACATTTCCTTCACCAATGGGCAGGTGCTCATCATGTTTGCCTTTGTTATCGTGGATGTGGCAATGTGCAATTACATCTTTACACTGATCAAGAAAATCATCAACAAGTCCGGTGGTGTTGGCATGGCCGATGTCCAGAGTCATTTTCAGGTTGTCATTTCCAGCTTCCTCAATGAGTGCAAGCATATCTTCAGGTGTCCTCCCGAAAACCATTGGAAATTCCGGCATATTTTCTACGGCTATAACAATTCCATGCTCTTCGCTGGTTTCTGCAAGTTCCCTCAAGGATTCAACACATTTCAGTCGTGCCTTTTCAGGAACCTGTGATCCGTATGGTGAAAGGTACCCCGGATGAACAACAGCAAGTTCGACAATCCCGGAAGCATTGTTTATTGCCTGCTTCATTTGTCTTATGACTTCCCGATGAAGAGCAGTATTTAACCCTGCGAGATTCATATCGGAAAATGGAAGGTGGAGTGTTATTCCAAGATTTGTTGTTTCTGCAATCTCTTTTACAAGCTGAATGTTTTCAGGTGTAAGTCCCTGCTCTCCTTCATGGACAATTTCCCATCCAGAATAGCCTATGTCTTCCAGCTCGTAGGCCCAATCGAATATTTCCTTGTGGGATGTTCTGCATGAAAAAGCGAATTTCATATTGTTGCACCCTTCAATCTTCAGGCATTGGGTTTTCAAAAAGAGGAACTCCTTCCTCGGTAGGTGGGGCAAGCCATTCAATTACTTTTTCAAGCTTTGTCATTGAATCATCGAGGACTTTAACATGAATTGTCCCCAGTACGCCTGCATCTGCAGGAAAGCTTGCCTTTCCCGCATATGCTACAAACTTATTTAGTCGGAATGTAAATGAAGTTTTATTATGCGCAAGGTTTGCTGACATTGGTACCCTTACGCTATCAAGAATTTTCTCCTCTCTGAGCATCTTATGCAATTTGAGGAGTGAATCAAGCTTTCCTTTCCCAATAATGCGATCGTCCAGAACTTCCAGATCCATTGTCAGGACATTTCCAATTGCTTTCTGTACTTTTTCCACATCTTCCGTGGGAAACAGTTCAGTCCACACTTTAACAGTGACCATTTAGATTCTCCAGTGCATCTTTGATCTTGTCCCTGAAATCAGGTATTGTAGAAGTGTTTTCAATTGTAATATTCGCGGCTTCAATCGCTTCAGGAAGTCCCCATTTTAATTCCCTGTCATCCCTGCGTTTTAGATCATCAGGACTTTTCATATCGTCATCGCTACGACCTCTTCCCATGACACGTTCAAAGCGTATTTCTAGAGGTGTATCAAGGAAAATCAGAGAAAACTCATCACCAAATTCTTCTTTGAAAAGACGCACTTCGGCAATTCCCCGAACTCCATCAACGACAACAATCTCGTCTCCTGTTTTTCGGATTTTTGGGATGCAGCGAATTGCGACTGCATTCATGCCTTCCTTGTCACGAAGGTCATTTGCAACAGCTCCAGTGTTCGCATCGGTGGGTTCAAGTCCCCGACGGCTAACTTCTTCCCGGATTACATCTCCCATGTTGATGACATCTATTCCCATCTCACGCACAACGTTTGATGCTTCGGATTTACCGGAAGCCGGCATGCCGACAAATGCGATAATTTTCATGTTTTACCTGCCTATAAATTGTAAATATCATTTAACATCTTACTCATTCAGAGCAGCAGATGCCATTTCAAGAAGTTCTGTTAGAATTGCTTTTGCCTCTTCGACATCATTTACTCTTCTAGCAATTACCTAC
>CAZHNA010000136.1:0-4235 GCA_964532775.1 uncultured Methanosarcinales archaeon
ATGAACTCATGGAGAAATAGCAGCCTCCGATTTAGGCTCTCGCACAAAATAACCCACAAAGAAAAAATCCTCCCTTAGGATTTTAGTTATCTTTTCCATTGATTTTTAACCAATTTTTGTTGAAAAGTGTTATCCATACATATTTCAAATCAATTAATTCAGTTTTATGAACACAATATGCCATATTGTGCACACAACTGTCATAACGATGTCCAAAGATATTCTGTGATCAGGGAATAGAAAATTTAGAGAGGCCATAGAATGTCAGGAAATATATCACTAAACTACAATTTTGAAAACGAATTGAAGGAAGCAAGACATTTCCTCTATGACATTCGCTTCATAATCCTTTTTTATGTACTCGGTGATTTTCTAAGTACATACTGGGCACTCAATTATGGTTTTGAACAAAATGGTTTCCTTGCACTTGCGATGGAGCACTTTGGCATAGGGATTTTGCTTTTGTTTAAGCTATTTTTTATACTATTTGCATATTGGACATATCGACAGCTTCGAGACTCCGACATGAAATCCAGAGACACAATTTGGAGCTATTCAAAGAATGCAATCGCATTTGCAGGAGCTTTTCTTGTAGCTAACAATATGCTGGTAGTAGTTGCAAAAATAAGCTTGACTGATCTTTTCATGATTGCAACAATGTAATCATATGCTAAAATATTGTAATTTGAATACTATTTGATCCACTTATTTAAAATCAATCAAATGTGCTTTCTGATTATTTTTCCAAAATCGGATTACAGAAAGAGTTAAATATCAAAATCAACAATCACATATTGTATTTCTGTGTCCGACACGGATTATACAAACATCAATTTTTTCGTTTTTTGTCATGAGGAATACTGATGGATAATGATAAACATCTAAAAGGTACAACTACAGTTGGGATTGTTTGCACTGACGGCGTAGTTCTTGCTACTGAACAAAGAGCAACTATGGGAAACTTCATTGCAAGCAAAACTGCTAAGAAGATCTATCAGATCGATGATCTTATGGGGATGACAACAGCAGGGTCAGTGGGTGATGCTCAACAACTTGTACGCTTAATAAGCGTAGAAGCACAACTCTACAAAATGAGACGTCAGGAATCCATGACCATAAAAGGTATTACAACTCTACTTTCCAATATCCTCAGCGGACAAAGATACTACCCCTTTATGGTACAACTTTTGATCGGAGGAATGGATAAAAAGGGACCTGCAGTATACTCCCTTGATGCATTGGGAGGAAACATCGAAGAAACACAGGCGGTATCAACAGGATCCGGTTCCCCAATGGCATATGGAGTTCTTGAAGATCGTTACCGGGATGACATGAATGTTGAAGAAGGAGTGGATCTGGCAATTCGTGCCCTCCACAATGCTATGAAGAGAGATTCAGCATCTGGAAATAACATTGATGTTGTTAAAATTACACGTGAAGGATACGAAAGGCTTAGCTCTGAAGAAGTTAGCAAAAAACGTGAAGAGTTAAACTAACCACTTCACACTTTTTTGTTGAAAATCTTTTTACGTTCAATATTTTTTGATCCTGCCATATAAAGGAAGGCTGTTTTAATGGTTATCGAAGACATACTCGAGCAATTAAAAAGGAAAATCGAGACTAATCTGCCAAAAGGCGTTAGCATCTCGGAAGTCGAGTTCGAAGGTCCACAACTTGTGATCTACACAGAAGAACCCCGTAAATTTGCAGATGATGGGAATATCGTAAGAAATCTGGCAAAAATACTGCGAACTCGAATAGTCGTGAGGCCGGATCCAAAAGTATTGATCCCACCTGAAGAATCAATGGATCTTATTAAGAAGACTGTTCCCGACGAATCTGTAATTACAAACTTCCATTTCGATCCCGATGTTGGGGAAGTAATCATTGAAGCAGAAAAACCGGGGCTCGTAATAGGCAAGCATGGTGAAACACTCCGGGAAATTACAAAAAATGTTGGTTGGACTCCAAAAGTCGTACGTACACCACCAATAAAATCCAGGACTGTAAACAATATCCGGGAATTTATGAAGAAGAACCACAAGGAAAGGAAAGAGATCCTGAAAACCGTGGGTCGGAAAATACACAGGGAGTCTACATCAAAGGATCATTGGGTCAGGCTGACATCTCTCGGCGGATGCCGTGAAGTTGGAAGAAGTTGTTTCCTCCTGTCAACACCAGAATCAAAAGTTATGATCGATTGTGGAGTAAATGTGGGTTCTGACGACAATATGACACCCTATCTCTACGTTCCAGAAATGCAACCATTCAAAGATCTTGATGCGGTTGTACTTACTCACGCACATCTTGATCATCAGGGACTTGTGCCCCTGCTTTACAAGTATGGCTATGAAGGCCCAGTCTACTGCACACCACCAACAAGAGACATGACGGTATTGTTGCAGCTTGACTATATTGATGTCGCGGCCAAAGACGGAAAGCGTATTCCTTATGAATCCGCAGATGTAAGGAATGCACTGAAACACACCATTACAATGGATTTTGAAGAAGTTACGGATATTGCGCCGGACATCAAACTTACCTTCCATAACGCAGGGCATATCATAGGTTCCGCAATATCACATTTCCATATCGGTGACGGATTACATAACGTAGTTGTAACCGGCGATTTCAAATACGGACCTACCCGCCTTTTCAACCCGGCAGTAAACAAGTTCCCGAGAGTGGAAACCGTAATTACCGAATCCACATACGGGGCTTCCAATGCCCTCCAGCCCTCTCTGAAAGACGCAGAAAGACATCTGCAACAGGTGATTAAGAACACTATCCAGAAGGGCGGAGTAGTAGTCATTCCTGCTTTTGCAGTGGGAAGAAGCCAGGAAGCAATGATTGTAATTGAAGAAGCAATCCGCAAAGGAATCATTGATGATGTTCCGGTTTATCTTGACGGTATGATCTGGGAAGCAACTGCAATTCACGCCACATATCCGGAATACCTGAACAATGACCTGAGAAAACTGATTTTCCAGAAAGGTCAGAATCCATTCCTTGCCGAATGTTTCAAGCCCGTGGATTCCAATGAACTCAGGAAAAAAATTATTTCTGAACCACATCCATGTGTTATTCTTGCTACATCAGGCATGATGAGTGGTGGACCGGTAATCGAATACTTTAAAGCATTTGCACCCGGTGAAAAAAATACACTGATTTTTGTCGGGTATCAAGCTGATGGAACTCTTGGAAGACGCATCCAGAAGGGATGGAAAGAGATTCCGGTATCTTCCGGAAGAGGCGGAACTGAAACCGTTGAGATGAACATGAATGTAGAAGTCGTTGACGGATTCTCAGGTCACTCAGACAGAAGACAACTCATGGATTATTTCAAGAAAATGCGTCCTCAGCCAGAACGAGTCTTCACTGAACATGGCGATGAAAGATCATGTGTTGATCTTGCGAGTTCCATATACAGGAAAAGGAAGATCGAAACACGTGCACTAACAAACCTTGAGACAGTGAGATTGGTTTGATTTTCTTTAAAGCAGACTGTAGAGATGCTTAAGCAATTCACTATGGTCTGCAACAACTATATCCGCCTTCTGAAGAACTTCTGAATCCACATATGTTGGAACGGCAATACAAAAAATCCCGGCGTTTTTTGCAGCTTCAACCCCAAAAGGAGCATTTTCAACTACTACACATTTTTCAGGAGATGCATCCAACATTTCCATTGCTTTTAAGTATGGATCTGGAGCCGGTTTCCCGTTTAAAATATCTGAACCGGAAACAATTACATCAAACATCTCTGGATAAAATGTGGATGACAATTCATCGATAATTTGTCGGGCAGAACCCGAAACTACGGCAATTTTATACTTTGAATGCAGAGATGCCAAACAATCCCGCATCCCCTTAAATGTTTTTGAGTTATTAAGTTCAAGAAACAATTCACGCTTTCTATCAGCGATTGAATCAATTTGCTCCTCAGAAGGAGTTTTACCATTTGCTGCAAAAATACATTTAACTACCCCTATGTGATTTGATCCTTCAATGCCATAGATCTGCCCGGGATCCATTTTGATGCCAACTTCTGCAAATGCCTTTACCCATGCTTCTGCATGATAAGGCATAGAATCCACCAGAACACCATCAAAATCAAAGATGACTACCTCTATTTTTTGAGGGAAATAATTACGCAGGGACATGCCGGGAGTAAGGCATTCCTTGTTATTAAAAGTTTCTTGAAAGGGTTTATAATCCTACAGAATCAATAGTTA
>CAZHNA010000137.1:0-4205 GCA_964532775.1 uncultured Methanosarcinales archaeon
TGGCTGTACCGGCATCTACATGATTAACAGGCAACGCCAGTCGTTTGGTGCCGTTTAGCACCTTTTGGTTTTCAATATCTAATTTCCCTAAGTCGTGCAAACATGCTGCAGATTGCACAACCTCTACAAATATATGCTCGCCGTCAGTCATATAGCAAGCCGCTCTTCTGGCATTCTCTTCAGCCCTGCTCAAAACATTTCCAATATGCTCTGTATAGTATTGGGCTGGAATGCCAAGCTTTGGTTTTGCACTGTGAGCCAATGGTTCCATTCTTATTGTTCCATCAGGTCTCTGAGGGGTTCAACCTTTTCTTGCAGCTTTTCCGGTAGCTTTGTTGGCACTTCATAATCATCCCACGAGCTTGACGGCTTTTCTGTCCCGTCTTTCTTTTTGGGTGTAAGCGCATCAATTAATAAAAAATCGGAACATGAGCCTAATGCCGATTTGTGCTCAATATACCAGGCATGACGAATATCCACAAAAGGGCGAATATAAGAAGCTGTATGTGGATAGGCGTATGGAATGATTTTAAGCAATAGATCAATGTCTTGCTTCGTACAGCCTGATTTAACGGCCGCTGTGGGATTGATAAAGAACGGCATACAATAAACACCATGTTGAACAATACGATACGCCTACGGTGCCATGCCACGATCCTTACCCTCTTGCACGCCAGCTTTACTGGTATTGGTCATGCGCTCAATCTCGACCGGAGCAATAGAAACCCCCAATGCAAATTGAGCAACACCAGTTTTAATCGTATCTGATGAGCCCTCTTCCAAAAATGTATTACCGAACACTCGACCGTCCCAGTATTTCATTTTGAATTCAGAACCTCCATTTTCCAGTTCTTTTTTGATCTTATTTCGGTCTCGACCGCGACTCTCAAGAATATAAAATCCTTCAGGATTCAAGGATGGTTGAAAATTCTTTGAGATTTCCCCCCAAACAGGTCCCTCCTTGTTTTCAATCAGATCGCGGACTTTTCGCTTAAATGAAACAGGGGAAATTTCACCCCTTTTATCATGCCTTCGACGAGGATCACTTTCTCGATCCGGATCTCCGTTTGGGTTGGAATTTTTAATTTCAAGAACCAAGAGACCGGTAGCCCTCACCAATCCTTCATTTTTAGTGTTTTCAGTCGTCATTTGAATCCTCCTTATGTGCATTTTGATTTTCAAATTCTATATTTTCGAACCCTTGCTTTCCGAACGCGCAAGGTACCCCAGCAACATCTGAGCTTTGGCCGCATCATCTGTGCGATTGGGCAAGTCACAATCAGCCAGGTCTCTCGCAACTTGTCCCATCTGTCCAAGTGCCCATTTAACCAAGCCGTATTCCTCACCATTTACTTTATCTGCCCATGCCTTATAAATCATAAGGCGCTCATTAAGTCTGGCAATCCCTTCCTCAGGGTTATCGATAGCAATCGGCATCATGGCATTGCCGATTAATTGTGGTGGGATATCCTTTTTGCGCACGTGATTGCAATACTCCTTATGCAAGATATCGGATAGCGCAAGCAACCTTCCAACATTAAATGCAGCTTCTTTCATAAACTCCTCCTTTCTGTATCCAAGTTTGAATAGCAGTATTGACGCAATTGACACACCTATCAGCATTGTCTTTCGTGCATCAATTGAAAATGTTTTCCAGTTTCCGGAGCGAACTGCCCCGCCAATTCCAAGAAAAAGAGGACTGAACCGCTGTAATGCAAGAGTTAACAGTCTTTTTGATGAAAGTTCGGCCTCATTTTGTTCTCCAAGAAAAATGTCATAAACCTCACAAAGATTACATCCCGGCACTCTACTTTTGACTGCCCCATTTCTTATCCATTGATGCTGAAAACATCGCATGGCTGAAGCTGGAGACGGGCATGATGGTTTTATGGTAATGGCTTTTTCACCTTTCTTGCCAGGAAGAATAATCGAAATCGGAGGATGATTGTTCGATGCAAATTGCCATTCCTCTGCCCCAGAGATGATATTCTCAATTGTAAATGAAGAATTTAGCGCTAACTGCTTACGTCCCTGATCTATCTTGGTAAGCACAAAAACATGAACGAGTGAGTTTCTGTTTAGGGCCGGCACGCCTTTTAATGCAGAACAAACAGATTTTGCGGTTTCTTCGAAAGCGGCTTCTGACGTTTCATTTTCGGCAGTCTCTACAAAAAGGTCAGCTAAATTGATGGTAGATTCAGGTATATCCTCAAGATAGACAATAAGCAGATCGGGTTTTTTGTTATCGCTACTTGGCACTGTTTGCCATGTTTTGCCCTTCCGTTTTTCATCTGTAATGTAAAGCATAGAATTATGTAGTTCTCGCGTCAATTTTTTGCTGACGGGAAAAATTTCAGAACTGATTTTGCCGTACCGTCTGTGGCATGGAGCATCCTTATTCATGGAAAACAAAAATGTCGGTCCTAACACAGGCAGCTTAGGTTTCGGAAATGTATCCGTTTCTATCTGAGCTATCTCTCCGCTTATCGCACAACGAGATGTAGATGGTTCTGCCGATATATCTTCTTTTTGCGAAAGAATATTGCTAATATGCCTGCCAAGATCAGGGTCTGTTGTCCTATATTTGAAATCAGCAAAATCAGCCAGATCAAACACAATCGGGATTTCGGCTTTATCATATTTTTTGTTATTTCTGTTCCATTTACCAAACAACAATTTTTCCACTAACTCAATTGATTGCAAACTGCCGTCTCGGCATCCATCAATTGTGGTTTGTGACAATTGTTCAAAAAATGAATCAATGTCGCTTTTATATAATTTCAACCGGTTGATAAGCACAACAAGACTTTTAAGATTGGGGTCTGAGTTATTCAAAATTTCGAGCACTTCATTAGGAAAATCAATCAGTCTCCCTGTCAATTTATTCTTTTCCGATTCTTTATAGAAAACCTTCGAATCCTTGCATATCTTGCTTATGCTATCACAACTTTTAACCAAGTCTTTATCATTCAGTTCGTTGTGAATCTCTAATGGGTTTTTTGAGGATTCCCAGATCGGTGTTTTAAAATTTATTACGGGAAAGCTTTTCTGATTATCAGGAGAAAACTTCCACATCTTGGCCATTCTGTCGGAAGAACATTGCTCAATCGCCGCTATTTGCCCATCTGAATCGAATCCAACGATAAAGCCTTCTTTTCTTGCAGGTTCTGTTATCCATGGATGTTTGTTCTGGACATTCAGCTTACACAGTTTGATGCTGTTGTTCAGAGAAACGATTTCATTAATCATATTTCAGCACCCCCTCAATTATTTCAACATTTTGACTATATGTAGGGTTTGGCTTGCCATTTATAGGATTGTCAAATACAGAATGGAGCATTGATGGCAAAATCTGATTTATCGATTTTTCCACTTCAGTTCCATCGCGTAACGGACCTACATACGACGGTACAAATTCTTTCCAGCCAAGACAGGGGGTATAAAAATACTGTCCTTTTCTCAAACGACGCAAAAATATCTCCTGAAGCGCATGGAGGTGATTATTACCATTTGGTGATTCGGCTACAGCTTCCACTACACCATGGATGCGATAACAGACATCGACAAGTATGGTTGCTGGAATTTGATATGAAGCACCTTTGAATATTTGATTAGCTTTTCGGAGCGGCCCCCCATAGTTAGTGATGTACTTATGGAATTTTATAGGCAAACAGATTTCGACTTTAGTTGGTCGAATGTATGCACTTGTATAACGTGCGACGGCCTCAAACATACCTTTGGCCGCTGAATAGGTAGGAACTGGATAAGAGATAGGTGCTGCACCAGAATCGGGCCGTGTAAACATAGCTGCAGTACCAGCGATTTCAAACGATATTGTATATGGTTCCTTCATTACTATAACCTCACGTTTCCTAAGTTAGTAAATATCCATGTAGTATTTCTGTCACATCAAAGTAATACTGAACATGACTTACTTAGTTCGGACGCATTTTAAAAGCATTACTCTCAAAGCACTGGCGGTGCTCGCGTTTCTGAATGTCCAACAAGCTCTCGTTTCAAAAAAGTCTCACTTAAAAACTCATCCGAATATTTCCCCAGATCATGCCACAACCCCGCCAGATAACCCCACTCGCTGGCGCCGAAGGCATCGGCAAAAGACCGGGTCATTTCCGCCACATTTTTCAGATGTTCTTCCAGCGGTTGCCATTCAGAAGGCGGTTTCCCTTCAAGGCTATGTGCGTAAT
>CAZHNA010000138.1:0-4203 GCA_964532775.1 uncultured Methanosarcinales archaeon
TCTTAAGTGGAAAGATCAAAATCGTTCTGGTATTAAGATTGATTTCAAAGAAGCTTTAAGGTATGGAATGTTGAATTTTCTTTCCTTGTGGGTAATTAGTTTGTTATTAGATGAGACTCCTCCAAAAAACGAGTGCTATATAGAGCATATAGCAACAGATTCAAAAATGCGGGGAAAGGGAATTGGTACATATCTTTTGGAGCATGGAAAAGAATTTGCTTTTTCTAAAGGGTTTGAAAAATACACACTTTCGGTTGCTTCAAGCAATGTTGGTGCTTTCAAGCTATATGAGAAAATGGGCTTTGAAGTGTTAGGTAGTGAATCAAGTCTAATTACAAAGTTCTTGTTTGGAATTGGAAAATGGTACAGTATGGCTATTACCAATACCAAGAAGTGTTGATTTCCTATAGCTTTTTATCAATTAAGTCCAGCTATTATCCGAGGTTAAATTATGAATCCACTGATTGAAAAACTACCCGAAACCATCGATGCATTTGGACAGATGCGTGCTTCTCTTTTCAAGGACAGTGCGCTTGATGTAAAAACCAAAGAACTGATTGCTGCTTCTTCTGCTGTACTTATGAGATGTGAAAAATGTATGGAAATCCATGCACAGAGAGCAAAAGACAACGGTGCAACGGATGATGAGCTTGCAGAGGCAATTGGTGTTGCTATGTTTGTAGCAGGTGGTTCTCAGTTGCACTGGACCGAAAAGTATAGTGAAATATTTGAGACTAAAAATGATTGAAAGCTGCATCTTGCAGTTTTCTTTAATCCGATTTTAAACTCCGAATCCTTCTTGCAAGCACTTTTCTCTTCTGCATCCGGCTGTCAACCTGAGTTCTTCGCGTATCTCAATGCAACTCTGCCACAACCCGTGAACATTGCAATATGCAACAGCACAAAATTCCCTGTACTTGCCGAAGTATACTAGTTGGAAGATAGCATCCGGCTCGGTTCCCGGAGCGAAGTTAACCCTTCCGATTTTAACAGTGTTCAGCATCTTAGTATGAGCGTATAATTCAATCCATTTGATTTGATGTTTTGTTTCATTAGGATGCTTCATATTTTTTCCCACAACAACGCGGATGTAGTCTTTCCCGGAACCGCCATGATTTTTGAGGACTTCGATGGTGGGGATGTGTCTCTCTACTGATTGGCTATCGCCTTTGTTCCTGTCTTCGGTTTTTATGATGTCCCCGAATTTCATGATTTCACCTGCTTGTTCTATGTGGTATTTTTTGGAGGTAGTTGTATATTTAGGTGTTTAAGAACGGATTAACTTTGGCTAAGTTCGCAATACTTTCACATCTTCCGAGATCCTTAACGTCTTTTGTTTAGCTGTGCCATTTCCAATGTGTAACTTTTAAATCTGATGCAAGAAGATTGTTAAAAGTAGTTATCTTTCACAGAATGGTCGGTGGGGTTTATTTGAAAAAGTCAAAAATGTTAAGATTATTCGGAATTGTTAGTTTAGTATGCATATTTTCGTTTTCGCTTATGTCTTCTGCAATTGCAGATCCAAATGTGTGCAGAGATCTCCCTTCAAGTGCTAACTCGGATGATACAATAACAGTGAATTTGGACATCACATTAAATGGTGCCGACAAGACATACGTCCTAGAAACCGTGCCTATTGGATGGGTAGCAAGTAACCTGTCTGACAGTGGAATACTCCTCGACGGAGGCGCTCAAGTAATGTGGGCAACCGCAGCTTCACCAGATATACAGTTCACATATGATGTGACAATTCCGAGCGGAGCAGAACCCGGTGCATATGCATTCGTTGGTGAGTTCAGTCTGATAGCCGGTGTTCCAGTAATAGCCGTCAGTTGTGAAAATGAAATTGAAGTAGAACCCTCCTTTACAGTGACTCCTGAAAACCCGTTAATCGGAGATATTGTCACAATTTCGGGGAGTGCGGAACCAGATGCAGAACTTGAAATAAGTTTCTTGTTCAACTCCACATTGCCAGTTGAAAATAACGAATACGAGTTCATTGCTAGCAGTATGGGGATCGCCGAGAATTCCATTTTAAATGTTACAGTAAATGGTGTGGAGAATCTCAATATTCAAGCAAAACTTGATGTATGGGAAAATATTGCTGATGTAAGCACTTCTACCGGGACAGCTAATTACTTATTATCTCTGGCTCCGGGAGTTTATTCAATTAACATATCAGGGGATGCTCTCAATGTGAGCAGTTTTGTAGATTTGCATATTATAAGAACAACGCAGGTTTCCACAAATTCTTCAGGTTACTATGAAGTATCATTTGATACTATTTCCATGCCTGCAGGTGAATTTACCATTGATGTGGATGGCGAATCCAATACCTATCTTCTTAGCAGTTCAGCTTCATCTGATTCATCTTCGTCAGCGACTTCCAGCGGCAGCTCTACAAGTGGTGGTGGGGCAAGTTTTGGAACAACTCCAGATGATGAAGCAGGGAATGTTGTGATCTCAGAGAGTTACGTTTCTCGGGTTTTCAGCAATTCCCAAGTTCAATTTAATTTTGTGGAAACTGAAAATCCGATTACATCAATCAATTTTACTTCTGGAATAACCAGAGAATCGGTTCCCGTAAAAATAGAAGTACTTGAGGATGTACCGGTAGTAGTTGAAGAGGAAATACCCGGAAATGTGTATCGTTATCTCGTAATATGGGTTGGCTATGAAGATTTTGCAGGTCCAGATAATTTGGAAAACATCCATGTGGACTTCCGTGTTAATAAAATGTGGATAGATGAACACAGTATTTCTGCCAGCGATATTGTACTCCTACATTACAATGAAGCAACCAATGTTTGGGAAACAGTCACAACTGAACTTTTAGTTGATAATGGTGAATATTTGCATTATAGAGCATATCCAGATTCATTTTCCCCATTTGCAATTGCTGCACCCGAATCAACAGTCCTAGCTGCGCTTGGTGGAGAAACTGTCGAGATTGGTGATTCTCAAGCAGATGGTAGTGACATTAGCAAGCCACAAGCAGGCAGTCCACTGCTTGTTTCATCTATCATCATTTTGTTGACACTGGGTTTTGTTTTAAGAAACAAAAGGTGATATAATCACCTTTTTCTTTTTTTAATTCATAAGTAGTAGTAACATCTTTTCCTTGCCCCAACAGCAAACCTTTAATGCTCATACTCAAATATCCCATACTCCACTTATCCTAAAAACAAATCATTCAAGCAAACCATGTCCCTCAAAAATATCGTTGTCAAAGGAGCCAAGGAACACAATCTCAAGAACCTTGACGTAGTGCTTCCTCGCGATAAACTCATTGTAATCACCGGGCTTAGTGGCTCCGGGAAATCGTCCCTTGCTTTTGATACTATCTATGCAGAAGGGCAGAGGCGGTATGTTGAATCCCTCTCGTCCTATGCCCGGCAGTTCCTCGGGTTGATGGAAAAACCGGATGTTGAATACATTGAAGGTTTGTCTCCTGCAATCTCTATCGAGCAGAAGACAACCAGCAAGAACCCCCGTTCTACCGTGGGAACAGTTACTGAAATTTATGATTATTTGAGGCTGCTCTTTGCACGAATCGGTGTCCTTCATTGCCCTGACTGTGGCAGGGTAATCGAGCCCCAGAGTGTCGACCAGATTGTTGACAGCATTATGAAAATCCCTGAAGGGACAAAGCTGAATATTCTTTCACCTCTCGTCAGGGAACGCAAAGGAGAGTACCGGAAACTGCTTCTTGATTTACAGGCCGAGGGTTTCTCAAGGGTTCGCCTTGACGGGGAAATCATGCGAACCGAGGATGCTCAGGAAGTAGAACTTGAGCGCTACAAGAAACACAACATTGAAATTGTTGTGGACAGGGTGCAAATCAAGCCGGATATTGCAGAACGACTTTCGGAGTCAGTTGAGCAAGCACTTGGCAAAAGTGATGGACTTGTGATTGCTGATGTTGTTGACGGTGAAGAATTGATTTTTAGCGAGAAACTCGCCTGTCCGGATTGTGGAACTGGTTTTGAGGATCTTGAACCTGCAATGTTTTCATTTAACAGCCCGCAGGGAGCATGTGAAGAATGTCATGGTCTTGGGACATCAATGGAATTTGATCCTGAATTAGTCGTGCCTGATCCAACTCTCAGCCTCCGTGAAGGGGCTATTGAACCATGGGGTGGCAGACAAGATGGCTATTATATGCAATCCCTTGTTTCCATGGCAAACTACTTCGATTTCTCA
>CAZHNA010000139.1:0-4143 GCA_964532775.1 uncultured Methanosarcinales archaeon
CCGTGGGTAGTCCAATATTTCGGTTTTCAGGATGTACATTTACAATCTTAACTCCTGCAATATCCTCGCCTTCTAAAAATGCAGGCATTGTGCGCAAATCCCCGTTATGTTTCGGAAAGTCAAGATAAAGTTTCGGAGGCATCTGAACTTTCTTCTTTCCATGATCAGCAAACGCCTTTTCAACAGCATCCATTGCAGAAGGCATGTCTAAAACTGCCTTCACATCATCCTGATTAAGCCAAAGAATTTCCAGTTGAACACCTCATAATGATATTGGTGCGACAGGTATAAAAGATGTTTTTAAGACAATGAAATATGTAACCATGACTGAACATAAAGACGAACTGGAAATTCTTTCCATCGCAGCAAAAGATGTTCGCTATCTTTTGGACAAGGGGTATCCCAAAGCCGGAGTAATAAAGTTTGTTAGCAACCATTACCGGCTTTTTTCAAAACAACGGTATATTCTTAACAGGACTGTCATAAAATCCGATGTTGCAAAAAGAAGGAAAGAAAAGAATGTTAAATGTGATCAAATTAAAGGGAAAATACTTGACATCGACGGCTATAATGTCCTTATAACAATTGAGGCCGCAATCGAAGGTTATAACCTATGGATGTCCGATGACGGGTATGTAAGGGACACCATAGGTAAATTTAACAATTTTAGAATGACAAATTCAACAATTCTCGCAATAGACAAACTCATGGAACTGCTAGTCAGTTACAAACCTTCCAGAACAACAATTTATTTTGACAGGCCCATGAGTAATAGCGGAAATCTGGCCACCCTCCTCAGAATAAAGATGGAAGAATATGGAATTGAAGGAAATTCCCAGACTTCAGATCATGTGGATTTTGATCTGAAAAAGAGTAATGCAGACATCATTGCAACCTCGGATGGAATCATTATTGATAACGTCAGCAATGTGGTAGACATTCCAGCATGTTTTACAAAATCCCGGAAAATTCAGCTGCATAAAATACCTACAACGTCAGGTTGATGTAATTTGAATACAGAACTGAACCTGTGAAAAGAATAGCTATTGCCTGTGGGAACGAGATCGACTGGACAGCAAGCGCTTTCTTTGAATCATGTAGGAAAATGAATGTTGAAGGAGTTCATCTAAATCTCCAAAAGCTAGAGATTAATCTGAACAACACGCCAGACACTGGGAATTTACATGATTTTGACGCAGTAATAGTCAGGGATGTCGTATCTTCGGGTAACGAAGGGTTATCTTTCAGATTTGACTGGATAAAAGAACTTGAAAAGGACGGAATCCCGATAGTTAATTCCACTGAAGCAATCCTGAATGCAGCCAGTAAATTCCACACAACGTTTCTTCTCAGGAAAAATCAAATCCCTATTCCTGAAACTTTTATTGTACAGGATATCCAGAGTGCAATTAATATCGCAAATGAATCGAAGGATATCGTAATCAAACCTCTTCATGGCTATAAAGGACATGGAATCTTCAGAATTACTGACAATGAAGTAATCGCAAATAATGGGAAGAAACTCACTACCACCCCAGAAACCTTGGTCCAGAATTTGCTTGAAGAAAGGGGATGCCTTTACATACAAAAATTCATCGAGAATCCCGGCAGGGATATTCGTGCATTTGTTGTTGGAGGAGAAGTTCTTGCAGCAATATACCGGAGTTCCACAGACGGATGGATAAATAACCTTAGCCAGGGTGGTACAGCAAGCCAATGTACGCTTAGTGCAGAACAAGAAGAGCTATGCATAAAGGCATCTGAAACCGTCGGTACAACCTATGCGGGTGTGGATTTAATTGAAGGAAAAGATACGGACATGGTGCTGGAAATCAATGCAACCCCATCAGGAGCAGGTATTTATAGGACATGGGGAATTTATCCAACCGACAGGATAATCGAGCATGTCGTTGAAAAACTTGCTTGAACTTTTTTTCAGGAGAACTTCAATGGACACATTCCAATACAAACAGTGCATCGTTATCAGGGAAGACTTGAAACTCTCCCGTGGCAAACTTGCAGTGCAGGTAGCACATGCAGCAGTTTCAGCCGTAAGGGGTGCTACTGACAACGATGTGAAGAAGTGGATGCGCGAAGGACAAAAAAAGGTAGTCTTGAAAGCTCCTACGGAAAAAGACTTATTCATGCTTAAAACCGAAGCAGAGATGCAGGGATTGTCTGCATCCCTGATACGAGATGCAGGGCTTACGGAAATCCCTCCAAATACGGTTACCGCCCTTGGCATCGGACCTGCAAAAGCGGATGATATTGACAGGGTAACAGGAGATCTAAAACTGCTGTGAATGGACAGGAAACATGAGCAAAAAAGCACTTCTGTTAATTACTATTTTTGCAATGGCAATTTTAATTGCTACTGCTATTATTATTACACCTACAGTAGGCGAATATGTTATTTCGTTCGTGGATAATGAAAAAGCAGTCTATTCACCTGATCTTGAAAGTTTGACAGCTCCACTATTAACTGATCATGAAATAAGTAATTTTGAAACTGCTCCAAAGATAGGAAATCCCATTCCACCTGGTTTTGAAATTGAGAGCAAGTACCTTTCCGGTGTTTTTTACCAGAACAGTAATGATGTGATAGATCTGGCAATTACAAACAGTGGAGACAATGCAATTTTTATATATGGATTTGAAATTGAAAGTCCCGATTCAACTTCCAGTTATGATAGCGGTTATTTCATCGAAGCTGGCAACTCCAGAAAGATAGGATTGGCAGCATTTGAAATTCCAAAAGGTGATCTATTTTCCCTAACCCCTTACATTTATCTGCTGGCACAAACTGATTCCGGAAAGTGGTATGACTACGGATTACAGGAGTTTGATACACTCGATTTCACAGTTGCCAAAAGCCCGGAAGAAATCCAGGCAACATATTACACAAATCCTGATTATTATTTTGATAAAGTGAACGAAAAGGTAAATGCTACAGATCCTCTTGTCCGTTCAACTGCAGTTTCAACTGTTCGTGAGTATCCGGGAAAATACAACATATATCAACTATGTTCGCTTTTTGATTATTTGAGCACCAATGTTCAATATGTAAGCGACCCGCATGATTCAGATTATTGGGCAACACCTGTGGAGACTATTAATACAGGAGCCGGGGATTGCGAAGACTATGCACTCCTCATGGCATCACTTGTAGAAGCCATAGGCGGAAGCTCCAGAATCTACCTTACCGATGACCATGCGTTTGCAGCAGCATACATTGGAGATGCAAACGATACCGAAAAAACAATAGAAGCAATAAGTGAATATTATAATTCTGCTCCTGTTTACTACATAACAGACAGCTATGGTTCATGGATTATGCTTGATGCATCTTCCGGAATGTATGCAGGAGATTTACCTACAGGCGCTGCACCCACATCTGATGGGTGGACTTTCATTAACCAGACAAATGTTACGGTGATCGATATTGTCAGTGATTGAAAATACACAGGAAATAGAAGTTCCTGAAATTGAGAAAAAAACCGGAATCGACCTCTATGCAACACCTTCAAAAGGAATTGGAGGACGACTGCGTCAGGTTCCCGAAGATTTTGTTGTAAAGGAAATCACTGAAGAATTCAAGGAAAGCAATGATGGGAAGTATCTTCTCCTTGAAATGACAAAAACGAACTGGGAAACCCACCACCTCATAAGGGATCTCTCTCGCGCACTTGGCATTAGCAGCAAGCGAATTGGATTTGGCGGGACCAAGGATAAAAGAGCTGTCACAACACAAAGAATCAGCATTTTTAATTTGACTGAGAAAGAAATTGAGAATTTGTACATGAAAGATGTGGAATTCAAGATCATAGGTCGCTCCAACAAAGATCTGGGATTAGGAGATCTTGTCGGAAATGAATTCAACATAACAATACGGGATATTGATGTTGAAAGAGAGGATGTCGAAAACCGGATGAAACAGATTACGGAAACCATTCTTGAAATGGAAGGCGTACCAAATTTCTACGGAATCCAGAGATTCGGAGCAAGAAGACCAATTACACACCTCATTGGAGAATCAATTGTCAGGGGAGATATTGAGAAAGCCGCAATGGATTATATCGCAAAGGCATTCCCTGATGAACCTGAAGATTCGCAGGAAGTCAGGAAACATGTGGGAAATACACG
>CAZHNA010000140.1:0-3989 GCA_964532775.1 uncultured Methanosarcinales archaeon
ATTGGACATTGCCATAGATGGCGCAGATCAAGTAAATGCTCGCCTTGACACCATAAAAGGTGGCGGAGCAGCTCACACACGTGAGAAAATCGTTGGACTTTCTGCAAAGAGGTTCATCATTGTAGCTGATGAGTCCAAATATGTGGAAGAACTTGAAATGCCCATACCTATTGAAGTCCTGTCTTACGCATACAAATTGGTGCAAAAACAAATTGCTGATCTTGGCGGAGAAGCAGTAATCAGGGCTGCATCGAGGAAAGACGGACCCGTTATTTCAGACAACGGGAACTTTACGCTTGACGCTGATTTTGGTAAAATAGAAAATCCGGAAGAATTGGCTTCCGATCTTTCAAAATGTGCAGGGCTTGTGGAACACGGAATTTTCACTAACGTAGATGAAGTTTACATCGGGGATAAGGACGGAAACGTAAAAGTCCTTAAAAAGTAATTCCTGGAATTACATCCCCATTTTTTTCATCATTTTTTGCATATTGAATTTGCCGCCACGAAGACCTTTCATGGCATTTTGCATCATCTTGTGATACTTGAGCAATTCACGCACGTCTTCAGGATTAGAACCTGAACCTCTGGAAATCCGTTTAATTCTTGCACTTCCGAGGAGGCGTGGATTAAGCATCTCTTCTTCAGTCATGGAGTCCATCAGAACACGATAAAGAGCCATTTTGCCCCCGGTCACCTGACAAGCCTCATCAGAGACTTTGACTCCCATTCCCCCGAGAGGCAACATCTGCATTATTTGCTTCATTGGGCCCATTTTATTCATGGCTTCGAGTTGGTTGTACATGTCCTTGAGGGTAAACTTACCCTTCATCATGGACTCGACATCCATCTCTTCTTCCGAGAGGGCTTCTTCCGCTTTTTCGACAAGGGACTTAATATCACCCATTCCGAGAAGCCTGGAAATGAATCTATCGGATTCAAATTTTTCAAGATCATCCGGTGTTTCGCCTACACCGATAAAAGCAATGGATGAATTTGTTTCAGCTACTGCTGACAGGGCACCACCACCTTTGGCAGTACCATCCAACTTGGAGATTACAACCCCGGAAATTCCTACGGATTCATTGAATGCACGGGCTTGCTCACTTGCCTGCTGCCCGATACCTGCATCCAGAACTAATAGCTTTAAATCCGGATTTGCAATTGCATGGATTTGTTCCATTTCATCAATGAGATCGGATTCAAGAGAGTGTCTGCCAGCAGTATCAACTATCTTAATGTCATACTTGTCGATTTCCTGCAAACCTCTTTCAACAATACCGACTGCATCAGGGTTTCCTTCCTCACCATAGAAAGGAACGTTGATACCTTCACAGAGAATTTTTAGTTGCTGGTAAGCACCGGGTCTGAAAGTATCGGCACAAACCACAGCAGGTCTGAGACCTTTTCGCTGGAAGTAACGGGCCAGCTTGGAAGTAGTAGTCGTTTTACCGCTGCCCTGCAACCCTATCATCAGGATTTTCTGTGGAGTAAGTGGAATGTCAGTCCCTTCTCCGAGAATGTTAACAAGTTCCTGATAAACGATTCTTATGACGTGCTCACGGGCACCTGTGCCCGGAGGTACATCTTCATTTAAGGCACGGTCCTTGATATTCTTAGAAAGACCCATGACCAGCTTGACATTGACATCAGCCTGAAGCATAGCTCTCTGGATGTCTTTTACTACCTCATTGACTGTGCGCTCATCAATACGCCCTGCTCCGACCAGTTTTTTGAGGGCATCCTGAAGAGAGGTTCCGAGTTTGTCCATTACCATGTTAGGGATCGTCCTTTTAATTGTCTTTCTTTTAGTATTGCGTAGCTTTATTTAATAATTTTGTGAAAACAAAATCATTCGGGCTTTCAAACTGAGATGAACATGAGTGCCACAAGTGCAAGCAAAACTCCAACCCACTGTTTTGAAGAAAGGTGTTCCTTGAGAATTATCCACGCAAGAAGCACAGTAACTCCTGGATAAAGGGAAGAAGTTACAGTTGCAATGTCAAGCCTGCCGATCTGGGTTGCGACTCCAAAAAACAGATTGCCGAAGGTGTCAAAAACCCCTGCAATAATAATTATCGGCAGCACATTTCTCAAAGGTAATCTTACTGATTTTTTTACCAGAACAAATGAAAGCAGAAGAATAACTGCTGAGAGTTTGGCAATCACCAGCGGCCAGAATAGTGAATCACCGCTGAACTGGCCAATTGAGATAAAGAACAAGCCAAAACCAAATCCTGCCATCAAGGCAAGAATTATGTCATCAAAATGAGTTTCTGTTTTTTCAGATGCACCGGCAATGAACCAGATACCTACAATTGCAATGATGAAGCCCATCATCTGGTGAATGGCTGGCAAGCCTTCATAGAACGCACTGTAAAACACAGGCAGGATAACAGCCACAACCGCGGAAACCGGTGCAACAACACCCATTTTACCCCGAGAAAGACCGCGATAGAGTGCAATTAATCCCAGACTACCGGATATTCCCGCAAAAGCTCCCCATAACGCATTATCAAGAGCAGGTATGTTTTCAGAATATGAGATAGCAAGAATGGAAAGCAATACAGCGCCAACCGCCTGTGTGATTATGACAACCATATACTCACTGGCACGTTTTGTCGCGACCCCGCCACCAAAATCAGCAGCTCCCCATGAGGCAGCAGCTGCAAGACCAAGTATTACTACAAGGATTTCAGCGGGAATAAATGCCAGAGCTTCCATACTTGCGGTAAGACGTAAATATGGCTCATATAGTTGACGATTTTAATGGATCAATTCCTGAAAACAGGGTAATTATCATTCTTTCCCGTTTCCATTGATTGTTTCCATAATCTCCTTGAAACTCTCCAATGAGGCTTCGATATTCTCAATAATTTCACTTGCAAGAATATCAGGATCTGGGAGATTGTCAAGGTCAGCAAGACTTGCATCCTTGAGCCAGAAAATATCCAGATTTGTCTTGTCCCGTGCTACAATTTCATCATAGCTGAATTTACGGAAGCGTCCCTCGGGATTCTCCACACTCCAGTTTTCTTCACGCTTGAAACGATCTTCGGGGTTGTAACATTTGATGAAGTCTTCCAGATGCGAGAATTTCATGGGGCTCTTTTTCTGCGTGTGATGCACATTGGTCCGGTAGTCGTATATCCAGACTTCCTTTGTCCACGGGTCTTTAGCGGCTGGCTTGGCTTCAAAGAATAGCACATTTGCCTTGACACCATTCGCATAGAAGATACCAGTGGGTAGGCGAAGTATTGTGTGCAGGTCGGTAGTCTCAAGAAGTTTTTTTCGCACAGTTTCCCCTGCGCCACCTTCAAAAAGTACATTATCAGGAAGTACAACGGCTGCCTGTCCACCTGCTTTGAGGATGGTGTGGATGTGCTGCACAAAGTTAAGCTGCTTGTTGCTGGTGGTAACCCAAAAATCCTGACGGTTGTAGGTAAGACCTTCCTTTTCAAGTTCACCTTCCTCGTTGGTAAAGGTCATGCTGCTTTTCTTACCGAATGGCGGATTGGTGAGGACGTAATCATAGCGCTCTCCTAAATCTGCTATAAGTGAATCAGAGCTGGAAACATTCGGTTCCCCGTCAATCTCCCCGATGTTGTGCAGGAACATATTCATAAGTGCCAGCCTTCGGGTTCCGGCAACGAACTCGTTACCTCCAAAGGTCCTGTTTTTCAAAAAGCGACTCTGCTCCTGATCAAGCTGGTTATTTGATGTGAGGAAGTCATAGGCTGCCAAAAAGAAACCGCCGGTACCACAGCAGGGATCACCTATTGTTTTCATGGGTTCGGGTTGGGTACATTCCACCATTGCCCTGATGAGTGGACGTGGAGTGAAATACTGGCCTGCTCCACTTTTGGTATCCTCCGCATTCTTCTGCAGGAGCCCTTCATAAATCTCGCCCTTGGTGTCAACACCCATCATGACCCAGCTTTCCTTGTCGATCATGTCAATGACCTTGTAGAGCATGGCAGGATCGCTGA
>CAZHNA010000141.1:0-3971 GCA_964532775.1 uncultured Methanosarcinales archaeon
TAAATACTTTTCTGCTCTATCATATAAAAATGAATTTGGTTGACTGCTACAATATGGCAGTTTTGATATACTCATGATATCAAAAAAAACACAATCCTAAGACCGTGTTATCAAAAACCTCTGTATTTCATTACTTTAATGAAGATTCGAATCTTCATTTAATATTCTTAGTAACTCAATTATAGAATAAGCTGCACGGGTAATCCCCATACTGCGACTATCCGCGTCCGTTCCTGCCACATAAAGATTTGTGACAGGAGTTCTTATTTCTGCAAATTTGCCGTCAATTGTAACTGCAGCTTTTTCTGGAATTGTAATCTGCTCATGCTTCATTTCCACATGATCTTCAGCATTTGGAATTGCAGTGAAGACTGTTTCATACGCCTTTTTGATCTCATCGATTTCCGAAGCCTCTTCATCTATAGCAAATGCAAATCCAACAAGCTGTTTTCCTTTAGGCGCCAATGAAGAATCATAATTGCTTATGGGCATTGCCCAGTAGGCATTGTCTTTAAACCAAATTTCTGAGCCGACATAATCAAACTCATCCATCAGTTTATCAAAACCCATCCACAAGGTGAGACTTTTGCTGTGAACAATTCCATTTAGATCATCCACATACGAATGCGGCAGCTCTTCCACCACAGATGGTAAATCACTTGCAAATCCCGTATAGATAACGACATCTGCATAGTATTTCTCATCAGCTTCGACCCCATAAGCCTTCCCATCCTCCACAAGTATGCTTTTGACTTCACATCCAGTCTTGATTTCAACGGAATTTGGAAGGGAATACAAAATAGCATTGAGCAAAGCTTTGAGACCTTTTCGAGGATATCCCTGCGAGGAACTTGCTTTATTGGTAGCAAGCCTCCCAAGCGATGAAAGCTGATTTGAAACGCTGTTTATCCGGCCCTGCAGAGATGCATGATAGCCTGAAGGAATAATCGCCTGAAGGAATGATTCCACAGGTGGTTTTTCATATTTACCAACAATTGTTTCAAATTGTTCCTGAGTGACACTATCCCTGACAAAGCTACTTCCGGTTAATATCCTGTGCACTGAAGTTTCCTTCATAGATCTACCCGAAAGGAAATGTGAAATCGAATCAACAAAATCATAGGTGTCCTGAGAGAGGTTTTTAGGAAGGGCATCATAAACTGACTGTTTTGATAGATCAAAACCGAAAGTTGAAAGAGTTAATTCCTTGGTCAAGGCCTGGGCAATTAGCAGACGGTCTTTTTTGGGAAGAGGATCAAATACGGCAAATTCTTTCAGGTTGGAAGGAACTTTCACAAAGCTTCGCTGAGTCCTGACAAAATAATCCCCATAGTCCTCGAAAACCGGAAGATAATCAAAGTAGTTTTCCATGATAATTTTCATGGGACCTACTGTGAGGTGTGATATTGCGTGAGGACCTGTATCAACCTGAAAGCCATCTACTAAGTAACTATTACAATTTCCTCCCACATGAGAGTTTTTTTCAAGCACCAGCACTTTTTTGCCATGCTTTGAAAGAGTCAGGGCTGCAAAAAGACCGCTTGCCCCTGCACCTATAATTACAACATCGTATTTTTCCATATTTTTCCCGATTTTGGATAATTGTCAGGATATGTAGAAATCCTGCCCAAAATGAAGCAAGATTTCTAAATTCCCTGTATTACTTTTAATCAAATATTTCAGGTACTATGCGGCGGGCAACTTTTTCGTAAGTGTCGGTCACATCACCTTTGCCAAACCGGAATACATCCTTATCAAGAGATTCACCGGTGCCTACATCCCAGAAGCGACAGGTATCACAGGAAATTTCATCTGCAAGTACGATTTCTCCGTTTCTGCGACCAAATTCAAGTTTGAAGTCAACAAGTAGCAATCCCTGCTTTTCCAGATATGTAGTGAGCAAATCATTGATCTTCAATGCTTGTTCCCTGATTTCCGCAATCTCATCCCTTGTTGCAACCCCCAGAGCCACAGCAATATCCTCATTAAGCATTGGATCACCGTGTTCATCACTCTTATAGTCCATCACAAGAACAGGATCTTTAAAGCGAGTGCCTTCTTCAATTGGATATTTGCGGGTGATTGAGCCTGCAGCTATGTTTCGAGGAATAACCTCAATAAGAATAATCTCAACCCTCTGGACTAGCATGCGTTCATCATCAAACATACCTAGGTAGTGGGTTTTTATTCCGGCATCTTCCAGCATCTCAAAGAGTTTCTTGGAAATCTGGGCATTATAGTAGCCTTTCTTCTCAGCTTCACTTTTCTTCTTACCGTCAAATGCAGTAAGACTGTCCCTGAAATGGGAAACCATGACATCAGGGTCATTGGTGTTGTAAATCGTCTTGGCTTTTCCAGAATATAATTCGTCTTTAATTTCAATCTCCAGCATAGCAATCTCCGATACCAAATAGACCATTTTCAATAATAAATTTATGCAATGAAAATGCGCATAATCCGCGTATGGGAAAGTACACAGTGCAACAAATTATTGCAAAGACAAATAATCCCATCCCATTATGTTTTTTGATTGGGAATTTTGATACAAATATTAGTGCTATAGCCTTTGTATTTATAGTCAGCACTTTTAACTAAGAAAGAGGCATTGGTTGCTAGTATGGCGGAAACTAGACGAGCTTGGGATGTGCTTTCTGAAGAAATGAGAAAAGAGTGTATCCGGGATATTACTTCCTTTTTTAAAAAAGAGCACGATGAGGATATTGGCATAATTGCTGCGGAGAATCTTCTTGACCATTTTTTACAGATTGTTGGGCTTGACATGTATAATAAAGGCGTAGATGATGCAAAGCAATTTTTGAAAAATCGTTTTGAAGATGCAGAGATAGACATGGATGTTTTATTAAAAAAATGAAACGACGTTCATTTGTCGGCTAGCACGATTAGCCATTCACATTTTCATCGCCAGAAAAATTGTTTTTTTCAATTCAATATCTTGAACATTAAACTATATTGAAAGTTTTGGACATATGCCATAGAAGTTTATCCACCTTCGCCAAGAGTTGGATTTGGGGATAGTAAGATGCCACTTCTGCGTAACACAAAATGTTATTAGCAAAAAAACCAATAGACAGTCTGGTGAAATAAAATGGATCCGGAACTTATGAGAATTGGTGTTTCCCTGCCTGATAACCTCTTGAACAAATTCGATTCTATCATTATGGAAAGAGGATACTCATCCAGATCCGAAGGGATAAGGGATGCAATTCGTAGCTACATTAACTATTATGAATGGATGAATGATATTAGTGGCCGGCGTGTTGGTACAATTACACTCATATACGACCATACAAAACGAGGTCTTTCCAATGCTGTTGCCGATGTCCAGCATGACTATGTAAATTTGATAAAGTCATCCATCCACATTCATCTGGACAAGGAAAACTGCCTTGAAGTGATCATTTTTGATGGGGATGGGAAAGATGTCAAGGGACTGGATGAAAGACTTATGGCACTTAAGGGAGTCAAATACGTCAAATTAAATACAACACCCCCTGCAGAAAAGTTGTGAGTTTTAGCGCAGCACTTATATATTTCTAAGTGCATACATCTCTTTGATAAATATTGTCTTGGTGGTACAATGCGATATTCAGAGAGAAAATGCCCAATTTGCGGAACACATTTCGCAGTTAGTGAAAATGTGTCACAAGAAAGAACGTTTTGCACACTTGCCTGCTACATGAAATCTGAAAAGCAGGTATGTATGCACTAACGAGAATTAACAAACAATCGGTTTTACATTTTGTGGTGCCCACGTGGCATCAAAACTATGCATCGGAGCTTGTAGCAGAAGCAGACATTGTCATTCATACCGCTGCACAGGTGAGTGTTCCAAATTCCATGAACGATCCCATATTTGATGCTACAAATAATATTATGGGAACGCTGAACCTTCTGGAAGCAGCGCGCAAAGCAGAAGTTAAGCGCTTTGTGTACTTTAGCTCAGCAGCAGT
>CAZHNA010000142.1:0-3947 GCA_964532775.1 uncultured Methanosarcinales archaeon
GGCATATTCTGACATTTCCGTTTTTCTAAATTTCAGGTATCTTTTTAAGTTTCCATAACTTGTTAACTATGGGGTTAGGGAAATGCTTAAAGAAGCGATGTTCTATGAGAAACTTGATGATCTGAAAGTCCATTGCAATCTTTGTAGCCACAGGTGCAAGATCGCAGAAGGAAAGAGTGGTATTTGTAGGGTGCGGCAAAACCGTGAAGGTGTGTTGTACAGTTTGATCTACAATACAGTTTCAAGTGAAGCAGTTGATCCAATTGAAAAAAAGCCGCTGTTTCATTTTTATCCGGGAACTCTTGCTTATTCTCTTGGCACAATAGGGTGTAACTTCAGGTGCAAGCAATGTCAGAACTGGACTATTTCTCAGGCAAGCCTCGATGAGTCAATGTCCGTGGAAATAACGCCTGAACAAGCAGTTGAAAGGGCTCTTGCAAGTGGGTGTAAGAGTATTGCATGGACTTATAATGAACCTACAATCTGGTATGAGTATACATACGATTCTGCCAAACTTGCAAAGGAAGCCGGGTTAGCTACAGTTTACGTGACTAATGGCTATATTACTCCTGAAGCCTTGCGGCACATTGCACCTTATCTTGATGCTTTCAGGGTGGATATCAAGGCATTTACTGAAGAATTCTATCATGAAATTGCAGGGGCAAAATTGCAACCTGTTCTTAATTCTGCGAAATTGGCACGTGAATTGGGTATGCATGTGGAAGTGGTTTACCTCGTGATTCCAACTCGCAATGATTCTCGGGAGGAACTTGAAGGGATAAGTGCATGGATCCATGAAAACCTTGGGGAAAATACGCCGGTGCATTTTACCCGTTTCCATCCATACTATCAGTTGCAAAACCTTCCTTCAACGCCAGTGGAAACCTTGGAGATAGCGCATGAAATTGCTACCGAAGCTGGATTAAAGTATGTGTATATTGGAAATGTTTTCGGTCACACCTACGAGGATACATTCTGTCCAAATTGTAAGAGAATGCTTATTAAGAGAGGGGGTTTTGATGTGAAAGAAAATCATATTACGTCTGAAAAGAAGTGCGAATACTGTGGAGAATCTATCTCGATATTTGATTAATCCGGAAAAGCTTTCTTTCCGGGCTCTTTATAATTTAAATGGTGGGCTGGAACCCCCTTTCCAATCAAAAACTTTAAGTTTGATTAGTACATTAAGAAAGTCCGCGACATGATTCGCGCTAAATGCCGCCATAACTCAGTTGGTAGAGTGTCTGGCTGTTAACCAGAATGTCACAGGTTCGAGCCCTGTTGGCGGCGTCCTTCCTTTTTATAACCAGTGGGCCTATAGCTTAGTCTGGTTAGAGCGCCCGGCTCATAACCGGGCGATCACCGGTTCAAATCCGGTTAGGCCCATATTCAATTCTGCATTTTATCTATTACTATTTTTGACTGCAGCCAAAAAAATAGATGTTTGTTTTCACCGAACATAAAATTGCTTTTTTTGATATGAAAAAGAGTCTTGACCAGTTACCCCAAATAGAGTAATAGATATTTTTTATAGGGGTTTCGCTTGTGGATGATCAGAACAAACGTGCTTTTTTCCTTCTCTTTGGAGTTCCATTAACAATTCGGATTGTGATTTTTTTGGTTCAATCTTCAGGATTGCTTCAAGCAGGGGTTTTGGAGTCGGAGGGCGATCGTATTATTGGTGAAGACACTGTACAGCTCGGTAAAATCTACTTTTACACCTCTATGGATGCCGTTTTAATTGAGGCCGAGGAGAGCAGAAAACCTGTTTTCGTCTATGTGGATTCTAATTATTGTAGCTGGTGTAAAAAATTCGAAGCTGAATCGTTTAATGATGAACGTATTGTTGAATCCCTGAATAACAATTTTGAAACTCTAGCGGTGAACACTGCAAGACAGCCAGCGATTGCCAGTAGTCTAAACATTCGTGGAACTCCGACTGCAATTTTTCTCAGGTTAGATGGAAGCGAGATGAACGAAATGAGACTCTTTGGATATGTTGATTCTGATACATTTCTGAATCGGCTGGATGCGGTAGTTAGTGCAAATTGAAATCCTATGATTTTTAATATTTCAAATTCAGAAAGGCAAACAATTTATCAATCTTGCAGTCCTTTCCGAATACAATTCCGGGGAGTAAAACTTGCTTGATACAATAATTGCTGTAGATATTTCAGGACGTCACTTTGAAGATGACCAGTATTTCATGGTTTGTGCAGCGGTGGCATTATCACATTCAGAAGGGACTGTTCGGGGAATAAAAGGTATTTATATAATTCCTTACTCCAGCTCTAAACCTCCGGAAATCACTGATGTTGTTCGCATGATAGAAGAGACGGCAGAAGGTACCGGGTTTGAAGGTGTGGTTGTGGCAGAAAGAGGAGATATGTTTAATCAGCCTGAAAATGTGGTTAAACAAATGTTCCGGCTTGATTTCAAATATCCGGAATCCATGATTGAAATGATGGGGATTGAGTTTGCTCATCATGTTTCATTAAGCAGTCGCAATCTGATTTTAAAGCAAGAAGTGCGTCAAAAATAATCTCTTACCTGAATTTTATAAAAAACACGGATTTCCCATGAATGATATAATTCTTGTCCAACGAACTGTCCCGGGAAGTAAAGAAAGGGATAATATACGAAAGCTTGCGGAGCTGAAAGAGCTTGCATTTGCAGCTGGGTACAACGTTGTTGATTCACTTGTCCAGAATCATTATCCAGATCGCAGATTTCACATCGGAAAGGGCAAAGCCGAAGAGCTTGCTTCACTTGTAAGTGTTTTACACCCTTCAAAAGTTATTTTTCTCAACCCTCTTTCTGTAACACAGGTTTACAATCTTTCTGAGCTTTGCCAATGTGAGGTAATTGATAAATTCCAGGTAATTCTGGAAATTTTTGCAACAAGGGCAACTACCAGCCGTTCCAAATTGCAGGTGGAACTTGCGAAACTCGAGTACGAACTTCCAAGAGCACGCAAACTGATATCGCTGCTAACAAAAGAGGAACGTCCCGGGTTTATGGGGATGGGTGGTTATGATGATTCTTACGAGCAGGACTTGCAAAAACGGATCATTCGGATTAAGAAAGAACTCAAAAACCGGAGCCGCAATAGTGCTACTCTTCGGAAAAGTCGTCATGAACAAGGTTTCTCATTGATTTCTCTTGCAGGCTATACAAATGCAGGGAAAAGTACACTTTTCAATTCACTTGTCTCTGAAGATGTGGAAAGTATGGATATGCTTTTTACAACCCTTTCACCGACCACTCGTTCTATAAATCTTAGCGGAAGGCGTGCGCTAATAACTGATACAGTAGGGTTTATTGAGGATCTTCCTCACTTTTTAGTTGATGCATTTCGTTCAACCCTTGAAGACGTTTTTCTTGCCGATATTATTCTACTCGTTGTTGATGCAAGTGATCCTGCTGACGTTATCAGGAAGAAACTTGCTGTGTCTCACGATCTTTTCTGGCAGCAACTTGAAAATGCAACTCTAATTACTGTCTTCAACAAAGCGGATCTTATATTTTCAGGAGAACTGGAAGCAAAAGTCAAAGCTCTTGAATACCTCAGTCCAAATCCGGTGATTGTTTCTGCAAAAGAACATATTGGGCTGGATGATCTAAAAAAGATGCTACATTCCAATCTTCCGGAATGGAGAAAGTTCTCTATTACACTTCCAAATTCAGATGAGGGTATGTCTGTTCTTTCATGGATAATGGAACAGAGTATTGTATACTCAGTTGAGTATGGCGCAACAATTATGGTGGATGCAGAAGCCCGTGAATCAGTTGTGAATAAAGCTAATGTTCTTGCTCAGGAACTTGCAGGGGAATGATATAGGTGGTTTATTGTCTCATTTAGGTCATTCTGCACAAAAATTTATAACTCACAAGCCTCAATGTTTCTTTGATGCTATTCGATTTGCATGTTCATTCTTGCTTTTCAA
>CAZHNA010000143.1:0-3874 GCA_964532775.1 uncultured Methanosarcinales archaeon
TACCCTTGTTCTTTTCCCGGTTCCGTATCTGAATTTAATTCCTGCCTTTATTGGAGGTTTTGCAGGTGCCTACATAGAAGCAAAGACTACACTAGAAGGCTTGAAAGTAGGACTCCTTATGAATGCATTTTTTGCTGTACCCTCTATTGCTCTTGTTGCATTTCTCGGACCAAGTATTAACAGTGATTGGTCGCCCGGTGTTCTTTATCTCATTGGTATAACATTTGTCCTGTTAGTAGTATATACCGGAATCCTTGGTATTCTCGGGGCAATGCTTGGTGGTTACGTTTCAAAGGAATAAGTGTTTTTTAAGTTAGCTTTAAGTCATATTGTCCCGGTCTTTTACTAATGACGCAATCAACAGCATCTTCTATGGATGTTCTCGACATAGGGTGGGACGTTGAAGCTGTCCTTGTAGAAAGACCAAACCGTTTTCTTGCAATTGTAAATATTCCTTCGGAAGGTCTCAAAGAAGTTCCTGTTCACGTTCATGATCCCGGTAGGCTTGAAGATATTATCTATCCCGGAAACCATCTACTTTTGAAAAGAGCCAGCAACCCAAAACGCAAAACAGGCTGGGATGTTATTGCAGGTCTAATAGGTGAAAAATGGGTTCTGATTAACTCCGCCTATCATCGGAAAGTTGCAGAATGGATTTTTTCACAACCGGAAATATCACCACTTGGAAAGATTGATTCACTTGCTGCGGAAAAAAAACTCGGGGAAAGTCGTATTGATTTTCTGGCAGGGAAAAATGGGGAAAACTGGTGGATTGAAACAAAAGGATGCACACTTGCGGTAAATGATATGGCATTATTTCCGGATGCTCCGACTATCCGTGGAAAACGTCATCTTGAAGAGTTGGGTAAAGCAATAGATAATGGGGATAGGTCAGCAGTTTTTATTCTGATTTTCCGTGAAGAAGCAGACTGTTTCTCACCCAATGAACAGATAGATCCAGCATTTTACAATACATTTTATGAAGTTGTGGAGAAAGGTGTTGAGGTTTATCCCTTTGTGTTTGGGTTCGATAATGGTTTTATCAGATACAAAAAGAAGATACCGGTGCTAAAACAACAATAAATCGTTTTTTGAAGTAAGGAGGTTGTTGAAAGGTCTCTGGGAGGGGCGTGGCAATATCTCTCCAACTTGGAAACATTTCCTACAAACAACTTTTCTTTTATACCCTCATTGTACAAATTATACATATAACTATGAATGGCTTTGTTGGGTGCGTTTTTCTATATATTCTATAGTGTAATAGCTTTAATATATCAGCGATCTAATTTGATGATAGTTTTTAACGGTGGATATATGGGTCAGGAATTAATCAGACTAGAATCAATTTCAGTTTCCTATTCCGGAAAAAAAGTACTGGATGATTTTCATCTTTCAGTTTTTGAAGGGGAAAAAATTCTTCTCAAAGGTAAATCCGGATGTGGTAAATCTACGCTATTTAGTTACCTGATGGGTTATTCAAAACCGGACTCTGGTGATGTATTTTTCAAAGGAAAAACCTTGGATCCTGCTACTGCTGAACTTGTCAGAAAAAGCATTTCGTATATACCTCAAAATACTGATGTTGGAGAAGGGCAAGTCCGAGATTTCATTCAAGATATTTTTTCCTACTTGGCTGTTTCCGCTCTTCCAGATGAGCAATCCATATCAGGAGTTTTTTCAGAAATTGGACTTGAAACATCACTTATGGATATTGATTTTTCTGATCTATCTGGGGGCGAGAAGCAACGACTTCTCCTTGCAATTTCGATTCTTCTGAAAAGGAATATTTTCTTATTGGATGAACCTACTTCCTCGCTGGATTCCGATCTGAAGGAAAAGGTAGCAGAATACTATACTAAAGACCCTTCAACTACTCTTCTTGTAATATCCCACGATCCTCAGTGGGAGAAAATCGTTGACAGGGTTGTAAAAGTTGGAAATGGAGTTTAAGATATCTGGGAGGTAACCATATGGAAATTCAAGATATCAGTACAATGGGTTTCATTTTTTGCTGTTTTCTCCTGCTAATTTCATTTGCAGTAAGTCACTATCTCAAGCTTGGCTTGATTCGCTATATCACAATAGTTACGTCAAGAATGGCATTCCAGCTTTTTCTCATAGGAATGCTTCTGACGGTTGCTTTCGATGTAAATAACTCAATTTTCAATATCGTCTGGGTTTTTGTAATGCTCTGCTTCGCATCTTATACTATTCTTGATTCAGCGGATTTGCGGGTGGGAACCTTTATAGGACCACTTTTCCTGTTTTTTTCTGTATCCAATATCCTTGTTCTCCTTTATTTTGATGCATTTGTAATCGAACTAGATAATTTGTTTGAAGCTCGCTACTTAATTCCTATAGCCGGGATGCTTGCAGGGAACTCGTTGAGGGCAAATATTGTAGGTTTAAATGATCTTTATCGCTCAGTAAGCACAAATGAGCATCGTTATCTTTATCGGCTCGGGCTAGGGGCAACCAGGCAGGAGGCATTATTGCCCTACATCAGGGAGAGCATGAATTCTGCATTGCGTCCCACATTTGCAAATATGGCTACTATGGGTATTGTATTTCTTCCGGGCATAATGACAGGTCAGATTTTAGCAGGTGCCAGTCCCATTCTTGCTATCAAGTACCAAATAACAATAATGATAGCTATTTTTGTAACAACTATGCTTGGAGTAATGATTTGCTTGCTGGTTTTCACTAATCGGGGTTTTGATGAGTTTCAGATCTTAAAACCCGATCTTAGCAAGATCAAAAAATGAGTCATTTGTCTAAGGATGTTCAAAGTAGAAAATAAGTTTCCGATTCTCAGAGTTCGGAAATTCCCAATTCTTCAGCAAGTGAAAGAACCCTTGCTATGGATTCGGGCCTTACGCCCTTTTTCTCCATCAAGCTGGCTCTTTTCTGAATTGTAATTCTTCTTGTACCTTTCACAAGATTATCCGCATGTGCAACAATTTTTTCTTCAATGGACAGTGGAATGAAATCTTCTTCTGGCAAACCCAGAAGTTTGGCTTCATCTTTCGGAAGCCCTGCCCCAATATGATTCCTTATAATTGCTACGAGTTTTTCATCAAATCCCAGCCTTTCCGCCATAAGTGATCCCTTATGGGCATGGGATATATCATGAATTTGAGCACGTCCCAGATCATGCAGCAAGCCACCGACTCTTACAAGTTCGACGTCAACCTTATTTCCACGTGACTGTAGTATCGTTGCAATATCAATAGCTGCTTTTGAGACCTCAATGCAATGTTCTATTACGTTCTGAGCTGTGCCTTCTTCACGAAGTATTTCCAGACCAGCGTCAAAAGATATCATATTAGCTTTCTTTGAGTTCTTCCAGACGTCCTTTGAGTACATCCGTAATCACGTGGTTGTCCTGAAAAGTAAGATCCTCTCCGCAAACCGAACAAAGGAACTGGCACTCAGCTGCATCATTAAAGAAAATACGAATGCAACCTTCGGGGCATGCATAGAATACATTCCCATCTTCAAAATCAAGACGTGTTTGCAGGTTCTTAACAAGCCTTCGTTTTTCCTTTGAAAGCTGGTTGGTTATGTCGTCGAGATCAAGCTGCCACAAGTAAGTCAGCCAACCGCTGCTTGAATCCCTCTCCCGGCGACAAGTAGCGAGCTTGTTTTCATTCATGACGAAAAGATTTCTTCTTACAACATTAAGAAGAACGCCGGTAGCTTCGGCAATCGCTTCATCAGTGACCTCACCTTCAGGCATATTTTCTATTATTTGGATTCCTTCTTCTCCAAGGAGTTGGAGTAGATAGCCGCGTACAACAGGGTCATTTAAATCGATCACAGTCACTCACCTCATAAAATCGGAAAAATTGAAGATTTTCCCGTTAAAGTTCTT
>CAZHNA010000144.1:0-3839 GCA_964532775.1 uncultured Methanosarcinales archaeon
AATCTGTTTTAATCATCATTGCAAGGGCATCAGCACCAATTTCGTGTTTGATTGCCGGAGGAACAATGATTTTACAATTGGAAAGATCAACAATTCCTTCAAAAAGTTCGTTTGCATCGAAGACCCGCGCATCGCGAGCAACATTCTGAACACCAAGTTTCTTTTGTTTATTCTCACCCGCATAAGCTAGATCCCTTATCTCCATATTCTGAAACAGGGATAATTGAATAGGGTTACCACAGATAGCAAGCTTCTCAATTTTGGAAGTATCAACATCGAATAGGTGTATTATTTCCTTTACAGTATCAAGGATGATTTCATTGGCAAGGTCTTCCCCGACCTGAATAGCAAAATCCAGATGATCCATGACGTTTCCGCCAGGAAGAGGATGCCTCATTGTTATAGCTGTTTTTATAGTTTCCTTTGATTCAAGATCAATTAATTGAGCCCTGAATCCACTAGTTCCCAAGTCTAAAGCAATTCCATACATTATATCACCTCATTAAAGAAAGAACGTTTGTTCACATAAGAATAAAAATAAAATGTACTGGACACATATAAGGTTTTGTATGTTGTACACAAAACCGATCATATGTGTTTTTTGAAATTAATTATCCTTCACTATATCGAACCCTAATAAAAAAGTTCCTGATCCATGCTCATTTGACTGGCATATGCGCTCTTTAAGATACTCATCCGTAGGAGGAGATGGAGATGCAAGATGAGCACTAGAAACACTGGGCATACACTCCACTTCATTGCATTTCTTAGGGGGCAAAACCACAACCATAGGTTCACACTTCCCACCCATTGTAGAGAGTGCAGATTTATTGTAGATTACAATATTGCCCATTACAATAACATCGTTTGAATCTGCAAGTTCCTTGAGTTTTTCCTCATCATCAGTATCCTCACCGATAACTTCCCCATTCTGCATAAGAATAACATTCGGAGCTGGAGGCCACTGGTAATCCCTGTCTGTTGTAAAAACAATCAGAACATCCGAATTGAGAACTTGCTTGACCCCTTTATTGTCGCCCCTTCCAAGGCCCATTAGAGTCATCTCATCTGCTTTAGCTTCCATTTCACGAATTGTGTTCCTATCTTCATCAGATAATACTTCACAATGCCCTACTCCTTTTACCTTAGATAATTCATCTATGACTTCACTGATAACGCCCGCTTTGTCCAATTTGATCCCTCATCCATAGTTTTTGAAAATAAACATAAAGAGCCAACTTTAATGAAATACAAAGAAACTATTTTCCCCCCATATTTAAGAATATCGAAACACACAGTCAAAAATCGGTTTTGGGCAAGTTTCACAAAACCCTTATATACTTGCTTTGAAGATTTAAACTTAACAATATCGAGGCGATAATCGATGATAGATATCAAAGTTAATTCAACAATATGCGGATATAAGCACAAAATTCATGGAGAAAAAAAGGGAAAAGAGATCTCAGTTGACATCAAAACCGGATGTAAAAAAATCGCTGAAATGTCACATCTTGATGTTCCCATGATGCAAATACTTGACATAAGGGACAACTATGTTACTGAAAAAGCGCACGATGCAAGAGCTTGTGCTTCCTGTATTGTCCCAAGCGGCATCCTCCATGCATGTAATATAGAAGCGGGATTCATTTCGGAAACCCTTGCGAAAAAATCAGGTAGCGTAAGTATCGAGTTTGTAGATGAAGAAGATAGTGAATAACAATGAAGCACATCTGATATGTGGAAATGCATTTCACCCCTATCATTATAATAGTGCATCAAAACCAGAACAATTGGAATTCAAACAGAAATAGCAAACCTATTTATCCAGACTACCTATAAAAATAAAGAAATGAATGCTAAGGAGTGGTTTTGATGCAAATAATACCATACGCACCTATTGAGAGAGTCATTCGGAAAGCTGGTGCTGAAAGAGTAAGCGAAAGTGCAGGCGAAGCTCTTTCCGAGATATTAGAAGAACATGGGATGAAAATCTCAAAAGAAGCTATTAAACTTGCAAATCATGCAGGTAGAAAGACCGTTAAAGCGGAAGATATTCTGCTAGCTTATGAAATGATGAATTCCAAAAATTAACTAAATTTTAAATTCCTGCCAGACTTATCCCTGCTACTGTAAGTGAAGTTACAATAAATCCTGCAATGAGGACACCAAGGAAAATAGCCGGCAGAGCCCACTTGAAACGAATTCCGAAAACAAATGCTGCCGCACAACCTGTCCATGCACCCGTCACCGGAAGTGGGACTGCAACAAAAAGCGTCAGTGCAAGAAGACCAAATTTTTCAAATCTTTCGGTGTGATTTTCCCGCGTCCTGTTGAAGAGCCAGTCAAAAAAAGTATCCATGAGCTTAAAGCGTCTCAAATAATTCGAAACCGGCTCAAGGAACAATAAAAGAGGGATGACTGGAATCATGTTCCCCATTACTGCTAACACATATGCATCTAAAGGCTCAAAGCCATAAACACCAATTGCAAGGGGAATAGCACCCCTCAATTCAGAAACCGGAAGTGCTGCCAGAACAACTGTTGAAATCCAGGGTGGTACCGAGGAAAGAAAGTCGACCAGCACTTCTTCAATGGACATAAAATATATTACTCCACATTTGGATAGGAAAGCCGTGCCAGAAGTGCGTCTAATTGGATCCGCTCATCTGCGCCTTCTGTGAGACGGAAATCCGTTTCACCAAGAGTATCCATAATCTGAACAAGCTGCTTGGGAGGAACATCCATTCCAATAAGTGATCTGTAAACCTGCCCTACAACATCTTCTCCCGAAAGACCTCGTTCGGTCATAAGCGTGTCCAATATTTTGCGTGCTTGTAAAAAGTTACCTGCAAGAGCAGTCTCAAGAAGATTTACTATTTCTTCAGGCTGGGCGGTTGCAGTTATTCGATAAATACCATCAGAATGTATAGTGGTATCAAACATTGATGCGGCCTGAAGCGCATTGATAGCTTTCCTCATATCTCCGCCTGAAACATACATTATTGCCTCAAGCCCATCATCTGCAATATCCAGCCCTTCCTGCTGGGAAATATATATGCACCTTTCCCGGACAGCTTCAGCGGGAAGGGGTCGGAAGCGATAGACTGCACATCTGGACTGAATCGGCTCAATTATTCTAGAAGAATAATTACAAGAAAGAATAAAGCGACAGTTGCTGGTATATTTTTCCATGGTTCTGCGAAGTGCAGATTGTGCATCAGAAGTCAATGCATCAGCTTCATCAAGGAAAATAATCTTGAAATCCGCACCACCTATTGGAGATGTTTTTGCGAAATTTTTGATTTTGGTTCGCACCACGTCGATACCACGCTCATCGGATGCATTCAATTCGGTGAAATTCTCATTCCAGTCTTCACCAAATAACTCCTTTGCAATGGACACAGCTGTTGCAGTTTTACCTACACCCGGTGGACCTGAAAACAAAAGGTGGGGAAGATTTCTTGTTGAAACATAGGATTTTAATCTTTCAATTACCTCTGTTTGCCCTACTACATCAGCAAGCTTATGAGGACGGTATTTTTCAATCCAAATCTCTTCTTTTATAGATATTCCTCCCTCAGGAATACGAAAAATATGAATTTACTATGTCAATATTGTTCTTAAGCCTTATGAAAAAAAAGAAAGGAATCAGGATTCCTGATAAATTTCCTTGTAAACAATCTTACCTAATATAGGAAGCCTGAATTTTGAACCTCTCCATGCCAAGACAATCAGAACAAGGTAGATGAAAAGTGAAAAGAATCCAAACATGTCAGCAAACAGCCATCCGACATAAGGAACCCATCCCACCGCATAGACAATAAAAGTCAATGGAAGGA
>CAZHNA010000145.1:0-3794 GCA_964532775.1 uncultured Methanosarcinales archaeon
TTGAATTCCCCGGATTCGCTTGCCTTGAATTTAAACAATGCAGTTTGGCTGCCATTTAGAGCAAGAGTTCCAATTGTAGAGTTCTTGATCCCTTCAAAATCATGATCCAGGCTAACGGATACAGATTTTGCAATTGCTTCACCGAAGTTCTCTATGCCCAATGTTAGATCGACAGTATCCCCTTCATAGATATATTCAGGGTTGGTAGTGATGGCTGATATCCTTGGTTCTGCATCCTCACCTGTCACTCTAACGTCAACTTCGTAATATCTGGTTGTTTCAAGTTCTTTATTAGCATATGTCAGTTTCATTTTGATAATATGTGGACCCGGATTTGCATCAGGAGTTGTCCTCATATGGTATACCAGATGCCTCTCACTTGTAGGATATGAGAATTCATCGATTGTTGTCACCAGATCTTCTATGACGATAATATCGGAAGGTATGCTGATGATTTCAAATCTGATGTCTTCAGGAGCTTTGGACCCGCAGCTTTCAATATCAATAGCAAGGGTGAATTCTTCATCGATACCTACTGAACTGGGGCTTAAATCCTTTATCTCTGCATTTACACATATTTCCCCACCAGTAAATTCGGCTGACGCTACTCCTGCAAATACAATCGTAAAAACGAAAAAGAACAAATATAAAGGCCTTAGATTCATCTTTTAGTCCCCCCATCCCTTATTTTTTCTGTATATTCAATTAAGTTCTTGAAAATTAATTCCAATGCAGCCATTTGTTGGTAGTAATTTTCGATTATGTTGAGCATCTCTTTGGATCCTTCAGCATCACTATCTCTACATCTTTCAATCATTGCTGGGAGTCTTTGAAGCGCAGGGGAAACCATACATTCATTCTTGGACTTTATTGCATCGATACTCAGTGTCAGCATATCCCGCTGAACTGAAAAATAGAGTTTCTTTGACCCGGACTTCTTAGTTTTTTCCACCAATTTTATTCCACTGAGCAGTTTCATTTCTGCGCTGACTGCTGAAAAACTATATCCGGTCATTCTAGAAAGCTCATCCAAGGTCAGTGGCTCAGGTGCGGAATAAAGCACTGCAAGTAATTTAGAGGAAAGCTCATCAAGTCCGTAAGATTTCATACTCTGACGTACAAGGTTTTCAAATTCTTTTTTTGCGGCTTCCATTTCAATTCCTTATTTCTATAATTTCCAGTAATTACAGGATATTGTGTAAATAGCATATATTCTTTTTGGGGCATTGAGTTTTGCTGAAAAAAGAGTTTTTTGGACAGCCGAACGACAGCAAGCTTGTTGAAAATCTTCGGAGGAATTCCAAATTCATCAGTGATTTGTCATTAGTTGCAGAAAAAAATGGGCAGATTGTGGGTCATGTTTTGTTTTTCCCAATTTCAATTTCAACGTCAATAGGGTATATAGATTCAATTTTCTTGGCTCCAGTTGCAGTATTGCCTCCATATCAGCGTCAAGGGATTGGAAGTGCTTTGATACGTGCAGGTTTAGACGAAGCGGAACAACTTGGTTATAGTTCAATAATTGTGGTAGGTCATCCAGAATATTACCCAATGTTTGGTTTCAAGCCTGCAAGCCACTGGAATCTTAGCTGTCGTTATGAGGCTCCAGATGAAGCTTTTATGGCGCTTGAATTAGTTGAGAACTCGTTGGATATTGGTGGAGGAATAGTTGACTTTCCTTCAGAATATGATGAAGCGATTTGAAGATCGTTTTTATATTTTAATTTTCTGCAACTTAAGAGAAAAGCTTTTTAACCAGATGTAAGGTACTCTGTTCTCGTGCCAGAAGATAACATTCGTGTAAGCCTGAGTCGCAACCTGACACTTTTCGATATTACAATGATTGGTATTGCCGGCATGATTGGTGCCGGTATTTTTGCCTTAACCGGTATAGCTACAGGCATTGCCGGACCCGCTGTACTGCTTGCGTTTCTCTTAAATGGTATAGTGGCTACTTTTACAGGTTTGGCTTACGCAGAACTTGGATCTGCAATTCCCGAAGCCGGAGGGAGCTATCTCTGGGTGAAGGAAGGTTTTGGTAATCACCTTGGTTTTCTTGCAGGTTGGGTGGACTGGGCTGCTCACACTATTGCATGCGCTCTCTACGCAGTAACTTTTGGAGCATTTTTCTCTGAAATGGTAGTACATTTTCTCGGCTATGATATGATTCCACAGGGACTTCTGTTGAAAGTTTCCGCACTTTTGATAGTGACTCTAATGGCTCTGATCAATTACCTTGGTGCCAAAGAAAGCGGAAGATTAGGTGGCTTTGTTACTCTTCTAAAAGTAGCAATTCTGCTTATTTTTGCAGGATTTGGAATTTACCAGACTTTGACCACTCCGGGATGGTCTATCGCTTTCCTGTCAAATCCATCATTCTTGCCAAATGGATTTACCGGGCTTCTTGTTGCAATGGGCTTGACTTTCATTGCTTTTGAAGGGTATGAAATAATAGTGCAGAGTGGGGAAGAAGTCAAAAATCCGGAAAAAAACATTCCCAAAGCGATTATGATTTCTCTCTGGACTGCTGTTGTCATTTATCTTCTTGTGGCTTTTGCGTTAATAGGTGCTATTGATTCGGATGTTCCAAGCTGGATATTCCTCGGAGAACTTGGGGAATTCAGCATGATTCGTGTAGCTGATACCATCATGGTTTTTGGTTCTGTTCTTATTCTTATAGGTGGTTTTGTTTCAACCATTAGTGCTATGAATGCCACGGTTTATTCATCATCAAGAGTCGCTTTTGCCCTTGGAAGAATGGGATTCTTACCTTCTGCTCTTTCCAGAATAAGTGAAAAACGACATACTCCACACTACGCAATTCTTTTTAGCTATCTAATCATCGCTTCAATGACTGTTTTCCCGATAGAGATAGTAGCTTCTGTTGCAAATGTTATGTTCCTCCTTTTGTTCATAATGGTAAATGCGGTTCTTGTAATCTTAAGGCTAAGGAGACCGGATCTCAAGCGTGCATTTAAGATGCCATTAGCTCCTTACCTGCCGATTCTAGCAATAATTACACAGGTTACAATCGGCTATTTCCTGATAACAAAACTTGAGCAAACCGGATTCATTATCGGTGTAACAGTTCTCTGGGTATTGCTTGGTTCCTTCGTATTTTTAGGATATTCTGAGAAATCGCTCAAGAAAAAAACCAAAGAGCTCCAGAGGAAAGTGTATGAACAGAAACCGGCAGTTCATGAAGGGTATAATATTATGGTGCCGGTTAAAAACATGGCATTGGCTTCAAAGCTCACAAAATTTGCTAATTCTATAGCTGAAGAAAGAGAGGGAAGCATCACTTTCCTGAACATTCTTACCCTGCCCGAACAGACACCTCTGTCGGCAGCAGATGCATATGTTGAAAAACAGAAAACAATTATTCAAAAACTAATTGATGAAACGACTGTTCCATCCGGTGGAATCATTAAAGTAGGGAGAAAAGCTTCTGAAACCATCCTTGAAACAATTGAAGAAGAGCAGCCTGATATGCTTGTAATGGGGTGGAGGGGCCGCACTTTCAGAAGAGATTCAGTTCTGGGAAGTACTATTGATCCAGTCCTATTAAAGGCCAAATGTGATGTGGTCATGGTTCGCTTTGAAGAATCCCGGAACTGGGAAAATATGCGTAACATCCTGCTTCCAACTGCCGGAGGTCCACATTCGGTTTTAGCAGCGGATCTTGCACGTGAACTTGCTCGGAAGGAAGATGGTAAGATAACCCTGTTGAATGTAGGAAAGTCTGGTTATGATGAGAAGAATGCAAAAGAAGCATTTCGTGAAATTTCCGATAG
>CAZHNA010000146.1:0-3759 GCA_964532775.1 uncultured Methanosarcinales archaeon
CCTTTTTCAAGGGAATGAAGCACGAAATCAGGATCAACTCTCCCTACACACATCAACTTTATTATTCGCACATTTGTAGGATACTGGATACGGGAAGTTCCAGCCAGATCAGCCGCAGAATAACTACACCAGTTGCACAAAAATGAAATGATTAATGGGAATTCATCCTTTACTTCCAAGGCCGCATCAATTTGGGCGTATATCTGTGCATCGCTATACTGATTCATATAAATTGCATCAGTTGGACAAGAAGCACTACATGTACCACATCCACTGCATGAGATTTCATCCACTATTGCTTTGCCATCTTTTATTGTGATATTTCCGTAATCACATACTTCCGTACAGACCCCACATCCGATGCACTTTTCAGGATTGATATAAGCAGTTAGAGGATCGGTTTTAAGCTCCCCTTGTTCAAGAAGGCGAACTGCTCTTGAAGCCGCTGCTGCACCTTGAGCAATTGAAACTTGGACTTCCTTTGGCCCGGAAACACACCCTGCTACAAAAATGCCGTTTATGTGAGAATCAACAGGTTTCATCTTGGGATGTGCAACGGCCACAAAGCGATCTTCCCTACATGTAACCTTGAGTTTACGGATCAAATCTGAATCTTTCTGGGCTTCCATTCCTGTGGAAAGAATAACCATATCGTAGGGATCTTCGCGAATTGTACATTCCAAAGTATCCTCAAAGCGAAGCAGAAGATCTTCCTTTTCACCAATTACTTCAGCTACTTTCCCTCTTACAAAGTTAATGCCCATTGATTGGGTTTTAGTGTAATATTCTTCGTACATCTCACCTGAAGCACGAATGTCAATGTAATGAATTGTAATTTCAATATCAGGATAACGTTCCTTGAGAAGCTGTGCGTTTTTCATTGCTGACATGCAACAAACCCGGGAACAATAGGGATTCCCTACAGATTCATCCCTCGAACCCACACACTGGATAAATGCAACCCTTGAAGGTGTCTTTTTTGATGAAGGACAAACTACTTTTCCTCTTGTGGGTCCTGAAGCATTGAGCAATCTTTCAAGTTCCATATTTGTTAGAACATCCGGGTAAACCCCGTAGCCGTATTCTTCCTTACGGTGCGGGTCAAACAATTCGTAACCTGTTGCTACTATTATTGCACCAATATTCAGGTTAATTTCTTCTGGTTTTTGATCGAATTCCACGGCATCTGATGGACACGCCTGCACGCAAAGTCCGCATCCAACGCAATACTCAGGATCAATAACTGCTACAGGTGGAACTGCCTGTGGGATAGGAATATTGATTGCTTTGGTTTTTCCCATTCCTTGATCAAATTTAGATGGTATCGCCACCGGGCAAACACGTGAGCATTCATCGATGCATCCTTTGCATTTGTCTTCCGAAACATAACGTGGACTGCGGGTGACGGTTGCACTAAAATTGCCTACGTTTCCTGAGAAAGATGTAACTTCTGAAAGAGTATAAAGATCAATATTAGGATGATTTTGAACATCAGTCATCTTTGGACCAAGAACACAGATAGAACAATCGTTGGTAGGGAAGACTTCATTGAGCAATGCCATCTTACCCCCGATTGTAGGCTCTTTTTCGACCATGTAGACATGATACCCTGAGTCTGCAAGATTGAGAGCTGCTTCAATCCCTGCAACTCCCCCACCAACAACCATAACATCTCTGATAACGGAAGTTGTTCGAATTTGAAGAGGAATAAGGTTGCTGAGTCTTCCAATACCCATTTTAATAAGGTCATAGGCTTTTCTGGTAGCAAACTGTGGATTTTCCATGTGTACCCACGAGCATTGTTCCCGTATGTTGACAATTTCAAGCATATAGGGATTCAAACCGGCTTTTTCCAGAACTTTCCTGAAAGTTGTTTCGTGAAGTTTAGGAGTACACGCTGCAACCAGAATCCTGTCAAGGCCATATTCCTTGATATCCTCAATAATTCCTTCCTGGCCAGAATCGGAACACATGAACTGGATGTCTTTTGCTACCCCAATATCAGGCAATGGTTCAAGCATTTCAAGAAGCTGCTTAATATCAACAACACCAGCAATATTGAGTCCGCAATGGCAAATATAAACTCCAATTTTCATTATAGCCCTCCTTCTTACGAAAAGATGATACTCTTTTAGACAAATTATAGTTTTGGATTCGCTTTGCTGATTGGAAAACTAATAATAAAGATGAGAAGTATAGTTACTTGTTGAACATTTTGTAAGGGAGAGTTGTAAATATGGGATTTGGAGATGTATTTGCTAAAATTCTGGGAAAAGAAACCAGTGCTGAAAAAGCTGTTCCTCAAATTGAAAAAATAAACGATAACCTTGACATGGTAAATGCAGCTGCCTTTGAAACCGAAGTCCTGAAATCAGAACTACCTGTAATCGTAGATTTTTTCTCTAAAACCTGTGGACCATGCAAAAAAATGGGTCCTGTTTTTGAGAAAATGGCATTGGAATACGATGGCAAGGTTAAATTTATCAAAGTGGACGTGGATAAATCACGTGATCTTGCAAGAGGTTACGGACTTATGGCAGTTCCCACACTTATGCTTTTCAAAAATGGTGAATTACAAGATAAATTAATAGGAAATCTGCCAGAAGATAAAGTAAAGGCAGGAATCGAAAAAACGTTTGACGTAACACTATGATCAGGCGAGCTACTATGACTGAAAAAGACGATATTAAAAAGCAGATGTATGAATGGACTTCTAAATATGCAGAGAAAAAGGGACTCAAAGTCAATCCTGACAAAGAGATGCTGGATCTTGTAATAGAAGGACTTGCTAACAACAAAATAAAACATGGCAAGAATTACTGCCCCTGCAGGATAATTAGTGGAGATGAGACAGAAGACAAAAAAATAATCTGTCCTTGTGTGTATCATCTTGATGAAATCCAGAAAGATGGCAGTTGCCACTGTGAGCTGTTCTTTAAATAACTAAGCCAAATCCCAAACCGGGATTTTCGGAGGACTAATGCCCAGTGCAATGGAAATATATCAGTTTCTTCCACGCACCAATTGCAAAGAGTGTGGAAAATCAAGCTGTATGGCATTTGCTGCCGCTTTGCTTTCAAGGGAAGTAACTGTAGACGATTGCCCCCCTTTGAAAGATGAGAAACATAAATCTAACTATGACAAGCTGGTAGAACTGCTTCCACCTACAGAAGCTGCTTCAGAAACCGGAATGATAGTCCATACTGAATTATGCACCGGTTGTGGCAATTGTGTAGTAGCCTGTCCTGTTAATGTCGCAGAAGACCCATATGGCGCAGGTTCGGGGAAAGCACCTACCAGTAACAAAGTTATTCTCAAGGTTGAAAACGGGATTGTAAAGCTTTCAAATGTGGAGTCTTGCAAGCGTTTTGGCCCTCAAGGCCGACCTTGCACTGGATGTATTGCTACTTGTCCAACAAAAGCTATTGAATTTGTATGAAAAATTTCACAGGATAATGCTTGAAGGAGGCACGACGTGGAAGTCAAGGATTTTGTGTGCACCGGATGTGCACTTTTGTGTGATGATATTGGTGTAAAAACCAATGAAAATAAGGTGGAAGAGACTTATAATGCCTGCCGTAAAGGTGCTGCAAGAATAAGAGGCGACGACGAACGGCTGAAATGTACCATCAGGGGCAAGGAAGTAAGTGTTGATAACGCCATCGTTGAAGCAGCCCGTATTTTATCGTCAGCTAAGAATCCCCTGATATACGGCTTTGGAAATTCCACTCTTGAAGCACAGGAGAAAGCTATTGAACT
>CAZHNA010000147.1:0-3757 GCA_964532775.1 uncultured Methanosarcinales archaeon
CAGGGTGAATGGCAACTGCCACGCAAGCAGCAATTAGTTCAGGTCTTGTGGTGGCGATATCGACTTTATCAAAATGAAGGAAATTAAGGCTGGATTCCCTTCCTTCGTATTCCACTTCTGCAAAAGCAATTGCAGTTTCGCATCGAGGGCACCAGTTTACAGGATGTTCGGCCTGATAAATCCTATCCATGTCTTTCATTTTCACAAAAGATCGCTGGGTTTTAACATAATACTCCGGGCTCATTGTGATGAACTCGTTGCTCCAATCGGTTGAGAAACCAAGGCGAAGCATGGTTTTTCTCATTTTCTCAATGTTTCCGACTGTAAGTTCCTCACACAGCTTCCTGAATTCCATTCTTGGAATCTGGTTTTTAGTAATGCCATTTATTTCCTCTACTTTTACTTCAGTAGGGAGGCCATGGCAATCCCAACCTTGTGGGAACATTACGTTGTAGCCTCTCATTCGCCTGTAGCGGGCTTCAAAATCAATGTAACACCAGTTAAGAGCATTACCGATATGGAAATTTCCTGTTGGATATGGAGGTGGTGTGTCAATTATGTACTGAGGACGTGTGTTATCTTCCCAGTCAAAATGGTACATGGATAAATCCCATGTATTTTGCCATCGTTCTTCAAGCTCACTGGGGTTATATTCTTTTGAAATTGTCATCGGCGTACTCCGGTTATGATGATGGATAATATGTATCTGGAACCCGGTTCCAGATACTGAGTAACAAGGATACTGCATTGTATTTGAAGCTAAATTTGAACAACATCTTATCTAATCCTATATAAGTTAAATGGAATACTATGCTTAAATTCTTTTTTTCGTGTAGCTATGGCAGTTTTGACCACTAATTTTATTTTAGGGGGTCAGTAAAGCTTCTGTGCTTGATTAAATACACAATTCTCTATTAATCCAAGAATTTATTTATAGGTTTAGAACAGAGTTTTTACTTAATTTGTGGGTGGTATATTCAAGGACTTTGGCAAGCGCTGATCCCTTTTGTTTCTTCAATATGCCCGATCTATAAACTATAGGGGTGAAATCAAATGAATGAGGAAAAGACTTCCAAGACTTTAACCACCGCATTTGGAATTCCGGTGGGAGACGATCAGAACAGCCTTACAGCCGGGGAACGTGGGCCGGTTCTCATGCAGGACGTCCATCTGTTAGAGAAACTTGGTCATTTTGACCGTGAACGAATCCCTGAGCGCGTAGTACATGCTAAAGGTGCAGGCGCAGGTGGCTATTTTGAAGTAACTGCCGATGTAAGTAAATACACAAAAGCCAGTTTTCTTTCCGAAATTGGAAAAACTACTGAAGTTTTTGTCCGTTTTTCCACTGTAGGTGGTGAAAAAGGATCTGCTGATGCTGCAAGGGACCCGCGTGGTTTTGCTGTGAAGTTCTACACCGAAGAGGGAAATTATGACCTTACAGGAAACAACACACCTGTGTTTTTCATTCGTGATCCTTTGAAATTCCCTGATTTTATTCATACGCAAAAACGACATCCTGCTACAAACTGTAAGGATCCGAATATGGTTTGGGATTTTCTTTCCTTGACTCCTGAATCAATTCATCAGATTACTATTCTCTTCTCAGATAGGGGTACGCCTGCAACATACCGTAACATGAACGGATACTCAAGCCACACCTACAAATGGTACAATGAAGAAGGGGGCTACGTCTGGGTGCAGTACCACTTCAAGACCGATCAGGGGATAAAGAACCTGACTCGTGAGGAAGCAGATGAATTAAGCGGAACCGATCCTGATCATGCTACAAGGGATCTTTATGACGCTATCGAAAGCGGCGATTATCCTTCATGGACGCTTGAGATGCAAATAATGACTCAGGAAGAGGCCGAAGAATATCGTTTTGATATCCTTGATATAACCAAGGTCTGGCCACACGGTGACTTCCCGACTATAAAGATAGGTAAATTGGTGCTTAACAGGAATCCATCCAATTATTTCTCGGAAGTGGAACAGGCTGCCTTTAGTCCGGCGAATTTGGTACCGGGCATCGATATCTCGCCTGACAAAATGCTGCAAGCCAGGGTTTTTTCTTACCATGATGCGCATATTCACCGTCTGGGTCCCAACTATCACCTGATCCCTGTAAATGCTCCCCAAAAGGTGTCTGAAACAAGCTATCAACGTGATGGCTTCATGAGAACCGATGCTAATGGGGGCGGTGGGCCAAATTACTGGCCTAACAGCTTTGGCGGTCCATCCCCGGATCCTGATGCTCTGAAACCACCATTTGACATATCTGGAAAAGCAGACCGCACACCTTACAACCATCCGAACGATGATTTTGTACAAGCAGGCAACCTGTATCGTAACGTCATGGATGATCAGGCTCGTGAGAATCTTGTGGGTAACATTGTTTCTCATCTTTCAGGTGCACAAGAACACATTCAGCTCAGGCAAACGGCTCTGTTTTTCAAGGCAGACCCCGGCTATGGAGCACGTGTGGCTGAAGGATTGGGGCTGGATGCAAAGGAAGTTGAACGTCTTGCCAATCTGAATCAGGAAGAGCGCGCAAAGGCGACTGAAAAGTAAAACGGTTGAGATAAAAATTGAAATGCCCAACGTAAGGCCTACATTCATACGGTTTTGCGTTGGATAATTTCATACAAGATGTTGAGATCTAAATAGGGATTAAGATAAATATCATACAAACAAATGTTATTTGTTCATTAAAGTGGGGTATTTTAATGTCAGGACACGAAGAACTTGAGCATGAAGAATTGATAGACAGCATGAGCGATAAACTGGGTTTTACACCTCAGATTCTTAAGACACTTGGAGAAATAGATCCGAATTTCTTAAGGAAATACAATCGCTGCAATGGCAAACTTCTCACAGATGGTGCTTTGCCTGCAAAAATGAAAATACTGATGGCTTTGGCTGTTGTTGCATCCAAGCAATGTGAGAGATGTACTGTGGTGCAGATGCAGAGTGCTCTGAAAAACGGAGCCACAAAAGAAGAAATCATGGAAACAATGGAAGTAATTTCCATAACATCCGGTGCACCTGCTGTTGCAGCATGCAGGGATGCGTTGAAACTTCTCAAGAATTAATTATTAAAAAAGGGTATGAAATGCCCTTTCTGTTTTCTTTTATTTTTTATCTGGATTCGAATTGTTTTCCGGCGTTTTTAAACATAGATGTAGAGTCATCAACTGAATCTCAAGATGAGTGGTACAAAAAAATCATTCAGGATTTTCAGGAGGGTTCCAACCGAATCTTTTCATAACCATTTTTATCCGGGCATTAATTTCCCGTTTGTCAAATGGTTTAGAAATGTAATCATCGATTCCAAGTTCCATACCCTTTAACTTGTCTTCGACATTCGTTTTAGCGGAAACCATAATGATTGCAATATCACTTGTTTCCCTTACTTTTTTCAGCTTTTCCACAACTTCGTATCCATCCATATCCGGCATCATTATATCCAATAAGAGGAGGTCCGGAAGTTCTTCGGTGGTAATTTCAACAGCTTCTTTGCCGCTGTATGCTACTAGAAAGTCATAGGGTTCACTTGCAAGTGAGAGTTTGATAAGATCAGGAATATCCGGCTCATCATCTATGACCAGAATCTTGAGCCTGTCTTTCTTGATCTTTTTCTGTATGTATTCCAGCTCGATTTCACCTTTGTCTACACGATACTGGAAATCCATGCTTTTCAATCCGATTTCAGTATGCATTTTCCCGGATTCGTCAATCTCAATTATAACGTCAAAAA
>CAZHNA010000148.1:0-3743 GCA_964532775.1 uncultured Methanosarcinales archaeon
TTGAGAGAATTGCTCCAGGCTCTCCCTGGTGACCTGTGACAATCGGAAGGTATTTGTCCTTTCCTTTTTCCATGATTTTCTTAAAAGCACGGTCAATGTCCCTACGCTGGCCATATATTTCAACATTATCAGGAAGTGTTATGTAACCAAGTTCTTTGGCTGTAGTGAGATACCGATCCATGGAACGACCCATGAGTACAGGAATCCTACCCATTTCTTCAGCAAAGTGTACAATGGAATTAATTCTTGAGATATGGGATGCAAATGTTGTAATAATCATTCCAACATCTGATTCCTCAGTACCCAGCAATACATCTTTTACCATGTCATGGGCAACCCTTTCAGACGGTGTTTTCCCGGCACGTGTAGCATTGGTACTTTCAGTAATCATAGCCAATACACCTTCATCACCAAGTGCCCTGAGCCTGTCAAAGTCTGGTGGCAACCCAAGTGTAGGAGTGCGGTCGAGCTTGAAGTCACATGCATACAGAATAGCACCACGAGGAGTATGTACTGCTATGAATACGGAATCAACAATGCTGTGCTGCACTCTTATCAATTCAATGTAGAGATCATCACTTATCTGATAGGTTCCACCTGCTTCAATTGGAATAATCTTGTTTCTAACACCAAATTTCCTCTCAGAATCAATCTGGTGCTTGATAAGAGCTGCAGTATAAGGAGTACCAATAATTGGCGCAGCATACCTGTGTGCCAATTTGGAAATTGCCCCAATGTGATCAAGATGACCGTGTGTACAAACTATCGCACACACATTCCCATTAATTTCCTTCATGATTGTATCATCAGGGATTGCTCCCATCTCAATCAACTCAAGGGAATGCATTTTATCAATTTCTACATCCTCGTGGATTTGTACCCTGTCAAGGCGCAGGCCCATATCAAGAATAATAACTCTGTCATCAACTCTGATGGCAGTCATGTTACGGCCCATTTCATTGTAGCCGCCAACCGCAATTATACTTATTTCTGTCATAAAATTCCTCAGTTAAATTTTTCCTTTTTCAAAAATCCAAAGCCCTGCGAAATTTTTTTCCGCATTTCTAAGTTCATGAATGTAATACTGTGTTTCTAGTATCGAAACCACGCTGTGTTAAATATTCCAGTGTTTTACCTGTAACTACCACCGGACAATTCGTTTTGAGTGAATCAATGTTTCCACATCCGCAAAGGAACATGGCAACTTTAAGTTCTTCAAACATCTTTTCAAGACGAGCCTTTACGGCTGTTGCATCATTGAGAGCCGGGCCTACAAATGGAAGAGCAGCACTTGCAATATCCGCACCCATTGCAATGGATCGTGCAATATCAAGACCTGTGCGCACACCGCCTGTTGCAACCAACGGAAGACCTACACGACACTCAACAAGACTGGATACGGTTGGAATTCCAAAATCCCAGAACAACTCACCGAGACTCTCGAAGAGTGTGTCGTTGCGCTGTCTAGCACGATAAACTTCTACACCTGCCCAGCTTGTTCCTCCAACACCACCAACATCAATGGCCGAGACACCTACTTTTTTGAGAAGAATTGCGTCTTCCCTTGAAATTCCTGCCCCGGTTTCCTTTACGATTACAGGAACGTTAAGTGAACAAATGTCCTCTATTGCTTCAAGACATCCCGTTGCATCCCTGTCGCCTTCCGGCTGGATAGCTTCCTGCAAGAAATTAAGATGAACTGCCAGAGCATCTGCATCCAGCATATCAACAAGTGATTCTGCAACCTCAATCCCGTATTCCTTAATCTGGGCAGCACCTACATTCCCGTAAACAAAAGCATCTGGTGCTTCATCTCGAACAACTGTAAACGATTCTTTCTGGGACGAATCTTCAATAGCTGCACGCTGGCTTCCAACCCCAATTCCAATCCCGAGTTCACCTGCAGCTTTTGCAAGAGCTGCATTAACCGGTGTTGTAGCTGGATGACCGCCAGTGATAGATGCTATCAAAAAAGGAGCTTGCAATTCCTTGCCCAAGAATTTGGTTGAAAGATCAATACTATCCATATCAATTTCAGGAATAGCACGATGAACTAACACGACATCATCAAAACCAGATTTAGTGTTTCTTGCTTCCACCGGTTTTTCCGCACAAAGTTTCATGTGTTCAATCTTTCTCTGAGAAGTGCTCATGCTAACCCCACTAACTTTCATTCAAGACTGTCTGATATAGCTGTACCTATCTCATTACCATTTAAAAAGGTAAGGACGTTTCCGTCCACTTTTGCATTGAAAACATATGCCGTCATGGATCTACCATGACACATGTCAAGCAATTCATTCACTTTCCCCAACATTCCCCCGGTGACATCAGTACTTGCAGACCCGCCAAGGCAAGCCTTAATAGCGTCAAAATTGTCACGAGTGATAAGAGGAAGTGGTTTTTCGTTTTCATCGAGTACTCCGTCTTCTGCACTTCCAAGACCAATTCTGTCCGCATCAAAAGCAAGAGCTAAATACGGAAGAACTTGATCTCCAGATACAATGGAAACACCTTTTGTTGTGTCCATCACAACATCCCCGTGCAGGACAGGAACTATCCCTTTCTCAAGCATGATATGGATTGGATCAAGGAAAGAAGAAGATATGCGACCATCAGTTGTAGTAAAGCAGTCCATGGAATGCACTCCTACAGCTTTTACTCCCGAATCATTCAGAGCATCTACAACGATGGAATTCAATATTTCTACTGAACGGTGAGTTAAAACGAGTCCTTCTGCATCAAAATTATCAACAAGGTAATAACGGTGAGCAAGGGGATGTCCAAAAGAACCTGCACCATGAACTATTATCATTTTCCCTTTGTAAGAACTAACTTCCTTTGCAAGCCTACTAATTTCATCTATTAGAGCAACGCCTTCGTCTGCATTTTTATCGGTGATTACACTACCACCTAATTTCAAAATAGTTAATTGTGAATTTTCGGCCATTTTATTCAATCCTTACACCCTGACCTGTAGATTTAGTAATAAGTGACAGACCGCCTGCTTCAGAGATCGCCTGACTGACATCATCAACTTTATTTTCTGGTGCAATCGCAACCATGCAACCTCCGCCTCCGGCACCTGTGATTTTTGCACCGAAAGCTCCGGAATCCCTTGCTGCATGAATTAAGCTGGAAAGTTCAGGGCAGCCAACTCCAATTGAGTCCAGAAGACCTTGATTTAGATTCATAAGCTTTCCAACTTCTTCATAGTCTTTTTTTGCAAGAAGAAGTTCGCCACGAAGAGCAGTTTTTCCAATAGTGGAAAATATTGGTAATATTAATTCCGGATAAGCATCTTTGAGGGCAGATACATTGGATACAAGCTCTTTTGTTGAAGAAAAAACATTGGTATTTCCGATAACAATATCGCAGTCAAGCAAATCCAGATGTTTGCGCTGGGGTATCATTACAGTTCCGCCCATAGTACATACATAAGTATCAGTAGGACTTGCTGCACCTTGCACTTGCATTTCAATTTCATGCCCAATTGAAGCTATATCTTCAAGAGATAAATCCAATCCAAGTAAACTATCGAGACCTTTGAGCGTAGCAACCGTAACGGCTGCAGAAGAACCAAGACCTGAACCAACAGGTATGTCTGATTCTATATGGACTTTGATGCCTTCAAAGGGAGACATTGTTTGCACTTTATCCAGAACTTCCGAAACATAAGGATGAATTGAGTAATCAATTCCTGTAGTTCCAAGAGGGGACTCTATTAAAACAGAATCATACTC
>CAZHNA010000149.1:0-3723 GCA_964532775.1 uncultured Methanosarcinales archaeon
TCATGAAGTTTTGATAATGCTAGTTTAGCTTTTGTTTTGTTATTTGAACCTTTTTGCTTTTTACTCATCCTTCGATGTAAAACATTCAAGCGTTGCATAGAATTTTTAAGGTATTTTGGATTCTCAATTTTTTCACCATTTGAAAGAACTGCGAAATCCTTAATTCCTACATCAATACCAATAGTTACATTTTCATCGAATGGAAGTTTAGCAGGTGCTTTTTTTTCATCATCCACTAGAATACTAATATAATATTTTCCAGTGGACGTTCTGGACACCGTAGCGGTCTTCCCAATACCAGTAAAGATACGATGAAGAACAGTCTTAATTGATCCTATTTTTGGAAGAAAAACGTTATTGTTATCGTAATCCACCTTATAATGTTGTGGCACAGAGAAAGATTGAACAGGGTTCTTTTTCGATTTAAACTTAGGAAAACCCGTCTTTTCCCTGAAAAACTTTGTATAAGCATTTTCAAGATTAAGGGTAGCACCTTGTAACGATTGAGAATTTACATCCTTTAACCATTCATATTCCACTTTTAGCTCAGTCAACATTTTATTTAATGTGAACCTAGATACCGATTTTCCTTCTAGTTGATAAGATTTAATTTTGTTTTCTAAAGCCCAATTATAGATGAACCTACACGATCCGAAATGTTGGAAAAACATCTCTTCTTGCTCTTTTGTAGGATACATTCTATATTTGTAAGCTTTTAACATACATTCACCCATATGAGTTAACACCATTTATACTTTGTGTTAAACAAATATCAGCACGCATTCATCCCCTAGCTTCCACAAGGGGTCTTCTGCTTTTTATGATAAATGGATATTATATTTGTGCGTAAAGTAGGCACTTGATTACAAAAAATAATTTTAAAAAAAAGATTGGAATAGGACAGCAAAGCTGCCCTATTTTCTCACTTAAACTTTCTGTACATGAGGAAAGCAAAGCCAATTACAGCAATACTTGCGAATGCTGTGAATCCAGAAGCATCCTTTGCATCTTCAGTCTCAGGTTTAATAGGATCTTCTTCCACAGGCATTTCTTCCGCGGTTACTTCTCCAATATGGTCACCAACAATGGAGAAAATTGAAAATCCTGATGTTTCAGCTGTGAAGTAGAGAAGTTCTCCATTGTCATTGATCTGAGTGGTTGGAAGATCTTCCCACTTTCCATCATGGAATCGTGTCAGGCGTATTGTGGTAGGATCAATATTATTATCATGAATCCATTCCCAAGTAACCTTGAACTCAATTAGAATGTTGTCAGCAGTATCTTTTGAAATTGTACCTTCATTTCCAACTGTAATACTCATTACAGGACCTATCACTCCTTCAGGAGATCCAGTTACATCCTCCGGCATACCTTCCAAAACTTGAACATTTGCAACAACAATTCCTTTGTCATCCTTAGCATCAAAGCTTATGCCTAAGACAGGACCTTCGGAATCACCAAAGTCATATTCTACAGTGTCACCACCAATCACATGTTTGATAGCGGAGTCAGTAGAATTTACTGTCTCAGGAGGTTGGCTGGGCCCTACGTAGGCGCGACTTCCATAACTTGGTGGACTGTTGACACTTATAACCGAGTTGTTTGTAGAATGGACTAACTGGAACATTTACTTTTATGTTCCCAATTTTAATTTCCGGATTTTGTCATTACAATCATACCACTGAAAAGAGAAGAAAAGGAATAGAACCTTAATTTACCTTAACCACTTCATTGGAAATAGAGAATGACAACATACAAAACACTGAAAGGTACAGGCAAAGCTGCGATTGAAGCAAAAGGCTCGAAATTCATTGCTTATGCAAACCCGGTAGAAACCGAGGAAAAAGCAAATGAGTTTATCGCAAGGATCAGGCAACTTCATCCCAATGCAAACCACAATGTTCCAGCATACAGGTTTACTTCCAGAGGAAAGCTTGCTCTATATTTTAGTGATGACGGCGAACCTTCAGGCAGTTCAGGTAAGCCTATTTTCAAAGTGCTTGAAATGAAAGACCTGACTGACTTAGTAATAGTTGTAACACGTTATTTTGGTGGTACTAAGCTGGGATTCGGGGGATTGGCAAGAGCATACAGACAAGCAGCAATCGAAGCAATTGAAGATGCCGGAATTGTTGAGAAATGCGAAACCATTGAATTTAGTGTTATTTCCAGCTATTCAGATTTGCAGACAATACGAATACTTGTGAGTGATTGGGGAGTAATCCTGAACGAAGAATATTCGGATAAAGTGCAACTTTCAATTTTAGTTCCAAAAGAAAAAAAAGAGCAGTTTACAGAGCGATTACTGACATCTGGACTTGAGCTGAAAATAAAAAATCTTGATTGAAATTTCAGGTAAACTACTTGTAATATCTTTCTTTTGCTCCCGCAGATAAAAATGCGTTCAAACGCAAATATCATGTTTTTATGTTAATTACAAAAAAATAGCGTCAGACAATCGTCAGCTAAATGGCTGCTTTTGGTATGCTTTAAAGCTGACTTAATCCCTGACTGTTTCCCGAAAAATTATGATGAATCCGAACATCAGAAATTACTCATACTGCATACATAAGAATGCTTAAAAATAGCAGAAAGAGCAATATATTTACGCATGTGGAAGATCAATGCGGAAGGTGGCGCCTCTAGGAACATTATTTTCTACGGTTATTTTCCCACCATAGCGCTCAACAGTCTTTTTAACGATATAAAGACCAAGGCCGGAGTGGACCCCAGACCCGGATGTGAAACCTTCGTCAAATATCCGCTGTTTCAGTTCTGCAGGTATTCCAACACCATCATCTGAAATAGATATCCTGCAAAAAGAACTTACTGACTCCATTGAAACTTCAATATTATGGGCATTCCCATGTGCTTTTGCATTTTTAAAAATGTTGTCAAAAACAGATGAAATAGCACTATCTGCAAGCACCATGCAATTCCCTTTCACTGAAACTTCGAGACCTAGTCCTTCAGAAGAAAGAGATCTAACAATTTCCTTCACATTATACTGTTCCAAACCCATACCCGTATCAATCAGGTTTTCAAGTGAACCCATATCTTTAATCCTTTCAAGCCCATTTGAAGCAGCCTTTTTTGAAAGTTCCAGATATTTTGGGTTGGGTTTTAGATCATGCATGTCAAGAGACATTTTAATTGCACCAAAATCATTGGTAAGGTCATGACGTAATATTTTATTGATAATTTTCAGGAGGTCGTTTGATTCCGCAATTTTATCCTTTGCTTCAACAATCTCATTTTTATGATGTATGTTTTCAATTGCCAAACCAAAAGCTTTCTTGACGCTAAGAGCCAGATTTAGACACTCGTAAATACGCTCAGGATGCACAACATTTTCAACTACAAAAATACCATCAATGATATTTTCGGACTCGACTTTAAAGCAGTAGCTGTTTTCAGAATCAGAAATCCGGTGATCAAAATCACTTTCAAATAGCGTTTTTAACTCCTCTGTGTTGAAGTCGATTAAATGAATATCTTCATTTTCTCTAGGATCGAGTTTAAAATAAAAAAGGTTTTCAGGCATACACATCATTGTGAAAAAATCCTTCATAAATTCAATTACTTCTGACTTCTTCTGGAAAAATGTAACTGAATACAACGATTCAATCGCAAGAGCATAGGACGATGCCCGCTCCTTTAGATAGTTGTTTTCATCAGCAGATGATTGTACTTTTAGCTCAAGTAATGCGCACTTTATCGTTT
>CAZHNA010000150.1:0-3665 GCA_964532775.1 uncultured Methanosarcinales archaeon
TCCGGAGCCAATTTAATGCGGACTGGGCTAATCGCCTGCTGGTACTGGTTGATGAGTTGTTATTGAATAAAATAGAAGATACGGAGAAAATCAAGAACCTTGCAACAGCGGGAGATTACAAAATTGAAGCTAAAGGCAAAGACCGGAGGGAGATTGAGTTTTTTGCAAAATTTGTTCTTTGTTCCAATAACGAACGTAGCCCTATCATTATCCCCAGAGAAGAAGTCCGTTTTTGGGTGCGTAAAATCAATCCTGTAGAAAAGGATAATATCCGTCTCCGAGAACTAATGGCCAGAGAAATTCCATACTTTTTATATTTCCTGCTTCACCGGAAACTCTTTTCAAAAAATGAATCCCGGATGTGGTTTAATCCGTCTGCACTTGAAACACCGTCATTACAGAAAATCAAAAAGTACAATGCCAATAAGGTGGAAATTGAAATGGCTGCTTATTGTTATGAGGTCATGGATGGATTGGGACAGAACCAAATGCGATGTTGCCCCAAAGACCTCGTGGAAGTAATGCGGGAATCCGGCTTGCGGGCAGACATCAATATGGTTCGGAACATACTCAAAGACAATTGGGGTTTAGCTTCCCAAAAGAATAGCGAGTACAGTTTTTATCGAATTGATATGGATGGAGAAATTATTCCGGTGAAAAGAAAAGGACGTTATATGGAAGTTGCACTCACCGAAATAGATAAAATCCTGTTGTAATGTAGTGTTTTATTGTTAAGTAAATGAAAATCAGGAAGAAATATACTCCAACAAAAACGCAACAAATACACAACAAAATCCTGTTTGTTGTGGTGGTGCTGCAACTGCCTTATCTTTTGTTGTGCTTTTGTTGTCTCCGTAATTCATTGCTCTACTGTTTATTAATCTCTAATTGAAACAAAACAACAAAATAACCAACAAGTATGGCACTTTCAGAAATAAAACAAATAAGTATCAGGGAATTCCTTAAGAATATGGGTATTCACCCCCAAAAAGACTACGGTTATTACGGAATGTATTTTTGTCCGTTCAGGGAAGACCAGAATGCAAGTTTTAAAGTGGATTACCGTCAAAACATTTGGTATGACTTCGGTATTAATGCGGGTGGTTCAATTATTGACCTTGTAATGAAACTGGAAAACTGTACTTTTCATGAGGCCGCAACCCGTTTGGAGAAGGATAGTACAGGTACCGGACGGAGTTCTTTTTCTTTTCACCGGGACAATATTTCTTATAAAAGGGAGAATTATGAACCTGGGATAGCTATTCGGGACATCAGGATGATTGCGCATCCCAAATTGGTTGCATGGTCAAATCAGCGAAAGGTTGATTTGTACATGATAAACTTATATTGCCAGGAAGTTCATTACCAGGTCCGGGACAAAATGTATTTTTCGGTTGGGTTCAGGAATGACAATGGCGGATATGAGCTGAGCAGTCCTCCAAATTTCAAAGCCTGTATTCCGCCCAAAGCAATTACCACGATAAAAAATGGCCATAACACCTGTTTAGCCTTTGAAGGCTTTTGGGATTTTCTTTCCTACTTAACATTACAAAAAATCGAAAAAACAAAATACGATGTGGCAATTTTAAATTCGGTTGCCAATGTTCAAAAGTCATTGGTATTTCTGAAAGAGCACAAGAATATTAATGCCTATCTGGACAATGATGAAAGTGGCCGAAAGGCATTTCAGAAGATAAAATCCTCTTGTTTTTCTACCGAAGACATGTCAGTAAAATATGCCGGGTACAAAGATTTGAATGATTTCCTCTGTGCCAAAAAACAGGTTCAGGAGATGAAAAAAGGCAGGGGCATAAAGCTGTGAGGGACAGACTTTTTTCAACGGAGCAAGTTTATGTTTTGGTCATACCAAAACCCTTGCAAAGCCATTGCATCCCGTTGGTCTAATTATTAAATGCAAGCAAATGAGAAATCAAAATAAAGGAGGAAGACCTCCCAAAGCAACTGCTCAGAAAAAAGGATATAGAGTGAATATAAAAATGGCAACTGAAGAATATTATTCACTTAAAGCTCTTGCAATGGACGCAGGTATTAATAGGAGTGAATACGTTCGTCGGTGTGTAAAAAACAGCACGGTAAAACAACTACTGACCCCGGAAATTCAAGATTATATTCGAAAATTGTGCGGAATGGCAAATAACCTCAATCAAATTGCCCGAAAGGCAAATGCCCAGGGGTACATAAATGCAAGAAGTGAATACTTGCATCTTGCTGACAAAATTGATAAGCTGATAAATCTGATTTAAAATGATAGCAAAAATTGTAAAAGGACAAGGTTTCAAAGGAGTGGTTAATTACATTCTGGACAAAGCAAAAAATACAGAATTGCTGAATAGCGCGGGAGTAAGATTGAAAAATGAGAATACCATCATTCAGAGTTTTGTTATGCAGGCAGAAATGAACCTTCGTTTGAGTAAACCGGTTTGCCATATTTCACTCGATTTTTCGGTTCAGGACAAAAACAAGCTGAATAACGAATTGATGACTGAAATTGCTAACAACTACATGAAACGGATGGAGATTAGTGATACGCAATATATTATTGCCCGTCATCATGACAAAGAACACCCTCACCTTCACATTGTATTTAACCGTGTAGACAATGCCGGAAAAACCATTTCTGACCGTAACGACCGTTTCAGAAGTGAAAAAATATGCAAAGAACTAACAGAAGAATACGGACTGTATTTCGCAAAAGGCAAGGAAAATGTGAAAGAACATCGTTTGCGTGAGCCGGATAAAACGAAGTATGAAATATATAATATCCTGAAAAATGTTGTTCCAATTTGTACAAGCTGGCAAGAGCTAACAAATCAATTACAAAGGCAAGATGTAAACGTAACTTTTAAATATAAAGGGAAAACTAATGAGGTGCAAGGCGTAATTTTCTCTAAAAACAATCTTACTTTCAACGGTTCACGGGTGGACAGGCAATTCAGCTTTTCAAAAATTAATTTTCAGTTAAAAAATAACCACTACAAATCCATTTCTGAGGCAAAACAAACATTCCGGCAACCAAACTATACACAGATTTCTGAAAACATTCTTGGTGGTTGGTTGTGCAACAATCCGGCTCAATATAACGAAGACTTCACAGAACAAGAACGAGAAAAATTCAGAAGGAGAAAAAGAAAAAAGAGAAAAGGTTTTAGGATATAAAAACTCAAAAACAATTATAATGAGTAACAATTCAATAATCAGCGTGTTGTTTGAAGAAATTAAAAGTAGAATAACATCGATAGAAAATAAAATAGACAAAATTAGCAATGTCATTGATGGTGAAAAGGCAGAAACAACTTTACCTTCAATCCCATCCGAAGTAGATTACTCTCGTATTGAGCAATTAATTCAGCAACAAATTCCAGAGGTCGATTATTCAGTATTGGAGCAAAAGCCACAACGCCATTATCACTCTATCGATGTAAAGTCTTCAAAAGCAATAATGAAGTTTGTTATTGTCTCCATATTATTAATTGCTTCATTAACCTATAGTTTTCAACTGCGGCAAGATAACAAACGTTTAAGCGACAATGACATTAAATATCGTTACATTAAAGCAGTAAATGGCATAAAACCGGAAGAGCTGTATAAACTGGAAACTATATATCATTACAATCGGGACAAGAAAATAATCAAGCAAATTAGTC
>CAZHNA010000151.1:0-3641 GCA_964532775.1 uncultured Methanosarcinales archaeon
CTAAAATATCACTTCGAACAATATATGTTCCGTCACCGCCCTTGAATTCCTCGGTGATTCCTACTACATCCCCTGGCAGAACAAATTGCTCTTCTTCAGTAGAGGATTGATCTTCTGTTTCTTTCACTTCTTCAACTTCCTTAATTGTTTCATCCCCCTCTATATTTTCTGAGTTGATTTCCTGTTCATCGGAAGAAGCAGGTTTGAGCTTTCTCCTCGTGGTTTTCTTCTTAGTGCTTTTGAGTCTAATGAAAATCCCTCGTCTAAGTTATTATTAATTTGGATTAGAACCGGACTTTATCCTGTATACTTCCACTTCGATTTGTTCTACATCCTTTTTATGGAATTTAAATGTTCTTTTAATTTGAAAACTTGCAGAGTAGGTGTCTGTTACAATGGCAGGCCTTATATACTTCTCGATGAAACTTCGACTCCCTTTATTGTGTATGGAATATACTGTGTCCGCAATTTCCAGTGCTTTTTTCAGGAACGGTCTGTCGTTTCCTTTGCACTGTGCTCCAAACGGAGGATTCATCACAACAGTATCAACATGACAATTAATGGAATCAATTGGTGAGCATACAAATTCAACCTCAACTCCAAATTTCTCCGCATTCTTTCGCGCAGTCATGAGGGCTCCGGGATCAATATCATATCCGGTTACTTCTTCAGCTCCCAGCAGTTTTGCACCAATTGAAAGCATGCCAGTCCCACAGCCCAAATCGATGACCCTGCCATCAAGTTCCCCCTGCATAAATGCAAAATGCAATACTTCAGCTGCTAATGTCGCAGGTGTAGGATATTGCTCGAGGTTGATATCAGGTCTCTCAAACCCGTCTACTTTTTGTAGCAGCATCTCAAGTTTGCGCTGTTTCATGGGTGCTTTATTCCCCTCTTATCTCATCAAAAACAAGTTCTTCTCTTTTCCCAAGCACAATCTCAAATTCAGTCGGTGTGAGCATCGGGGCCGGATATCTTCCTGCATCATCAATTGCAATGCGTGGGCATGCAGTATTAACAATAACATCCACTTTAAAATTCAACATCTGTTCGGGAGTGACCAGATCCATTGTCAGGATGTATGCCTGCATCCCCTTTTCCTTTGCACTTTGCATGAGTGATTCTGCAAGTTCCATTCTTTCTTGGCCGGTTTTAGTGGATACTACAATTGCTACAACTTTTGAATCCATAGTTTTACCAATTGCAGCATATCGTTTTTTCATGATAGTACGTGTTTCCACTTTCCGTACTTCGTTAATATAAGGATCTGCGATAATTACCGGTCTGTCGCTACCAAGAGCCACACCAATAGGATGGAATTCCCCGCCGCCGATATACAGGTATTCATCACAATCCTCTGCAAACGCAGCGGAAAAATTACAACCCAACACCTGTCCGGGATATGTAATTCTGCTGTCACCTTCAGATACTATGCCTTCTTTTCCAGCTTCTTCAAGCAGCCTGCGTAATCCTTCCAGCTTGTGGACGTGCTGGACAGTTGTTATCAGGCCAATGCGTTTCCCTTCAAGTATTGGAATAGCTTTGCGAACTACTTCTTCAAGGTCCATAGGTGAGCGTGCTTCAATGTAGATCACCTTCCCACCATCATCCTCTCCGATTGTAGAATGCCCGAAATGGAATACAAGATCCATTTCCTCAAGGAGCTGCCTGTCAAGGTCACAGGCTCCGTAGCAGGGGTTTGCTGAAATCTGCACTTCAGCGCCAGTCAGTTTTTCAATTTCAGAAGCAATTGAGAGGGATCTTCTTTTGAGTCCCTCGGGAAATTGGAGCCCTACTTTCTGGGCACCACGGCTTTTGATCTCATCAATGATCCTTGTGATTTCCAGATCAAAATCTTCATTTGTGCTCAATTGGCAACCTCCGTTACAATTACTCCATCTGGTTTAACATCAATATTAACAAGCACTTTGACTTTCACTCCACCAGCAGAAAGCTTCGATGCACCTTCTCCTCTACCAATGACAACCACAATGTCTGCAATTTCAACGCCCATGCTCTGAAGTCCATCCACAAGGGCATTCATGGTTCCGCCGGTGCTGATAACATCATCGACGATAAGAATTCGGTCTCCTTTTTTGAGACCATTAATGTATAATTCACCCTTGGAATACCCGGTACTCTGGGAGAGCTTTACTTCGTTTTCCATGCCGTATTCCCTTTTCCTTATAATGGAATAAGGTATCCGTGTTTTCAGGGATAGGGCGGTGGCAATGGGGATTCCCATGGCCTCCACAGACACAATGCGATCAACATTAAGATCAGCTAGATTCACGATCCGGTCAGTAACATCTTCCAGCAGGTCGGGTTCAATCATTGGAATTCCGTCTGCAATGGGATGAATAAAATAGGAATACTTGCCTCTTTGTATCACAGGGGCTTTAGAAAGGGATTCTTCGAGAATTTTAGGCATTTTTGACATTCCGGTTTGTAAATATGAATGTAATAACAAATGTATTGAAAGGACGAGTGGCAGATAAAGTTTTTCTTTATTTATAGATGGTGGATAATTACATATCTCTTAATACACGCTTTACATGTGAGCTAACAAAATGGACGCACAGAAAGGTATCATGTCACACGATTCAGATAACATCTTCCTCCGAAAGGCAGGCAGGGCTGATGAAAAAGCAGTTGATATCCTGCTCTCCACCTATTTTCTTGATAGGGACGATGTAGATATTTCAAATTTTATTGTCGCAGAAATTGAAGAAAAAGTGGTTGGTGTGCTGTCCTATCTGGAAGACCCATTTAATGAAATTCATTCTATAGCTGTCCATGCTTCCTACCGAGGGAAAGGAATCGGGACATCCCTTTTAACGCATGTGTTAAACCGGATTAGTGGCACAATCTATGTAAGGACAACTTCCCCTGGCTTTTTCCTGAAGCAGGGTTTTAAGGAAGTTGACGACAAAGATAAAGGAGAATTATGGGAAGACTGCCGTGATTGCGGTCGACGTGAGTCATGTAGGCAACAGTTTCTTTACTTCAAAACTCTGGAGAACAACATATGCTGACGCTAGGAATTGTCAATACCTATGATAAAATTAAGGTACTTGATGCTCATTACCGTGCCATTGCGAGGGCTGCTCCGATGTGTAAAGCTTATGGTTTTAGTCTTGCTCTTTTTGATTTTCCATTCAAGATGGAAAATGATGAACTTGTGGACTATGTGGTAGAGAAAACGACAATCGGAGAATCTGGGTCTTACCTGAAGCAACTCAATGAAAAAGGACATTTCTTCGTGGGAGATCTCCCGAAAAAAGGATTTCCTTCTCATTTTGGAAAACTCGTGGCAACAACTTCCAAACCAGTGCCTTCATTCAAAATAACACCCTTTGAAATGGCGAATGAGATCATAGATCGCAACTCCTTCCTTTTCCTTGTGGGCTTGGGTAGGAAAGGTCTTCCCCGGGATTTAATAAAGCGTGCCCCTTTACATCTTGATATTACCAATGAAGGGATCTCATGTGAGACTTGTACAGCAATCGGTGCAATTCCTTCTCACCTAATGGGTATTGTGTATGCAAGGCAAGCTTTCCAAAACGCTTTTAATAGACGTGAATGATATTATTTCTGATGAATGATAACAAGGTTGCTATTGCTTCCTGTCCTGATTATTC
>CAZHNA010000152.1:0-3638 GCA_964532775.1 uncultured Methanosarcinales archaeon
GGTATCCTCGGTCATTTTTCTTGCACACACGTCCTTACAGAAAGTGGGTTATGATAAGCCCCAAATTTCAGTTGCAGGACTGAATCCCCTTGCTGGGGAAATGGTCTATTTTGGGTTGAGGAAATCACGGAGATAATTCCGGCAATTCAAGCGAGTTGAAAAGAGGGTATGGATGTGCAAGGTCCTATCCCCCCGATACCGTGTTACTCAAAGGACTTCAGGGCTGTTATGATATTATTGTCACTATGTATCATTTTCAAGGGTTTATACCATTGAAAATACTGGTCTTCGACAGTAGAGTGAACATAACAGTGTGGATTGATGTCATTCAGACTTCAGTAGACCATGGCACCTCTTTTTGATATTGAAGGCAAGTTGATTGCCAATGAAGCAAGCCTTCTCAAATCAATAGAGGTCTGACAAAAACTAGAAAGAGTATAATATCTGAGTTGTAAGACAATATGGCATAAAAAAAGAAAAAGTATTCCTTATGGGCGAAACTGTTGAGATTGAAATTCTAACCTATGAGAAGTTCAATGAGGCTGATCAGGTTCAAGTTTTTCATGAACTAGAAAAGGGAATGCTTGCTTGTGGAAACTGCCTGCAGTCACGAAAGATGAGCGAGACTAAAACATGCCTCATCAGTACCATAATTAATTGTCGACAGATGGTATAATGGGCTGATAAGACGATCCCGTTTAAAAAAGCCAATAGAATAGAAGGAGTACTGATATGTCCTATTCTCCAAAATTAAGCTCTGGATTTACCTTTGCAAGAAATCGTAGTGCTTTCATATCCCCTCAGTCGGGAATGTGCTCGTTTTGTACTCAAGATTGTGATGGAACCTGCGAACTAGCACAGGCAGCTGTTTTGGGGGCGCAAACAGTATATCCAACAACAACTGGAAATAATCAGATCGCATCGGAAAAAGACTATCCCATCGATTTTTCTCACTTCAACATCAACGGACGTGTATTTGGCGCTCAAGGAGTCAATGAAACTCAGGACGAAGCCACTATTTTCAATGTTAACTTGGAACGGACCTATGGATTTTTCCACCCGGTCAAGATGACAATGCCTGTGATCCTGCCTGCATTAATCAAACTTAACTGGCAAGACTACTTTGCAGGAGCTGCCATGGCTGGGGTAACCTGTGTAATTGGTGAAGATGCCAGAAACAAAGAACCAAATCTAGAAATCACCAAGGGGAAAATTACAGATTTTCCCTTGCTAAAAAACGCTCTTGACTGCTTCAATCACTATGACAGGGGATATGGGCAGATAGTAGTGCAATGTAATGCGGATGACAACCTCATGGGTGTTCCTAGAATTGCCATAGAAAAATATGGGGCCAAGGCTATTGAAATTAAATTTGGCCAAGGGGCAAAAGGAACCCAGCCAGCCACACGCTTAAAGGATCTTGAGACGGCTCTTGTCAAACAACAGAATGGCAATCTGGTTTTCCCCAACCCCAGTGATTCATCCATACAGAAAGCCTATCATAACGGTGTTTGTCCAAATTTTTATACCTATGGCAGACTACCCATGTGGACAGAAGAGTCCCTTATGGCTCATATAACATTATTGAGAGATATTGGTGCCCAAAATATATATTTTAAAATGGCGGGATTTGACAGGGTGGATATTGAGCGTGTGATTCGCCTCGCCTGTGAGGCAAAGATTGATATGATTACCTTTGATGGAGCTGGTGGTGGTTCAGGATACAGTCCTTCAAAGATGATTAATGAGTGGTCATTACCCACGGTATGTTTGGAAGATGTCGTGGTTCGCATATGTGATCAATTAAAAACCGAAGGATTTTCTCTGCCTGCTATAGTGATAACTGGTGGATTTGCAAGTGAAGATCAGGTGTTCAAAGGTCTTGCTTATGGAGATAGTCATATACTTGGAATAGGGTTGTGTCGCTCTTCGATGGCTGCGGCCATGACCGGAAAAACAATTGGGGAGCAGATTACAAATGGAAATGTTCCAGAAAGATTCAAACCATATGGTTCTACAATTGAAGAAATATTTTGTGACCTTCCTGACTTGCGTGCCATCTATGGTCAAAAGGCAAATCTATTTTTTCCCGGGGCTATTGGTGTTTTTTCTTATCTCAATAAGATTGCATTTGGGCTAAAGCATTTTGCTGCTCTGAATCGTAAATTCAACGTGGATCTTTTGAATAAAAGCGATCTCATACCCCTAACATCCGAAGCGAGGAAACTGATGACAAATGAATGGTTTATACCAAAAAAAGATAGCCGATATATATAGGTTAGTGTGGTGTTACTATTAAAATGAACACCTCTTCATAATGTATTGGTTAGCTATAAAAAGGAGAATTAGCATGAAACTTGGAATTATTATCGAAACAAAAGAGTATGAGAAAGCATGGAATGCCATGAGATTTGCTGTAACTGCCAAGAAAAGCGGTCATGAGGTAAAAGTATTCCTCATGGGTGAAGCGGTGGAGATTGAGACCCTCACTCATGTGAAGTTTGATGTTGCCCAGCAGGTTGCAGCCTTTCATGAGCTTGATGGCGAGATTCTTGCCTGTGGAAGCTGCTTGCAATCAAGGAAGATAGGGGAGACCGAAGTGTGTCCTATCAGTACCATGATCGATTGTATCCAGATGGTGGAGTGGGCTGATAAGACAGTGACATTTTAACCGAGTAGGTGGATGGTGGAAAGGTTGACCTTAATGTCCTTGTTCTTAGATGAAAAAAACAAGGTTGTGGATTGGAACCATGGCAAGCACAAAGGGTATTTATCCTTTTCTCCATCAATGGATTTACTGATGAACTTATTAAGACCGCTACCTTTAGAGATAATCTACTATTGTGTGAATAGATGTAGCTCTTAAGGTAGACGATAGTGGATTTGATGTGAGGAAACATGACATGCATCCTTTGTGGATACCCAACTGGAATCATCACTTACCCAAAACTGGGTGTATATCACCTTTGAAATAAGAACTTTTAGGAAATCCGAACTTTGCAACACTAACTTATCAGAATAGGTTACTTAGATTTTTATAAGTTCGGATTTTATTTTTTACAATGCCTAAAATTTTTGCTTTTTCAATCCACACAAATCTTTGAGGCTTTTATCATTTTTCCATTTCTTTGGTAATAGTTTTGATTCAGAATCCTCCAGTTTTTCTAATGCTTCATGTTTCATTTTTAATGTTATTTTTAAATATACCTATGATGGGATTTGCTTTATTAATATTATTTATTCTTTTCTTGTTATCTGGAATTCCAATTGCTGTTGCAATGGGTTTTTCCTCTATGATGGTTTGTGTTCTTTTTAACGCTTATCCAACCTTAGCGATTGTTCATAAAATCGTAGCAGGTGTTGATAGCTATGTTCTTATTTCTATTCCATTCTTCATTCTAGCTGGTGAAATAATGAACACGGGTGGAATTACAAATCGTATATTTAACTTTGCAAATTTAATGGTTGGACGCATTCCTGGTGGAATGGGTCATACAAATGTATTTGCTAGTATTATTTTCTCTGGAATGTCTGGATCTGCTGTAGCTGATACTGGTGGTCTTGGGATGATTGAAATGAAAGCTATGACTGATAAGGGTTATGACAAGGAGTTTTCAGCGGCAGTTACGTGTACATCA
>CAZHNA010000153.1:0-3630 GCA_964532775.1 uncultured Methanosarcinales archaeon
AGAAACAAAAAGTTTAAATATTCTACCATGCTACTATGTCACATACTAACACGATTAGGGAGAGAGTCAAATGTCTGAATTGGGAAAGAGTATTCGAATTGAAAGGATAATGGACAGAGATAGCAGGAATATGGTAATCATACCAATGGATCACGGATTATCAGATGGGCCCATCAAGGGTGTAATCGATATTGCCGATTCTATTGACAAGGTTGCTGAAGGCGGAGCAAATGCCGTTCTTATGCAAAAAGGAATGGTCCCTCATGGCCACAGGGGATACGGACACGATGTAGGCCTTATTGTCCACATGAGCGCTTCCACAGCTCTTGGCCCTGATCCTAATGATAAAGTATTGGTATGCACAGTCGAAGAAGCTTCAATGATGGGAGCAGATGCTGTTTCCGTCCATATCAATGTTGGATCTGAGACAGAATCCGAGCAACTCAAGGTATTGGGGGAAGTTGCCAAACAGTGCGACCACTGGGGAATCCCTTTGCTTGCAATGATGTACCCAAGAGGAAAGAAGGTAACTAACCCACATGATCCTGAAATGGTGGCTCATGCAGCCCGCGTGGGTGCCGAATTAGGAGCAGATGTTGTAAAGACAGTTTACACCGGAGATGTGGAATCATTCACTAAAGTTGTAGAAGGTTGCCCGGTTCCTATAGTAATTGCAGGCGGACCTAAAACAAACACAGACAGGGAATTCCTTGAAATGATAAGTGGAGCTCTCGAGGCCGGTGCTCGTGGTGTTGCAATTGGAAGAAACGTGTTCCAGCATCCAAACCCTACAAAAATGACAAAAGCAATTACACATATAGTACATCAGAACAGTACTGTAGACGAAGCTTTAGAGATATTGAGCTAAAAGGAGTTCTGCTGATGAAAAAGGAAGTATGGATACGTGCCGATGAAGGCGATTGGGAAACGAAAAAACAGCGCATTACTTCAGGTCTTGAAGCTGGCGTTTCATGTGTACTTGTATTGCCCGAAGACGTTGACAAAACAAAAGAACTTGGGGATATCAAAGTAGCCACTTTCTTTTCACCAGAACCTTCCAAAGCTGATATAATCGTAGTTGGCAAGGATAGTGAAGGAGATGGGACCCTTCCATTACCCACTGATTTAAGCAAATCAAGAGATTTTGATATTATTGCACACTTGAGACGGGAAAAGAAAACTGTTGCAGGATTTTCCGTAATACATGATAAAGCTCATGAAAAATTCGCCTCCTCCCTTGGCGGAGATTGTGACTACCTTATTGCAATCGGCACTGACTGGAAAGTAATTCCACTTGAAAACCTGATCGCTTCACTACAAAGAGAAGATGTGAAAATTATCTCTGGTGTGCGGGATACCGATGAAGCAAGGCTTGCTCTTGAAACCATGGAACATGGTGCAGAAGGAGTTTTACTCGACACTGACAATCACGACGCAATCCGGAAAACAGTAGAAATTGGCGAGGAAGCAACTGCCGGAAGGCTGGACCTTGAAATTGCGACTGTTACCAAGGTCCAGCAGGTCGGAATGGGTGACCGGGTTTGCGTGGACACCTGTAGCCTCATGGAAACAGGTGAAGGAATGCTTGTAGGATGCGGGTCCGGCGGCATGTTTTTAGTCCACTCCGAATCTGAAGATAGTCCATATGTTGCATCCCGTCCATTCAGGGTAAATGCAGGAGCAGTTCACGCTTATGTACAAACCGGCGGAAAGACACGCTACCTGTGTGAACTTGAAGCAGGAGATGAAGTTGCCGTTGTTGATGCTGAAGGAAAACAGCGCAGGGCCGTTGTTGGAAGAGTGAAAATTGAGCGCAGACCACTCATGCTTGTGGAAGCTAAGACTTCCGAAGGCAGAACAATGAAAAACATTCTCCAGAATGCCGAAACAATAAAATTGGTTTCCGGCAAGGGAAAACCTGTTTCTGTCACCAGTTTGAAAGAAGGTGACGAGGTAATGGTTTATGTTGAAGAAAGCGGCAGGCACTTCGGAATGAAAGTCGAAGAAACTATTATTGAGAAATAAACATGCTTGAATTACCTGAGCAGAACCGCTCCCTTATTGTAGCATCAATTGATGGGAAGCCATATTCCCAAGCATTAGCCGCAAAAAACCTTGGGGCGGATGTATTGGAACTACGTTTGGATCTGCTCGGAATTAGTTCTCTGAATGAAGCTATAGCACTTACAGAGCAGATTTCATCCATTAAGTTACCATGTATTGCAACCAACCGAATACCTGCTGAAGGTGGATGTTGGCCAGGTGGAGAAGAAGACAGGCTGGAAATACTTGAAGGCATTCTCCCCCATGTTGCAGCCGTGGACATTGAAATGTGTGCTCCTGAAAAAGACAGGATTGTTAAAAAAGCTAAAAATGAGCACACTACAGTAATCATATCGTCACATTTCTTTGATAACACCCCATCCGTTGAGGAAATAAGTACACTTTTCAAAAGAGGAAATGAAGCTGGAGCAGACATTACAAAGATAGCTACCATGCCTCAATCTCCCAAAGATGTACTAAAACTCATGGAAGCAGCAAACGCTGCCGAGGGGGCTGTATGTGCTATTGCCATGGGCAAAGTTGGCACCTTCAGCAGAGTTGTTGGAGGACTTTACGGGTCTGTTCTTACCTATGGATGCATCGGAAAACCTGTTGCTCCGGGACAACTTCGCATAGATAAATTGAAAGCGGCAATGGAGATGCTGGCATGAAAATATTTGGTGTTATGGGGGACCCGATAGAACATTCCCTGTCGCCTGCAATGCATAATGCTGCATTCTGTGAACTTGCTATGGATTGTACATACCATCCATTCAGAGTTGCTCCAGAAACACTTGAAGATGCCATTCGTGGAGCCAAGGCTCTTGGATTTGGAGGACTAAACGTTACAGTTCCCCACAAAGAGCAAACGTTAAAATTTGTGGAAGCTGATGAGCTTGCATTACAAATTGGCGCCGTAAATACTATTGACTTTAAAGATGGAATCTGCGGGTACAATACGGATGGACTTGGTGCTGAAAAAGCTCTCACAGAACAAGGGATAATGATAAAGGGAGCAAATGTTTCACTTGTTGGTGCCGGAGGGGCAGCTAAAGCAATTGCATTTCATTTTTCTAATCTTGGCGCAAATATTGATATATTCAACCGTACGCCAGAACGGGCTGAAAAACTGGCTCGTGTCATTGATGGCCATGCTCACGGACTGGATGCACTTGAGAAAAGTCTGGAAAACTGCAATATTCTTATCAATACCACAACGGTGGGAATGCATCCAAATGTAGCAGAATCGATTGTGACAGGTAAACACCTTCATGAAAATATGGCAGTATTTGACATCGTTTACAACCCACTAAAAACAAAATTACTTCAGGAAGCCGAGAGCTCCGGCGCAAAAACGATTGATGGAGTCGGAATGCTGGTTCATCAGGGAGCTGAAGCATTCCGCATCTGGACAGGCCGCGAACCTCCGGTTGAAACCATGAGAAAAGCCGTGCTGGAGGGACTTGCATGCAGATGTTAATTATCGGCGGCACGGGAGAAATGGGGCAATGGTTTGCAACATTTTTCAAGAATGAAGGGTATGATGTCTGGATCTCCGGCCACAGGGGGCGCTCAGAGATTGCCGAA
>CAZHNA010000154.1:0-3629 GCA_964532775.1 uncultured Methanosarcinales archaeon
CCTGTATCGTTTATTGGAAGGTATCTTTGGTGCTGCTAGGATTGTTGCAAAAGAGATAAAACTACACCCGTATCTGTGTAATTTTCAATAGTTCTAATGTTTTTGTCTACAGGGGACTTTATTGCTTTAACTCCTGGCGCAACCAGTCCTCTATCTATTGATCGCTTCTGACAATCTGTTCCACCTTACTCATAGAGCGTGAAACGGATGAATCCCCCACACTTAAATATCGCGCAGTTTCTGCCGCTGAATAATGCTACCATTGCACCGCGCAGAAACAAATGACACATCGTGCCGCAGAAGCATCATTCGCCCTGCCTCGCTGGAGTAGATTAGCTTCGTGTCGAGGTTGCCTTGGCATACTGCAAATGCGTGGTAGCTAAAGGGAATAAAACAAGGACGGCCCCCTAGGTTCTTGCATCTATCTAATTTAATGGTTAGGATTTGCTCGGGATGTTGTCGAATTCAACACAACAAACGTTGAACTCTTCAGCAAATTTACTAAGATCGAATTTCTCTAGTATTCGCTTAGTGCAAAGTATTAATAATTCATTAGCTGCAACCATAACGCTTTCAAGACCAGATATATCAGGGCCCCAATTTAGCTGTTCAATTTCTTCGTTTTCGTTTAATAACAGGTGTGATTCCAAATCACGAATTCTACTGTGAACAGTGCTACATAAATTTGCATAAATTGAGTTGTAATATTCTGACATATTGGCTTTTTGAGCTATATATTCCGTTTTTAGTTCTTTATGATTTTCTTTACTAATTTCGTGTTTTAGTTTTTCAATTAAATCTTTTATTTTTTTGTTTTGTTTTGTGCTTCTTGAGCGCAGGCGCTTAGGCAAATTCATGTAAGTATTAAGGCTTTTAAGTTGCTGTACTTTATCGTCTATCAAAAACTCTTGTTCAATTCCCGGATGTTCTGCAAGTGCTATTAGCGAAAAAGACACTTCAACCAATGTTCTAAGTATTATTTGGGCTTCAAATAACATCCCTCGCTCCATTAGGAGCACAACTGCCTGAAAATGGCTTAAAGCTCTTGAAAACCACAAAGCAAGCAGGATTTTTTCGAAGTCGTTATTGTCGAATTTCAATTCAAGTAAGACACGTTGCCCAAGCAAATTAGATTTCTCGCTCAGAGAAAACCATTTTTCATTTTCATTTCTATGCACATCGACCCACGCAGCTATTTCAGCGGACAAAAAACCTCCGTCATTTAATGTTGGCATATTTGTTTTGAGCCCTAACAAGGAAAAAAGAGGGGACTTATCTTCCGTCCGGTTGATTCGAATGTTATACGCAGCATTTTTATGGATCTTCGGGTGGTGTATTATCGTTGTCTCCTTGGCCAATTTCGGGTTGATAGCCAGCACCGGGACCTTCAGTGTTTGGAAACTCGGTGGGTTCTTGAGGTTGATACCCGCGCTGATCAGGCTGATAACCTTTGTTTGTTCTTTCCTTATTACACATTTAACTCTCCTTTTAAGTGTGTTGAAATAGCTCAACCGTTGCTATCTCTTTGGATGTTATGAGAATGCCTTTTGTTTTTTTTCTGGCTCTATCAAAACCACCTCGATCATTAAGAACCCATGCTTCTTCAAGGTAAATTTGATCATCAGCTGGAGCGCTGGAGGAAAAGGATTCATTGCTATATTTCCCAGCAATTTGTGTCTTGTCATTTAGGGTGACAATTACCCAATAACGCTCTCGTTTAGAGAATATATAATCCCATGGTTTTCGGATTGGATGTGGCGCGTTTTTCTGTAAAAAATTCTTTTCTCGTAAGTGCTTCCAGATCAATACCCATATTACGGGAAAGACGAAGAGTACTGAAATTTGGAAAATAACATGCCAAATCGGATAGTTTACAGAAAATTGACTTTGTTTGATTTTGAGAATAATCGGTAACAAAACTGCGTAGTTTAGGCAACTATATGCTACGGCATCGATTAGTTGAGTGGATGAATCTTTGGCTTGTCCAGGGACAAGTAATTCATATGTTTTTAAGGAAATAAATCCTGGAATTACAAAAGCAACAAAAAGGAGCAACTTGTCAGGTTCCCAAATATCCATTTTTTATTCCTTTTTTTGCGCATAACGATTCATGATAACCGGCGGCGGCGACGAACTGCTTGCGCCCCACCGAAGCATTCAAATTTATTGCAGAAGAATTTTCCGTCCGCGTTGATGGCTTGTTAGTTTTCTTCATGTTCAACATGTAAATAATAGTACACAAAAAGACATTTTATTAGGTGGTTCAACTTATGCATTTCTCTATATGCAAGCAATATCTTCCTACTAAAATCAAGAAAATACATTTCTTCAGACTTTTCTTGCTTAATCCCTTCTTTCTTAGGGAAGTATGTAAGTTTTTGAGTGACGTCGTCATACTCAGCTTTAAAGTGAGCAATTGAATTCCTCAATTGATTATCGGCTACTTGCTTTGATATTGTGTGCCAAGGATCGTCAAGTAAATCAAGCTTATGACCGAATGCTACATCTGCAAACTTATGCAAAGAGTTTGGTGGTTTTATAGCTACGGCACTAGAAAAAGAGTTGTGATTATTGCGTTTCTCTAAGTTATTAACTCCTGCTATCAGAACAATTTGTCGCGATAAAACCTCTGATATATCTTTATATAAATCTTTAATTTCATCAAAATCGTGAGATGAAACTCTGTATGCAATACGAGAGCTCTCATAAGTCTCATCAAAGTCGAGAAAAAGTGCTGGCCTAAAGATCAACTCGTAATTAAGTATTTTTGGATATAATTCTAAGCAGTCATCTTGTAGGTTTTTTAAAAACCCAGTATCAACTAACTCTTTCAGGAGGGATTCTAAGCCTTCTCTTTTTAGATTGGCAAATTCAATAATTTTGGCTGTATATCCTTCCACAGTTTCTAGGCTTTTCCCTGGTTCATTAAATGGCATGAAGCATCTCTCTAAAAGATGATACAGCGCTCTGTTTTGATCTATCTGTTTTTTACAGGGCATGTCACTACCTAAAAAAGAAAGTACCTTTTTTCTATATTGATTAGACTTACCCTTCCGATAGAATTTTATAATCTTATTTATGTCCGATGCACGTTCGGTTATCTCATTAAGAGTATTGACCCTCATCGAATGGATCTGCATATTTTCTTGGCCGCATCGTTGCGCGGCCATTATGTATGGAGTCATTCCCATTACATATTCACCAAAAGATACTGGAAAATCTAAATGCAAGTCTACGAATGCTGTTTCTCCATCGAAAGGACTTTCAGTCTCTAGTTGCTTGGCGCCATTTACAGAGATCCCTTCGCCAAGATTCACATTTATATCAATAGGCGCTAAGCATTCTTCACAAACGAATCGTAAAGGCTGTTCTCGCCTATTTGACATTCCTATCCGACAATTTATAACTGTGTTGCATTCGTCACAAATTAGAGAAATATTAATATTCAATTTATGATACGTCCTTGCTTGTAGAAACTAACGTTTTTGATAACCGGCGGCAGGCTGACTTACGCATACCACCAAATTATTCGGATTAAGTAGCAGCCGTATATTCCGTCCGCGTTGATTTGATGGTTGAACGAAGCCGCTATCGCGGCAGAAAAATCATAAATATTGCCAACATTTGGT
>CAZHNA010000155.1:0-3570 GCA_964532775.1 uncultured Methanosarcinales archaeon
AGGAAAGTTGCATCAGCAGTTAAAGCGGGGTGGGTTTCTTCCATTCCGCCTTGGAGTTTGCTGGTCTTCACTTCATAATAAGTAATGTCACTTTCCTCGTCTACCACGGCAAGAACAAGCTGCTTGCGCATATTTTCCGCAGTTTTTAATGATTGTAGCAGTTCCTTTACTTTCAGAGGCACCCTCTCAGATTGCACATAAACAAGAACCTTTGCAGGACCACTTCCAGGATTACTTCCTCTGGGGTAAACCCTGAAATCAACCGCAGAAGGTTGGACATAGTACCCTCTTTCTTTGAGGTCCTTGTAAACAATATATTTCAATTCAAAAGCAGGTTCAATAGTAGCTGCTCGTTCGAAAAAATCCCGGAATGAAAGTTCTTTTTCAAATTCGCGAATTGCTAGCTTTTCCCTGTAAAGCAGGTATGCTGCCTCAATTAGTGTTAATTCAAGATGATTGTTTTTAGGTCTTCCATGGAATCCCTTTTTGTACAACTCTTCGATTGCACTCTTATCTGCGACAACACGATCTGTTTCAATTTTGCCAATCAAAAGCATGCACCTTCAATTCAGGATTAATTTTTACTGACGCTGTAAGGATTTAACATTGTTTCCCTTACTTATTATTTACCTGACTTTGCCGGTATTCAAGAGCAGTATCGACAAAAGAAGTTGCAAAATCCCGATAGGATGCTGCTTCAAGATGAGCATAGCAACCAAGGGTTTTGTTTACTGTCAGTCCATCCCATCCTTCACGAATTCCGGTTCCACGTGTAATCTTAATGGCAAATTTCGCATTATCTGGAATGTCACAGATTTCGGAATGGTGGAATTCATGACCGATAAAAGAGTTCCCGTGTTTACCAATAATCGTGTCAACATCCATTGTTCCGTTATTATAGCTAACAACTCTTGCAAGACCCATTATAGTATGCCCGGGTAACGCCCCCACCATCTCACAGGTTGTTTCCGGCATCTCCGCCATAGTGTATTTTCCCTTTCCCTTGACACCTGTAGTAAGCTTTTCAGTAAGATAAATAAGTCCTCCACATTCTCCGTAAATCGGCAATCCTGATCTTGATGCTTCAAGGATCTCTGCTCTTATGGATTCGTTTGCTTCCAGTTCTTCTGCAAACAATTCTGGGTATCCGCCACCGATATAAAGGGCGTCAACTTCAGGCAAACTTTCATCATGAAGTGGGCTGAAGTAGATAAGTTCTGCACCTGCGAGTTCCATAAGTTCTAGATTGTTGTGATAATAGAAATTGAATGCTTCGTCAAGGGCAATACCAATAGTAACCTTCTCCATTTCGTTTTTAGCAGGTGTGAAAATTGTCTGCTCCGGTTTTGGGAGTTCAGGTGCCTGATTTGCAATCTCAAGTATTTTGTCGAGGTCGACTCCAGCACTAACATGATTCTTGATGGCTTCAATTCGGCTGTCGAAATCATCTACTCTCCTGCGTCCTTCAATTGCCGGCACAAGGCCAAGATGGCGCATGGATATTTGCATTGAATTGTCTCGCCTTATGATGCCGAGAACTGGAAGATTTGTATAATGCTCAATGGCTTCACTGGCTTTTTGTTCATGCCTTTTGTTGCCTATATTGTTCAGTATGACTCCCACAATGTTGATATCGGGATCAAATGACTGGTAGCCGTTTACAATAGCAGCAGCAGAACGAGTAATGCTTCTTGCATTGATTACAAGTATAACAGGACATTTCAGGATCTTTGCAATTTGAGCCGTGCTTCCGATGTCACTCTTACTTTCAAGCCCTTCATAGAGTCCCCGAACGCCTTCAATAATCGCCAAATCGGCTTTCCCATCCACTTCACAAGCATGGGTGAAAATATCGAGAATAGTATTCTCGTCCATGAGGTAACCATCAATATTACGAGCACGTCTTCCGGTTATCTCGGAATGGTAACTTGGGTCAATGTAGTCCAGTGCTACCTTGAATGGCTGGACATTGTATCCTTTTGAAACTAGGGCTGACAGCATCCCGGAAACGATAGTGGTTTTCCCGGAGGATGACCTGTCTGCTGAGATCAGGATGCGTGGGATTTCCACCATGGGACTACTTTCCGGCTGCATTTGTGAAACCTTACCTTGTGAGTTCCCTCAGCCTATCATAGTCCAGTGAACCGGGAATCAAGGCATTGCTACGGGTCATGATTGTTTTGGCAAGGTCACGGTAGACTTTTGCAATGTCCGAATCAGGTGCTTTCTCAAGAACCGAATATCCGTCACGTTCACAATCCTGCACAATCTGCTCCTTTGGAATAAATGCAATCATTTCACTGCCTATTTCTTCGGCAAATTTGCTCACAATTTCTTCTTCACGACTGACACTGCGGGAATTGCAGATTACGCCGTTAAGGTTTGTATTGATGCGAGCCAGTCCCTTACAGATATTATTCGCTGCATAGAGGGGCATGTATTCACCGGAAGTAAGTACGTAAGCTTCATTCACCAGTCCTTTGCGTATGGGGGCAACAAATCCTCCACATACGATATCGCCGGGAACATCATAGATGATGAGATCCATGTTATCCATGGATTTGCATAAATGTTTGAGTTTCTGGATTGAAACTATAATTCCTCTTCCTGCACATCCAATGCCGGGTTCGGGTCCGCCGACTTCCACGCACAAGACCCCATTATATCCCTCAAAAACAACATCTTCTTCCTTAATGTCAACTCCATCTCTAAGGAGATCAAGGATTGTAGGGATACGTTTGCCGCCAAGAAGAGTAATGGATGAGTCACTTTTTGGGTCACATCCGATAATCATTACTTTGTAGCCTTCATCCGCACAGGCTGCGGCTACATTGGAGGCAGTACTTGATTTGCCTATTCCGCCTTTTCCGTATATTGCAATTCTCTTCTGCATCGTTTTTCACCTTAATTCAGATCTTTTGCTACCTGTCTCAACGTAGCACCGAATTCGGATTCAACAATTTTACTAACCCCTAGCGTTTTTGGATGGAGATCAATTTCAACCATCACATGCTGGTGTCCCATTTCTTTTAATGGTAGAACCTGTCTGGGTCCGTTTGTCACGGAAATAAGTTCCAGTCCTTCAAGGGCTTCTATGGGAATTGCATGGGGTACGCCGGTGATTACTGCGAAATCGTAGTCCACGTATTTTTCCTCGAGGAGCTTACTGATGCGTTCGCCGGTAATTGCATACTCATCCAGTCCGCCGGTTACTTCATGAATTATGATTCCACGATCTTCGAAATCCTCTTTTATGTTAGTTGCATGCTTGCGAACTCTTGGAAGTCCCAGCTCTGGATCAAGATTTGCCATATTCACAAGATTTTCGGATTTGCCCATATGTGTTGCAACTTCATTGACTACTGCGGTAATGTCTGCAAACATGTATCCGGTTTCTTTCTTTGCATTCATTATGCAAAGCCCTTTTTTCCCGTCATTTAATAGTTCTACAACCCTTTTTGCAACACTGTATTTAATATCGCCGCGGGATGGTTCAAGGTATTCCCGACTTGCAGCACCATGACGTTTTTCAACATTGGTTGCTTCTTCGAGCAGATGTTTCTGCCTGTC
>CAZHNA010000156.1:0-411 GCA_964532775.1 uncultured Methanosarcinales archaeon
GTGAGAGTGTATTAATAAAAGCAAAGGATAAGTGTAGTAGCTTGTCAGTCCAGCAGTTAGATGTGTTGGTGAAAGATGAACTGCAAAGTACAATAAAGCAGTTCGACCTCGTAATAAATGCCGTACCTGGTTTTTTAGGCTTCGACACTTTGAAGAACATTATCGAAGCAGGTATGAATGTTATTGATATAGCTTTTTTCCCTGAAAACTCCCTGGAGCTGGATGCTCTGGCAAAGAAGCATAAGGTAACAGCAATAGTCGATTGCGGTGTTGCCCCGGGAATGGACAATGTGATTCTGGGTTACTACAACGAAAAGATGAAACTGACTGATTTTGAGTGCCTGGTTGGCGGCTTGCCAAAAGTAAGAAAGTGGCCTTTTGCTTATAAGGCTCCTTTCTCTCCAATTGATG
>CAZHNA010000156.1:421-3552 GCA_964532775.1 uncultured Methanosarcinales archaeon
AGTATACCAGGCCGGCAAGGTATGTTGAACACAGCGAGCTTGTTATACGAGAGCCATTAACTGATTGTGATTATGTGGAATTCGATAAGGTAGGGACTCTGGAATCATTCAACTCTGATGGTTTGAGGTCACTGATATATACCATGCCCCACATCCCAAATATGAAAGAGAAAACCCTGCGTTATCCCGGTCATGTTGAGTATGTTAGGGTACTTAAGGAAAGTGGTTTTTTTGGTGAGGACAAGATAGATGTTGAGGGTACTCAGATTTCACCTTTGGAGTTTACCAGTAAAGTACTCTTTAAGGAGTGGAAATTGGGTGAGGATGAAGAGGAACTGACCGTGATGAGAGTTACCCTAAAGGGTGAAAATGCAAGCGGACAGAGGGAGGAAATAGTTTATTCGATGTATGATGAGTATTCCAGGGATACCAATACATCGTCTATGGCTCGAACCACTGGTTATACAGCTACAGCAGCAGCCAATATGTTTTTGGAAGGAATATTCATGGAAAAAGGGGTTTTCCCTCCGGAATTAGTTGGAAAGCATGAAGCATGCTTCAACTATTTTATAAAATATCTGAAAAATAGAAACATTCAATACATAAAGAACTCCAGAATAGTTCAGGAGAATTTATAACTTGTGATGCTGAAAAATTTAAACTAAAACTATTTATAATGAAAAAGACAAGCTGGCTCCTGGCATGCTTATCAGCTATGATATTCATGCTCCCGGCCTCACCGGTCAATGCACAGAAAAAGAACAAGAAAGATGTTGAAGAGAAGAAATTTGAGTTAAACTCTTCGATGCTCTCAAGCCTTAAGTTCAGAAGTATAGGACCTGCGGCTTACTCGGGACGTATTTCCGACCTGGCAGTTAATCCTGAAAATAATTCGGAATACTATGTCGCCGTTGCAGCCGGTGGATTATGGAAGACAGAAAACCATGGAACAACCTTCCGCCCGATTTTCGACGGGCAGGCTGTGTACTCAATCGGCTGTATAACTATGGATCCCAACAATACAAATACCTTATGGGTAGGTACCGGGGAAAATAATACTCAGCGTAACCTATCATATGGCGATGGGGTTTACAAGACAACCGACGGAGGTAAGTCATTTAAAAATATGGGACTAAAAACCAGCTCTCAAATAGGTAAAATAATAGTTGACCCGCGTGATAGCGATGTTGTTTATGTTGCAGCTCAGGGACAAGCCTGGGGACCTGGTGGTGAAAGAGGATTGTATAAGACAACTGACGGTGGTGAAACATGGGAAGCTGTTCTCGAAATTGGTGAATACACAGGTATAACAGATCTGGAAATGGATCCAAGAAATCCTGATATTCTTTTCGCTGCGTCACATCAGCGTGAACGTCGAGTATATTCAAAAATTGACGGTGGTCCCGAATCAGCCATTCATTATACAGATGACGGTGGAAAAACCTGGAGGAAATTAAGAGGTGGTCTTCCTGGCGGTGATGTAGGACGTATTGGTCTAGCAATGTCACAATCTAATCCTGATGTTGTCTATGCTGTTATCGAATTACCAGGAAACTCAGGAGGAACCTGGCGGACAACTGATAGAGGTGCCAGCTGGCAAAAAAGATCAGATAAAGTTGCTGGTAGTCCTCAGTATTACAATGAATTATATGTTGATCCAAGCAATGAGAATACTGTTATCCTGATGGATACCCGTGCCGCCCTTTCAGATGACGGAGGAAAAACATGGACCAGTATCGAAGGTCGCAACAAGCACGTCGATAATCACGCAATATGGATTGATCCTTGTGATTCAAAACACTTCATCATGGGTTGTGATGGTGGTCTTTATGAGACATGGGACAGAGCCCAAAGCTGGCAGTTTAAAAGCAATCTCCCTATCACACAGTATTATCATGTAAGAACTGATAACGAATATCCATTCTACAACGTTTATGGTGGTTCCCAGGATAATGGTTCATGGATGGGACCTTCAAGGACACACCGTCGCTCAATTGTAAATAGCGATTGGACATATACAATTGGTGGAGATGGATACCTTTCTATTCCTGATCCTAATAATCCTGATATTCATTATTGCGAATCTCAGTATTGTGGTATTAGAAGATACGACAGAACCACAGGTAATAGTGTTGGCATCCAGCCTCAACCAACAGAAGATGAAGAATATACATGGAATTGGAATACACCTTACCTTATCAGTAATTTCGATTCTAAAACTTTGTATATCGGTGGTAATTATGTGTTTAAGAGCACTGATATGGGAGGTTCATGGAAAAAGATCAGTGGTGACATGACCCGCGGAATTGATCAGAATGATCTACCAATGATGGGCAAAATGTGGCCACCTGAAGCAGTTGCTAAGAATATGTCAACCTCAGTATTTGGCAATATTTTCGCTCTCACAGAATCACCACTCAAAAAAGGAATGTTGTATGTTGGTACCGATGATGGTTTAATCTGGAGAACTGAAGATGACGGAGCCAACTGGACCAAATACACCACCTTCACCGGTGTACCTGAGATGACCTTCGTAAATTACATCACTCCTTCAATGCACAACGAGGGAACAGTGTACGCATGCTTCGACGGCCGAAAAAACAGCAGTGATTTTACGCCATATCTGCTTAAGAGTACCGACAAAGGAGAAACATGGACTTCAATTGCATCAAACCTACCATCAGGAACAGTTTATTGCATTCAGGAAGATCACGTGAATCCAAACATCCTCTTTATTGGAACAGAATGGGGGGTATGGACTACTATTGACGGTGGTGGAAAATGGATCCAACTGAAGAGCGGCATTCCTCCTACTCAGGTTAAGGAATTGACTATCCAGAAACGTGAAAACGACCTTGCCGTAGCGACCTTCGGAAGGGGCTTTTATATCCTTGATAATTATTCAATACTTAGACAGCTGAGCGAAGAAGTAACTGAGAAAGATGTTCATATCTTTGATATTAAAGAGGCTTTGATGTATTTCCCATCCAGCAATTTGAATTATCAGGGAGCTGTAAACTTTAAAGTTTCTAATCCACGTCCTGCAACAAAAATTGACTATTTCATCAAGGATGGATTTACTACCCTTAAGTCAAAGCGGATGAAAGCTCAAAAGGCCGCTTTGGAATCAG
>CAZHNA010000157.1:0-3063 GCA_964532775.1 uncultured Methanosarcinales archaeon
ACGAATTGGTCTTTGTGATGACTACGTAAAGCAAATTGATCTTCCTATCCTTGGTATTTGTCTTGGGCACCAGTCAATAGCTCTCACTTTTGGAGGCAGTACTGGCTCAGGAGAATTCGGTGGCTATGCGGATATTGATATAGAAATACTTGAAGAAGACGACATTCTGAAAGGTCTGGGTCCAAAAATAATAACCTGGGCTTCTCATGCAGATGAAGTCACAGTTATGCCGGAAGGATTCTTACACCTTGCACGCTCGGATATATGTGAAGTTGAAGCCATGAAGCACCCTGAAAAACCAATATATGGCGTCCAATGGCATCCTGAAGTTGCACATACTGAAAGTGGTGAAGCATTGTTCCTCAACTTTTTCGAAGTATGCGAGCAATACAAAAAAGCTTAATTTTTACTGTTTTCCAAACGTTTCCTGAAGAAGCATTGCGTCTTCTTCAAGATTTGGACTCTCGCAAATTACAAGTCCTTCAGCCTTGAAATCCTTTAAAGCTTTCATTAATGCTGAATAATTGAGATCCGACTCTTTCAGGACAAGATGATTTCTTTCGCCTTTTTGGGTATATTCAATTCCGGAGATGTGCATATGCATATCCTTTAACCCGTTTTTCCCGAGATACTCTTCTACCATTGTGAGGCAATTTGCAAACTCGTCATATGTGTTCACTTCGCCTGCCGAGCGGGCATGTAGGTGGGCAAAATCAATACAAGGCATGACTCCTTCCATCTCAGCAGCCATCTTCAATGTTTCTTCAAGGCTGCCGAACTGGCTGGCTTTCCCGGTTGTTTCCGGGCGAAGGACTGCATTAATTCCCTCATCATCAAATGTTTTCCTGAGTATCTTTAGTGACTGAATAACCTTCTTAAAAACAGTTTCACTATCATCTTCATGGTAGTAAGCAGGATGAAAAACAATTGATGAGGCACCGCAAAGGCTTCCGATTCTGGCGGAATCGTAGATTCGCTTGATACTTGCTTCTATTTTTTCCGGCTCACGGGAATTGAAATTAATGTAATAGGGAGCATGAACACTCAACACTACTGATTCTTCGGTGGCAACTTTTGCTATCAATTGAGCAGTGTCTTCTTTCATGCGAACTCCACGAACAAATTCGAGTTCCATGCAGTCAAGACCAAGCTCACGAATGCGCTTAATCCCCCCTGCACTTCCCTTTCCTTTCACGCTATTAGGAGTCCCGGCTGTTCCGAAAAGAAGTGGCATGGTTTACAATATTCCGAGTTTATCTTTGAGGACCGCAACTTTTACAGGAGACACTTTTTCACCGAGAACATCAAAAAAACTGTCCATATCCTCATCTTCCAGCGTGCGGATTTCCTCCTTGCCTTCCATTGCAAGATCAGCAAGATATTCCATGTCTTCCGGAGAAAGTTTTGTAAGGCGTTCCCTGAAGTCTTCTTCAGATTCCGCAAACTTATGAGACACGGGTCTCAGGATAAAAGGGAAAGGGTGTCCCATGGATGAAATGTTGTTTCCTCCGGCTTCAGGTGCAAGCTTGTTAAAGATTTCCATATCTTTGTCAGTGAATTCGCGTCCCATGGAGGAAATATTACGGGACAAACAAATTAAAGTTTTGTCCCTTTGAGTTTCCCGTGGCTATCTATCTCACCTTTTACAATTCTGGTGGAAGAAATAGGAATATCATCTTCTGCAAGAACATAGCCAATTTCAACAATTGTTATTGTTTTAAGGCCGCTTTGTTCTCTGATTTCATTGATTTTAAGGGCTATGGGGAGTGTTTCGGGTGAAACTACAATATAATCGTAATTCTTTGTCAGGGTTGTGCCATAAGGATCTTCAAGTTTTTGAATTGTATAAGATTCCTTTTTTGCAGAGCATGATTCTAAGAAATCCTCAAGCTGCTTTACACGTGTATTGTAATCAGGAATCGAGCGCCCTTTTTTCTGAGCCATAGCATCGGATGTAAGGCCAATGTCAATTTGTTCATTTCCTGAAATATCCAAGGCTTTTTGCAAAAGCACTTTGTGTCCATCATGCAGGAATTCAAAAGTTCCTCCGACTGCTATACGTGGCATTAGGGGTCATGATGTTTTTCTTTTTGATAAGTCTTTATGGCATATTGTTGCACACACAACAATTATATGCCGTTGGGCTATATGGACTCATCTATGTTTGTTCTTGATAACCTGTGCTCTCCCAGTGCCATGATTGCCTTTCTTCACAGGCATAATCTTGGATATATGGCAAAACACCTCGAAGCCCACGGTATAGGTGGTGGGCAGTTTGGGTTCCTAATGGCACTTTATCACCAGGACGGCATTTCTCAGGAAGAACTTGCCAGAATGCTCATGGTCAACAGGGCGACTGCTGCCAGAGCAGTCCAAAAGTTGGAATCGGAAGGATACGTTCGAAGGGAGCAAGATCCTTCTGATAAGCGAGCTTTAAGGGTATATCTCACTGAAGATGGGTACAAGCTACAGGAAGTAGTTACACAACTTTCCATTCGGAGAAGAGAAGAGCTTTTTACAGGATTTTCAACTGAAGAACAATCCACTTTTCTTAAACTGCTTGAAAAAATGATGGATAATGCACGTGGAGAAAAGTGAGATGAAATTCCAAAGTGATGTGCTGGGAAATGAAAAAGTCAGCAAATTGTTGCTAAATCTTTCTGCTCCGGCAACTGTAGGAATGGTGGTAACCGGGCTATACAACATAGTTGACACCATTTTTGTAGGCCGTGCTCTTGGCGATGCAAGCGTTCAAGGTATCGCGGCAATTGCCGTAAGTTTTCCAGTGTTAATGCTGAGTATGGCAATTTCTCTTGCTATAGGGCTTGGTGGCGCATCTATTATTTCCCGCAGGTTAGGTGCAAAAGATATTGAGTCTGCTGAGAAGACGTTCGGAAACATAATAGGGATGTCTATTGTTCTCGGTATTTTGGTTACTATATTTGGACTGGTATTCATAACTCCGATACTGGAACTCTTTGGTGCTACACCGACTATTTTTCCATTTGCAAAGGATTATCTGCAAATTTTGCTGTATGGAACTCCAATTTTCATGTTTTCTCT
>CAZHNA010000157.1:3073-3546 GCA_964532775.1 uncultured Methanosarcinales archaeon
GGCAAGATCAGAAGGGAATGCCAGGGTAGCTATGATGACAATGGTATTCAGTAGTGTACTGAACATAATACTTGATCCAATTTTCATTTTTGGACTGGGTATGGGAATAAAAGGAGCTGCAATTGCTACGGTAATCTCCTATTTTGCTGCCGCTATTTATCTTGTGAAGTATTTTATGTCCGGTCGCAGCACTCTTGTTTTCAGATTCCAGGATTTGAAGCCGGATATGGCTATTATAAAAGAGGTCTCAGCACTTGGTCTTGCGCCTTTTGCCCGAAATTCTTCAATGAGCATTGTGGTCGTTTTTGTGAATAACATTTTGGCTATATATGGTGGAGATGTGCCAATTGCAGTTTATGGTATATTCAACAGGCTATTTATTTTTGCTTCAATGCCACTGATTGGTCTTTTGCAGGGGATGCAGCCCATTATCGGATTCAACTACGGTGCACGAAATTTTGAGAGGGTTATAG
>CAZHNA010000158.1:0-3485 GCA_964532775.1 uncultured Methanosarcinales archaeon
TCGAGTGATTTTCTCTGCGAATGTTATTCCTACTCCAATGACACAGGCAAACAGGTATGCGTTGGAAACCAAACTCAAGATGAAAGGTGCTCGTATTTATGACAATGTTCATGTTTCAGGTCATGCTTACAGGGAAGATCACTGGGAATTGCTTAGACTGGTAAAACCGGAACATGTTATTCCGGCTCACGGAAACCTGATTATGCACAGTGCTTATCTTGAGATGGCTGAAGATGCTGGTTATGAACTTGGTCACAACATTCACCTTCTTAGAAATGGTGAAGAATTATATATTGAAGAGTAATAGATTATGGATGGGACCAATATGGATTTATTCGCTGAAATTGAAAAAAGAAGCAAACTTGTGGATGAAGGGATCACAACTTATCTTCCTGTAACCCATCCGGAAGAACTCTATAAAGCTACTCGTTATCTTCCTGATGCAGGAGGCAAACGCTTGCGTCCAGCAGTTCTCATGTTTGCTGCAGAAGCAGTTGGTGGAAACTCCAAATCCGTAATTCCGGCTGCTGTTGCAGTAGAACTTGTTCATAATTTCACTCTGATTCATGATGACATTATGGATAGTGACGATGTGCGCAGAGGCATGCCAGCGCTTCATGTGAAATGGGGTACTGCCGGTGCTATTCTTGCTGGTGATACTCTGTATTCAAGGGCTTTTGAGATCCTCTCCGAAATGGATCTGGATAAAGACCGCCTCCTCAAGTGTGTCCAACTTTTATCCCGTACATGTACGGAAATTTGCGAAGGGCAATGGCTTGACATTGAATTTGAAGATCGTGAAGATGTAACAGAGGATGAATATCTTGAAATGATCAAGAAGAAAACTTCTGTACTTTACGGTGCGGCTGCTAAAATGGGGGCACTGCTTGGTGGGGCTTCCGATGAAGTTGCAGACGCATTTTATGATTTTGGAATCCTAACAGGTGTAAGTTTCCAGATTCATGATGATGTTCTTGATCTTATTACTCCCGAAGATGTTTTGGGTAAAGTCAGGGGAAGCGACCTGATGGAAGGTAAAAAGACATTGATTGCGATTCATGCTTTAAATAATGGTGTAAAACTCGATATTTTTGGGAAAGGAAGCGCTACAAACGAGCAAATAGAAGAAGCAGTCACAAATCTGGAAAATTCCGGTTCTCTCCCTTATGCAAGAACCCTTGCAGAATCTTATCTCAAGGAAGGGAAAGATATGCTTGATATACTTAGCGATTCTGAAGCAAAAAAAGTTCTTCTTGAAATCGCCGACTACATGCTCAGTAGGAAATACTGAGCTTTTCTTTCTTTTTTTTGCAGGCAAGGGCCAAACCTTTTTATATATACTCACTCTCAATTATATTAAGAATTTACGAATGATTGTTGTTGCAGGGGCTTTTTATGGATGATCTAGACGAGAAGATCAGAGAATATAATACAGGAATCTATCAGGAACCAAACTTCCTCGATAAATTAACCTTCTGGAAAGATACATTTAATTCGATTCCGGTTTACGATCCTGAAACAGATGGTGAAGTTGTTGGTTTTGAGATCCCGGAAGGGTTTACTCAGGTAGAATGGTACTGGGTCAACGAACCCTATGTTTACATTAGTATTCTGGAAAAAAATGGTTTAAAGTATTACCATGTGGTAGAACCTACCCTGTCGGCTTATGAAAAAGAAATCCTTGAGCGCACTTACAATGATCTAAAAGATGTTCTCACCATAAATGATATGCAGGCGGATTATGATCGCGAAATCATTTTGATTACAAAATCACTACGTCTTTTCGATCGCTATCATGTGCCTCTTGATGTACTTTCCAAATACAAGATATTGTACTTTCTGAGACGTAATTTTTTGGGCTTTGGCAGAATCAATGCTTTGTTGATGGATCCTTATATTGAGGATATTTCTTGTGATGGGGTAGATGTTCCAATATATCTCTATCACATGAAGTACCTGAACATTGAAACTAATCTTTCTTATAAGGAAGAAAAACTGAATTCATTTGTGATCACTCTCTGTCAGCGTTCAGGAAAGCATATTTCGATAAGTGAACCTCTTGTAGATGCCACACTTCCTGATGGGTCCAGGCTTCAGGCAACGCTGGGTCGTGAGATTACTACTCGTGGCAGTTCTTTCAATGTGAGAAAGTTCCGTGGAGATCCGATAACTCCAATTGATCTTATTAATTACGGTACCTGTGATCTTGAAATGATGGTTTACTTCTGGATTGCAATAGAAAACGGTTTTAGTGCGATATTTGCTGGAGGAACTGCATCAGGGAAAACAACGATGCTCAATGCAATTTCCCTATTTATACCACCTCTCTCAAAGATTGTTTCCATTGAAGACACGCGAGAGATTATGCTTCATCATGACAACTGGATAGCAGGGGTAACCAGATCATCAATTGCAAAAACAAGCGCGGGTGAAGTTACAATGTATGATCTTTTAAGATCTGCACTTCGACAGAGGCCGGAAACAATTATAGTTGGTGAAGTTAGGGGGGAAGAAGCACTAACTCTTTTCCAGGCGCTCTCCACAGGTCATACTACATATTCAACAATGCATGCCGGTGATGTCCAGACAGCCGTGAACAGGTTAGAGAGCGAACCAATTAATGTCCCTCATGTCATGCTCCAGTCACTTGATATCCTTTGTATCCAAAAACAAACTTTTGTAAATGATACAAAGGTGAGGAGGACTAATTCAATTGTAGAATTTACGGGAATCGATCCAAAATCAGGGGATTTAACAATCAATGAATTGTATCAGTGGGATCCATCAAGAGACGTCTTCCAGCGCAATGGTCATTCATACCTGTTGAAGAAAATTGTCCATAAACGTGGGTGGACAGAAGAGGTACTTCAACAAGAAATTGAAAACCGTTCAAAAGTTCTGGGGTACATGCTAAGTAAAAATATACGTGACTATGTGCAAGTTTCTCTCCTTGTAAAAACATATTCAACATCTCCAGACATCGTAATGGATTCAATTGAACATGATACTATGGAAGAACTCCTTAAACGCAGTGTTTAAAAGGTGTATTAATGGATTTCCTGACGAATATTGCTTACAAGTTGTTTGGAACCTACATAGTAAAACACAGGCATAGCTATGATTCGTTGGAAGTTCTTCTCAGGAGTGCAAGAATTCCTTATCCGGTTGAACAGTTCGTTTCGCTAACTTATTTCATTTCTCTTATTATTGGCTTGATCCTTTGTATTTTTGGTTCATTTGCTGCTGATTTTGTTGTTTCCAGAACTCCGGCAATTCCGGTAGACCTGTATTTCTTAGTAGCCTTGTTTATTTCCTTGTTTTTCCTTTTTGGAGGAGTGATAGTAACGCATTTTTTGATAATGCGCTATCCTAGTCTAATCTCAAGTACGAGGCGTGCATATCTCGACATATCGCTTACTCATGCAGTTTCTTACCTTTACGCTTTGAGTCGTGGAGGTGGTATGAACCTCATGGATATGATGCAT
>CAZHNA010000159.1:0-3475 GCA_964532775.1 uncultured Methanosarcinales archaeon
GCTCCATTTTCTTCTTGAGAACGATTGGGGAAACGCTCGCTTTCTTTTCAGTATGATGCAATCTTTGGGGTGGAAAAAAATAATCAGCAATGATGACTACGAATTTCGTAAAGCTTACCCTGAACTTCTTGACGAGTGGGCTCAAAATATGCCCCCTGATGAATCTTTTCCATTCACTGCTATTGGAACGGCTGACTCTGTTGTATTTCCAGATGGATTTGAATTGTATGCCCCTTATTTCCGTAATCCAGAACTAAAACCGAGTAATGTTCCACGATTAATTCGAATTACTGGAGGTAGTCTCGGGATTGATGGTGAACAATTCTTTATTGAGGGCGCCAATGTGGTTGACCTCCCAAGCTTGCCTCTTCATTGTGGATTCATTCATAAAATGGAAAATGGTATGCCCACGGATGTACGCAATGAACCCTCTGGTCAGTTTCTTAATGCATTCTATTGGGTCAATCCCACAGGATGGAGGCAGGCAATAGCAGGATTAGGAGTAGCGGACCCCCTAGAATCCAAATTTAGCATTTCTTTATGGTGGAGTGGTTTAGAGAGTCGTCCTTTTTTTAGAGTTGGACTAGTTGAAGAAGTTACTTCAGAGGTTCGTGCACGCAATCGTGATTTAGCGATTAAAAAATACGAAGAGATACTTCATGCTCACTCTCTAAAGCGAGAGTAGTTTCACATTAGTGATATTTCCATTAGCTAATGTATTTAATAGGTTCGAAGGCGTCATGCCGTAATTGTATACATTTATATGTCGGTATAGAAGTGTAATGTTCTAACCATGCCTTACACGCGGATGGCAATTACGCTGCGCTTCATTGCCACCGGTGAAGGCTACGTTAGAGGACTTATCCAAAAGGAAATGACTATATGGTAAGCATCATTACACTTATTTTGTCTTTCGTATTGGCACTATTGGGCTTTGTACACAGCCATGCTGCATCCCCTGGTTCAACTGCTATATTTGGAGTGACACGAATAGGAGCTTGTCTAATTCTTGTTGCAACTCTTGGTTTCACTTTCGGCATTTTCAAGGAAGTGCAGGGGATTACTGAGTCACGTAAATTGCGTGATGCAGAAAATGAACGCACGCAGATGCTTAAAGAACTACACGCTAAAATTGTTGGAGAAGCAGAGAGTGCTTCTCCGGAAGTGGCTGAACAATTGAAGGAAATTGGAGATCGAATTAGTTTGGTAGCATCCAGATCGCGCGAATCTGATTTTTCGATGTCTGATTTCGCAAGATCAAATTTTGCTAAAGGCCGTTTTACAGAAGCCAATTTTGCATTATCTGAATTTAGTGGTGCAAATTTTGAACAATCTCTTTTTAGAAAATCGGTGTTCACTGAAGCTGTTTTTTCTGGCTCAGATTTTCGAGGCGCTGATCTGAGGGGCATCATTGTTGATAAAGATACAAAGTTTCCAATTACAGAATAAATGCTTATCTAACAAGCAATTGCAGCCGACCGCCAATGGCGGCGACTGAATTTTAACGTTGTGCCTCTAAACTTAGTGAGTAAACGATATGAAACTTACATACTTCAAGATTGAGAATTTTCGTAATATCGGATTGGCTGAATGCAGCGACATACCTAACTTAATGGTAATCTGTGGCGGGAATGGGTGTGGTAAAAGCGCTGTCTTACATGCAATAATGGCGGCCAAAGAACATGCGGCACCATATGGCGGTTTCCAGATGGACCCGCGCTGCGTCTCAGCGAATGCTGATAGAGCTCGTGTTACTTTAAGGGTCGAGTTTTCCGATATTGAAAAGGATTGGTATAAGGACAAGCACAACGCTGAATGTCCTGCTGAGGATGAAATCATTCTGGAAATCCTGAAAGGTGGAAGAGCTACAGTCCCTAAAAGGAGCCTTGTTATTAAAAATCTGTTAAGTTGGTATTCAAGGGAATATAAAAATTCACCAGGATTTTTCGACTATATTGATGCACATCGGTTTGTAGCAAAAAAAGATCTTTCAACATGGAATAGTAGTTCTTTAAGTGATCAACAATCAAAGCAGAGTCTGGGATCAGCCGGATCCCAAAAATTCAACTTAATGAAAGAATACCTTGCATCATTAGTAATGAAAGACGCGCAAGAAATTCTATCTGCCCGTCGTAATGGTCAAGATGCCAATCCGGACTCGTTAAAGGAAATCCGCGAGTTCTTCAATAGTTTTTTTAAACCAATGGAGTTTGTTGATGTGCATATCGACACATCGCCTTTTCAATACATAGTTAAGACGCTTAAGGGTGAAATAGACATCGATGACCTCAGTAGTGGAGAAAAAGAGATCCTCAATACTTACATACACTTCCATCAATTAAAACCACAAAATGCGGTAATTCTCTTTGACGAAGTCGATGCGCATCTGCACCCGGATCTTGAAAGGCGGTATTTGCACTTGTTCAGAGAAATGTCTAAAAACAACCAAATCATTCTTACAACTCATTCGCCTGAAATCATGGTTGCTGCCGGATCAAAAGGTTTGTTTGCTCTTGATAAGAACCAAAACGGACAAAACGCGAATCAGTTATCCAGAGTCACTGGAGATGATGAGATGCATGCAGCGTTATCTGAAATTATGGGATCTAATGGAATGGTAAGCATAAACCGGAAGGTCGTATTTATTGAGGGTGAAGAAACATCGGCAGATCGCTACATTTATGAGGCTCTTTTCCCACCCTCGGAATATAATATTTCTTTCATGCCGGCTGGGGATTCCTCAACGAATGTCAAGACATCAGAACGCATCAACGCTCTTTTATCTTCGAGCGGGACTTTCCAGGAGTTCTATTCGATAGTTGATGGGGACATTGAGCGTCCAACTGAATATGCTGATTCCGATCACCTGTTTCGGCTGCCTGTTTATCATGTTGAAAACTACCTTTTGAATTGCCAGAATATTTTTAGCGTTACGGCTTCAATCATGCTTGATCAATGTCCCTACAAGAATGAACATGATGTAGAGGATGCACTAAAAGGACTTTTGCTTCAGGACGGGCATCTGCTTCCGTATACTAAGGCGCTTTTTGACGCAAAAGTATCTTGGTTGGCGAAGTGCGCATGGGATAGTGTTTACAAGCGGGATAGTGAAACTCTTGTAAATATGGTATTTCCTGATTTTGCAGAAATAAGAGATATGGCAGAGACCAATCTAAGCGCCTATGCTGATGATGGTACATGGCCTGAAAAGGCAAAAGGGCGGGAGTTGATCAAAGCTTATTGTGGAGAATTGGGAATTAAATATGAGCATTTCCGCAATCTCTTAATCGCTGCCACGAATGGGCCACCTGCGAGTATTGCAGAGATTATAAACAAGATAAAAGATGGAGCAACAGCGACTGGGGTCGGACCACACTAACTACTTGTTATTAAAAAAAATACCTGCCAAACAAGGCCTCTAAACGTGGCAATAATCAACTTTTTAGACCCCAAAAGAGCAATATAGGAAAAGAAA
>CAZHNA010000160.1:0-3470 GCA_964532775.1 uncultured Methanosarcinales archaeon
TATCATTGGTCGTTCGGAAGCCGAGATTTCAGAATTAAGCGAAGAACAAAAGACATTGGTTCAGGCAGAAGCCAGATTTTTTAGAGGGTATTGTTATAAAATGCTGGCTGATATTCATGGCGGCGTGCCTATTACACTGGAAGAAACAACTGAACCAAGGCGGGATTATGTAAGGGCTACAAGAGATGAAGTATATCAACAAAGTGTGGCAGATTTGAAATTTGCGGCTGAAAATCTGCCGGATATTACTGCTGTCGACGATGCACGGGTTAGCAATTTAGCTGCTTATCATGCATTGGCCGAAGCCTATTTATGCCTGAAAGATTATGATAACGCCATTTCTGCTGCTAGTGTTACTATCAACGATCCGGCAACTGCGCTAATGACAGAACGTTTTGGTTCACGAGTGAATGACGAACCTGTTCCTGGAGTACCATGGGCTAATGGAGGTGATGTGTATTGGGATCTTTTCCGAAAAGGTAACCAAAACAGAGCATCGGGAAATACAGAATCACTCTGGGTTATCCAGTTTGCTCATAACATCACTGGAGGTAGTGATAGTAATGATAATAATGGTGGTTATCGCTGGGAAACCTGTTCAGGGCCACGTACATGGCGAATCAAAATAGATGGCAAAGCATTTTTACCAACGGCCAATACGTATTACGGTGGACGTGGTGCAGGACAAATGAAACCAAGCCTTTATTTTTATAATAAGATTTGGCACGACAGTGGTTGGGATCAGGATATACGTAATGCCGATTACAACATTATTCGTGATTTGATGGTAAACGATCCTAATTCGCCACACTTTGGACAATGGATAATCAAAGACAATTTGGTACAATTCAAAACAAAGGATGATACCTGCCGTGATTATTATCACATTATTGCCAAAATAATGAGCATGGGCGATCATCCGGCTGAGTTATTTCTTCCTGACCAAACGGTACCGGGTAGCATTACTATGGAGGGGGGACCTGCTAATACCACTTATGCCAATATTTACCAGATAAGATTGGCCGAAACCTATTTGGTAAGGGCCGAAGCATATTTAGGAAAAGGAGATAAAGTTAATGCCGCAAATGATATCAATGCAGTACGAAGTCGTTCTCATGCCCCGGATGTAGCCGAAGTGGACATCGATTACATTCTTGACGAGCGAGCACGCGAGCTGGCTTTTGAGGGAAATCGGTTGCAGACACTTTGCAGGCTGGGTAAATTAGTTGAGCGTAACCGGCTTTACAATACCTTGAACGATCTTTACGATCATCAAAATTTATGGCCAATTCCTTACAGTGAAATTCAAAAAAATACGGAGGCCGAATTAGTACAAAATCCTGGATATAATTAATACATCAACCTATCAGTTATGGTTCTAATTAGAACCATAACTGATAAAAATAATAATTGTTAAATATCATACAAATGAATATAAATTATTTTAAGGTATTTATTTTTATAATACCTCTCTTTTTTGCCCTCATTGTAAATGCAAACAAAGATGTTGCTAAAACGGATCAAAGACCTAATATCGTTTTAATTATGGCAGATGATATGGGTTATGAAACCATTGGAGCGAATGGAAGTATTGAATATTCCACACCAGTACTTGACCGCATCGCCAACAAAGGAATTAGATTTACCCATTGCTATTCCCAGCCGTTATGCACTCCTTCGAGAGTAAAAATAATGACCGGAAAATACAATTTTAGAAATTATGAATACTTTGATTATTTAAATGAACATGAAAAGACTTTTGGCACAATATTGCAGGAAGCTGGTTATAAAACTTGTATTGTAGGCAAATGGCAATTAAACGGTCATGTTTTTAATATTCCTGGTTTCGATGACATGAATCGTCCCAATAAAATGGGGTTTGATGAATTTTCGCTCTGGCAGGTAGCAAATAATAATGGCCCACGATATGCAAATCCATATATTAATACTAATGGTGTTGCAAAATTTCATGGAATTGATAAATACGGTTCCGATATATTTTCAGATTATGCTGTTGATTTTATAAAACGCAACAAAAACAATCCTTTCTTTTTATATTACCCGATGGTATTAGTACATAGTCCATTTGTTCCGACTCCAGATTCGCCCGAATGGGCCAATAAAGAATTAAGAGCAAAAAATGATACTTCGTTTTTTGCTGATATGATGGAATATACCGATAAAATCGTTGGTAAAATTGAAAAGGCATTGCAGGACAATGGAGTTTATAAAAATACGCTGTTCATTTTTACCGGTGACAATGGAACTCATTTTACTATTTATTCCGATACAAAAGATCGTGTTGTACAAGGTGCAAAAGGGAATACAATAACAGACGGTACGCATGTTCCTTTAATAATGAACTGGCCAAAACAAATGATAAATAATTCGGTAAATACTGATTTGATAACATTTGCCGACTTTATGCCCACTTTTGCGGATATTGCAAACATAAAGGTTGAGAATGATGGTAAATCATTTCTTCCGCAATTGACTTCCAAAAATATCAACGAAAAGCAAGAACGAATTTTAATATATTACGATCCGATGTGGAATAACCGGGTAAATAAGTATCGCGGATATTTTGCTCAAACAGCAGTTTACAAACTATATAATAGTGGAAAGTTTTACAACATTGAAAAAGATGTACTTGAAGAAAATGCGTTAGTTTATGATAATCTGTCGGTTAGAGAGAAGACAATTTATAATGAACTGGAAAAGGAACTTAAGAAAGTTCCTGCCTGGGATTCCAACGGGGGTTCAAGACCGGAACCCATAGATAATTAATAATTTATAGTATTAATGCAGATTGCCTGCTGTCATCATTAAAATTGAAATAAAGAAATAAAGAAATGAAGAAAATACAAATTGTAACTCTTTGGGTTATTGTTTTCCTGGTTACAGGTTCATGCTCAACCAATCAGCAAAAAACGTACAGTTCAGATTTGAATATCCTGTTTCTTCTCACAGATGACATGGGGTATGCGGACTTAGGTTGTTACGGTGGAGCTTCAAACACTCCAAATCTGGATCAACTTGCTGATAAAGGCATTAGATTTACAAATTTTTACGCTGCTGCCCCCAACTGTTCACCTTCCCGAACGGGTTTAATGACAGGTCGTTCTCCGGCGCGTGTTGGCATGTATAATTATCGTCCGCTTAACCATCCTATGCATTTAAGGGATTCAGAGATTACAATTGCAGAATTATTGAAAGATAAAAATTACCAAACTGCCCACTTTGGGAAGTGGCATTTGGGTTGTTTACCTCAGGATTCTTCCTTAAATCATCCACAGCCTGTCGATCAGGGCTTTGATTATTCTTTAGGTACCGAGAATAATGCTGTCCCGTCTCATTTAAACCCTGTAAATTTTGTTAGAAACGGAAAAGAAATTGGCGAGGTCAAAGGTTATTCGTGTCAAATTGTAGTAAACGAAGCAATGACTTGGTTGGATAAAAAGTATAAAAAG
>CAZHNA010000161.1:0-3396 GCA_964532775.1 uncultured Methanosarcinales archaeon
GTGAAACTTGACAATCGCACCTTCATAATCCCCAATTGCAAGTTCCGGCTCACGAATAGCCTCATGTACAACTGATTCCTTACCCACCCCAATTTCGTCACCAATAGCACATATCACATTGCGCTTTACAAGTGCATTCAGAGCTAGAGCATCATAGGCTTCAAAATATATGCGGTACCCATCATATGGGGCATGGGTTGGAATAACAAATTTGTGATTGAAAAGTTTTCGGAGCTTGAATTCAAGGTCCTTAAAACTAAAACCTGTGAAAGACATCAGATCCTCTACCGGAACCCATTCGTGGGTTCGCATCCCAAGCTCAATACCATTTAGTATCCGAAAATCTTTTTTGTCAAGCTCCTTGAAGACCTTGACTACGTCGTTGATCATAATAACCTGCAATTAGCACTTCTGCTTAGAAATGTTTTGTGCCAAAAATAAAAGGAAGTTTTTTACTCTCATTGAGGTTTACGGGCAGTTTTTACTTCCTCAATTTTAGATGTTTGAAGCTCCATAAATTGCCATGTTTCAATCTCCTGTTTACGGGCAGTTTCTACTTCCTCAATTATAGATGCACGTTCCCTGAATACAGACAGAATATCAAGAGCCGCAACCAGATCAACAACTCCTATAGCACCCACTACCTTCCCATTTACTGTTTTTATCGGAGAGACAACAACTGCCTTTCCACAGTAAGTGCCTTCATTTGGTACTTTATGTATAGTAGTGTGTGTCTTCAAAACTTCTTCCAGAACCGGACCGGTATAATCCCAATCTACAACCTTACCACATTCCATTCGTATCCCTTTTTTATTAAGACTGCGAATTGTAACTGGCAATCCTATCAATGATTGAACCGCCTCTGCAATAGGCTCAAGTTCCTGAGCCCTCGAATCCTCACATATCCTTAAGTATGTAATAATTTCACCTCACTAAGTTATTGGATCCGGTAAAATATAACCCTTATCCACAATGACATCATTATTGATCCCTTAAATATTTTCGTGCAGAGAATGCAGCCACCGCACCATCCGCAGCAGCAGTTATAACCTGATACAAAGGTGCTTCCCGGCAATCACCTGCAGCAAAAAGGCCGGATACTGACGTCTCCATTGTTTCGCTGGACAAAATGAATCCTTGAGTATTCTTTTCTACTTCGACGAAATCAGTGTTAGGTATAACACCAACATAGATGAAAACACCCTGTGCAGGAATTGTAGATTTTGCCCCGGTTACAACATTTATGACAAGCAGATTATCAACGAGCTTTTCCCCTTTGATTTCTTCAACAACCGTATCCCAAATAAAATCAATATTCCCTCTTTCAAAAGCACGTTCCTGAAGAATTTGTGATGCCCGAAGAGAATCTCTGCGGTGAACTACTGTAACTTTCTTTGCAATATCAGATAGCACAAGCGCATCTGTAATTGCAGATTCTCCACCACCGACAACAACAACTTCCTTTCCAGAAAAGAAAGGACCATCACAGGTTGCACAATAAGATACACCCCTTCCTGTGAATTCACTTTCCCCCGGAACTCCTAACGTTTTGGGTGCAGCACCTGTTGCAATTACAACGGCTTTTGAGGTAATACGTTCCGAATCCAGAACTGTTTCAAAACCCTCATCCGTACTTACTACTTCAGAAACTGAAGCCATCTTCATATGTACTCCCGTTTCTTTTGCATGTTCAACAAATGTTTCCATTAATTCGGTTCCAGCTATTTTTTGGAATCCAGGATAGTTCTCCACAAGCTTAGCAGAAGATATCTGGCCACCTACAGGAAGCGTATCAATTAGTAGAACATCAAGACCATAACGAACAGCATAGATTCCGGCAGTAAGTCCTGCAGGACCAGCTCCCACAATAACAAGATCATGCAATTTGAATTACCTCGTTTAGATTATGTGATTTTTGAAATTGCTTCTTTCTTATCAGGAATGCCAACAAAGGCTACATCATTATCAATTATTGTAGTCGGAACTCCCATAACACCAAGATCCTCAACAAATTTTTGCCCTTCATCGGATTCAACATCTACTTCCCTGTAATCAAACTCATACTCTCCACTCAAATCCTGCCAGAGTTTCTTGGCTTTCGGACAGTTATGGCACCAATCAGCATATAAAAGAACAACAGACGTCATAGCATTCCTCCTAATAAGAATACACTATAAAAGTATTTCAAATTAATCATAAATACAGAAAACAAAAAATAGCAAAAAAGAAAAGAATGGACAGGAAGCAATCCTATCCGAAATATCATTAGTTGAGGGAAATCCTCTTGTCAACACCATATGATGTTGGAGTCATGAACTCAATATCTACCGGACTGCCAACTTCAGGGTTTAAATTCATTTGAACAGTTGTCCTTGGATCCAGTGTGAGACCGGAAACCACAGCAGCGGTAGCATTTGTGCCGTCAACATCAGTCATTGTAGCACTCAAGGAAGAAACTTTGATAAGGATCAAATCCCCCTGATTCATGACAGGACTGGCTACTGCGAAAGATGAGTCAGCGTCACGAATCGAAGTTGCAGTAAAAGACCCGGTTGAATCACCAATCAATGCTGCAACAGTTGCAGTCTGGTTATAAGAGAGTGTGTTACTGTTAGTACCGTCGTCTATAGTAATTACAAGTTGGCTGAGATCCATTGGATCGCCACCGGCACTTACACCAAGATGTATTTCAATAAGGTCAATATTGCCAGAAAGGTTTCCGGAAGAGTTACCACGAATACCTACTGCACTTTCAATACCGAAGTTTGAAGATACTTCAGCTACTGCTTCTTCACCTGTAGACTGTGCTTTCTCCTGGAGTACACCAGAAGTCTGAATTAGAACTGCTGCAGCGACTGCGGCTACCAATACCATAGCAATGAATATAATAAGGGTACCGATACCAACCTGACCGCTGGTGTCCTTTCGTAACATAAATTTACTGTTTGCTTTCATCCTTTTAATCCTCCTACTTGCAGAGTCCGCAAAACTACATATCTGAATAGTTATGAGACTTATAATGATGATAATGAGGTGCTGGCATATATACTTTATTGTTGGAAAATCCAAACAACAAACAAACCAATATTAACTATTAGGCTAGAATTAAATCAAATTACTTTACGGAGGAATAAGGATCGGCCTCGAAATTGCACTCAATCTTATAATCTGTATTTCAATTAGCATTGCAGCACTCGCATTCGCAGTGGAATTGTACATGAAACGTGAGCAAGGGCAGGAAAAAAGTATCCCTTCCCTCTATGCATTTATTTTTTTCTGGACATCAATAGGCATTATTTATATTCTCACAACCCTGAGAATCATAAGCTTCTGGAATGGATACTACGAAATAGATTTACAATTGTTCAAAGTAACAGTTTTCGCTTTGACAATCCT
>CAZHNA010000162.1:0-3392 GCA_964532775.1 uncultured Methanosarcinales archaeon
AGGTAAAAATGATAACGATTTATCTTATCGGATTGAGTCCTTGTCCCGAAGTCATGAAATACCACTTATTGGACTTTATCCGGCTTATAATAATACTATTCAGGTTAAAGGATTAAACAATCACAACCAGGTGATTGCAACCCGGGAGTTGAGTATAAAAACTGATTCTATTAATGTTGTTGTTCCGGAAATTGATATTGTTCATTTTGATAAAAACAAACTTAAAAGCCGATTGACTTATGTCGAATTCAGAAAAGGAGATACCAATGTGCCGTTTGTTTTCGATGAATATGGCGAAGTACGATGGTACTTAAAATATCCAGATCAAACGATAATACGTCCAAGCATTGTCGAAAACACAAATGACTTTTTTTGTGGCGATTTTGATAACAACATCATGTACAAATTTGATTGGACGGGAAACTGTGATACCATTTTATTGCCCCACGGGTTCAATAAATTTCATCATGACATTCACCGACATAAGGGGGATTTGTTTATACCGGCAGGCAAATATGGAATTCTTAGGTGCGATGAGCAGGGCAACAAAATTAAAGCCTGGGATTTAGATAAAATTATTAGGAGCTACCTTCCTGAAACACAAAATTTGGCTATTGATGGAGAAAACTGGCTGCATATAAACTCACTTTATTACGAAGAGGAGGATAATTCTTTGGTAATATCGGCACGTCAGTCGCTTGGGGTATTTAAAGTTGATTGTAGTACTGAAAAAATTAAGTGGATACTTAATGATACACTCATGTCGTGGTACACATATCCTGAACTAAAAAAGCTTGCCTTGATACCGATTGCCGGATGCGAATTGCCAATGGGGCAACATTCTCCGGTTAAAGTTTCTGATACCGAAATTTTATTGCTCGATAACGGTTACGATGGTTACGAAAGGCGCGGCAACGAAGATGGTTTAATTGATGGTGGAAAAGGTTATAGCCGTCTGGTTATTTACCAAATTAACGAAGATGCTATGACTGTAAAGCAAAACTTTGAATTTGGCAGGGAATACCAGGGAAATCTATACGCCAAAACAACCGGGAGTGCAGGATACGATGCCGAAAATGATACTTATTACGGGCTTTTCGGAACCATTGCAATCTCCAATAATAATCCTTTAATGGGACGGGCTATTGAAGTAAACCCACAGGGAGAAGTACTTTTCGAAGCCAAATTTGAAGTTTTCGAACCCGGACAATTGTTTTATCGCGGAGAAAAAATTGATTTAAACAAAATAGTGAATAATAATGAATAGTATTAAAATTATCATTAATATAATTATAATATTTGTATTGGCAGGTGAAGGATTTTCCCAAAAAACATTTTCATTTCAATTCGATAATAAAGACCGTGAATACATTCTTTACCTTCCTGTAAACCTTAAAAATGATGCGCCATTGGTTTTTGTGTTTCACGGTTACTCGGGCAATGCCAAAGGAACAATGAAAAGCTTTGGTATGAATAAATTAGCAGATAAACATGGATTTGCAGTTTGTTATCCTCAGGGTTTAATTGACCATGATGGGAATCATTTTTGGCAGGTTGGGTACAAATTCCATAAAAATATAAATGTAAATGACGTGGACTTCATTTGTGCACTTGCAGAATCACTTCAACAAAAATATAAGCTGAGTAAAAATAATACATTCATTACAGGATTTTCAAATGGAGGCGATTTGTGCAACCTTCTTTTGTGCCAAACATCAGGCATTTTTAGAGCCGCAGCACCCATTATTAGTTGCATAATGAAAGAAACTTATGATTCTTGTACCAATTCAAAACCGGTTCCGGTATTTTTGCTTAACGGTACCAAAGATAATATTACCTATTGGAATGGTGATATGAACGACTCTCAGGGATATGGCGCTTACCTATCAACTGAGAAAATGCTCTCCTTTCGGATTAAACAAAACAATGCAACACTTTTTTCCTGTGATACCATTGTAAACCCCGAAAAAAGCGACACTACTTCTGTGATAATTCAAAAATATATAAACAGCAATTCAAAAAACCAGGTTTGGATGTACAAAGTTGTCAATGGCGGACATGGTTATCCTGATTACATTAACCTTAGTCAGGAAATATGGAACTTCTTTAATCATTTTATAAATTGAAAAATATGAATCGTTTTATTCGCAATTGTTTAGTCTTATTACTAATGCTTTTAAACTGTAGCTCTTTTGCCTCAAATAAAGAAAAAAATAATACCATTCAGAATATGGAACCATTTATTGGAGCGCAGGTATTTATCGAACCCGGGCAAACAAAAGAAGAAATCTACTCGTGGTTTAGTTTATTAAAAGACAATGACCTAAGTGCTTGCCGGATTCGTATGTTTGAATCTTACATGCGCAATGAGGATTATGATTGGGACTTTACCTTATTCGATTACGCTTTTGAAGCAGCCGAAAAATATAATATTAAAGTCTGGGCAACATTGTACCCAGTAACCGGAGATAACATTAATATTGGTGGTGACAAATTCCCCAACAGCATTGAGAAACAAGCATCCATAGCTCGTTATATTGATAAAACGGTAAATCATTTTATGGCCTTTCAAAGCCTGGTTGGATGGGTGTTAATCAATGAACCGGGAGTCTGTGGCGAAATACCGGATAATGATTTTACCAAAATGAAATTAGCTGAATGGGAAAAGAATCATGATTTTCCACTCTACAATAAAAAAGGATATCCGATTTTAATGAATTTCAAAAATGAGAAATTTTTATTGGATTATACCACTTGGTTTTTATATTGGGTGACTTCCGAAATAAAAAAATACGATACAACTCACGACTTGCACGTAAACAATCACGACTTGTTTGTAAACGCATCAGAGTACAATTTTCCTGAATGGCGTAAATTTTTAACCTCGTTGGGAGGTTCTGCACACCCAAGCTGGCATTTTACCTATTTCGAACGCAACAAATATGCAGTAGCCATGTCGGCCGATTGCGAAATGATACAATCTGGCTCTGGCGAATTGCCCTGGTTTATGACCGAAATTCAGGGAGGTAATAATACCTACAGCGGTTTTGCGCCAATGTGCCCAACACCGGAAGAAATAGAGCAATGGTTATGGATTACCATCGGAACCGAAGGTAAAGGTGCTATTTTCTGGACGTTAAATCCACGTTCGTCAGGAGTGGAAGCCGGAGAATGGGCTATGGTTGATTTTCAAAATAAAGCATCGGACCGATTATTGAGTGCCGGGAAAGTAGCCAAAACCTTAAAGAATAATCCCGATGTTTTTTTGAATGCAAAAAAGACTGACCCACACATAAATATTCTTTATAGCAGAGAATCGATGTGGGCAGAAAAGCAAATGACCATTTGGGAAAGTCCTTATACAGCACGTGAAAATGGAGCTGTAATAAAGT
>CAZHNA010000163.1:0-3391 GCA_964532775.1 uncultured Methanosarcinales archaeon
AGTAGAGGCAATGGAATATCTTCGTTATGAAGGTAAATATGAGCATCGTGAGAAGGGAAATCCAGTTGTTATACATGGATATTAAAATGCCACGAATGAATGGTGTTGAAGCGCTAAGAGCTATTCGAAATGATGATAATTTAAAATTTATTCCAGTGGTCATGCTCACATCTTCCCGCGAGGAATTGGATTTAAGAAAAAGTTATGAATTTGGAACAAATGCTTATGTGGTGAAGCCCGTAGATTTTAATGAGTTTATGGATGCTGCAAAACCATTAGGGATATTCTGGGCTTTGCTCAATGAAATACCACCTGAAACTTGACATTAATATGGAAAATCAAAACGAGGCTAAAACAGCTTTAAATATCCTGTCTCTTGAGGATAGTCAACAAGACTTCGAAATCATTCGCGAACTTTTGATAGACGAAGGATTTGATTTGAAGATGAATCGTGTTGAAAATGAGAAGAATTTTGTGTTGGAACTGCGTAAGTCGATGTACGATATTATTTTGGCCGATTTCAACTTGCCCTCCTACAATGCATTTGAGGCCTTGAAAAAATCTAACGAAATATGTCCCGATATTCCTTTTATCATTGTTTCAGGTACAATCGGAGAAGTGACAGCTATCGAACTTATAAAACAAGGAGCTACAGATTATGTTTTAAAGGACAAACCAGGAAGGCTTCTATTTGCAATAAGAAGGGCATTAGAAGAAATCAGGAAAAAAGAAAAAGCAATCGAAAAACTACAACAAAGCGAAGAACGATATCGTTTAATTTTTGAAGGTTCCAATGATGCAATATTCATCAGTAGCCTGACTGGTGTTACGATAGAAGGGAACCGTGCTTTGGAGGAATTGCTTGGATTAAGCAGAGAAGACATCATTGGAAAGAACTTTTTAAAACTTGGATTATTAAATAAGAGTCAGATTCCGCAAGCATTCAAGCTTCTGACAAAAGGAGTGTTTTCTAATTCTAATAAAACCGGGGAATTTAAAATAAAACGAAAAGATGGGAAAGAGATTTATTTAGAATTGAAAGCACGCATGATAAATTTCCTTGGAAAACGACATATGATTGGACTTGTCAGTGATATAACAGAACGCAAAATGGCGGAAATTACATTACAGCGTAATGAAGAAAACTTCCACCGATCTGTGGAAGAGTCTCCACTGGGCATTCGCATTGTCACTGAGAATGGCAATACTCTCTTTGCTAACAAAACCATCCTGTATATCTATGGATTCTAGAACCTTGATGAATTTAACATGACTCCCATTGAAAAGCGCTATACCAGGTAAAGCTTTGCTGAGTACAATAAACGACTGGAGAAAAGACATCAAAACAAGCCTCTCTCAGCGGAGTATACAATTAATATTGTCGGAAAAGATGGCAACATTCGCAATTTACAGGTTTATCGCAAGAATGTGCTTTGGAATGACGAACAGCAGTCTCAGGTAATATACTTCGACATAACTGAGCGCGAGAAGGGGAAAATAGAAATAGAAAAATTAATGCATGAACTTGCTGAACGAGTAAAAGAGCTGAATTGCCTATACATTATACCTAATGTTAATGAAAAGCCTGGAATTACAATCGAGGAGATAATTGAGGAAACGGTAAGTTTCCTTTCTTCTGGCTGGCAATATCCAGAGATAACCTGCAATAAGATTGTTTTTGATGGCAGGGAATTTAAAACAGATAATTTCATGGAAACAAAATGGAAACAATCAGCAGATATTGTTGTTCAAGAAGAAATTGCAGGAGAGGTTGTTGTTTGTTACCTGGAAGAAAAACCCGAGGCTGACGAAGGCCCATTTCTAAAACAAGAAAAAAGTCTTATTGAAGTAATTGCGTTGCGATTAGGGGAAATTATAGAGAACCTAAATGTAAAGAATGATCTGGAAAAAAGCGAAGAGCGTTTCAGGCAGGTGACAGAGAGTGCAGGCGAGATGTTATGGGAGGTTGACTTAAAGGGAGTTTATACTTATATAAGTCCCTTGTCAGTTTCTTTGATAGGCTATCATCCCGAAGAAATTATTTTGAAGAAACATTTTTACGATTTATTTACCCCTGATTTAAAGGAAAAAATTAAAAATGCTGCTTTTGAGGTTTTTGCCAGGAAGGAGCCATTTAATGGTTTTGAAAACCCAAATCTTCACAAAGACGGTCATACAGTGATTTTTGAGACAAGTGGGTTTCCTATTCTTGATGATAATGGACATCTTGTGGGTTACAGAGGGGCAGACAAAGATGTAACCAGACGAAAGAAGGTGGAAGATAAATTAGCCAATAATCTGAAAGAACTTCGAAGATGGCACAATGCAATGCTTGGTCGAGAGGAGAGAGTTCTGGAACTCAAAAAGGAAGTGAATGATCTTCTCATCCAAACAGGGAAAGCAGTTCGCTATACCAGTATAGAATCAGTAGAATCAGAATTGAAATAGATAATTGTTTTTGCATGTTAACTTCCATAGTTTTGCGGAGGCAATTGGTAGGCTTGGGTTATAGTGCTTGCTGCTGAACGAGTCGCCATTATAGTTTCCACCTGTTCGTGGTGGTGATGGAGACGAAGGAAAAACAACTACTGCAAAAAACACAACTGCTGAAGCTGCAAGCAAGGACATTATTTTATAGGGTTTACAAAACAATCTTAATATTGGAAGGTTTTGTCATTAGATATTTTGACTATTACTATGGCGGAGTTCATCATTGAAGATTTTTTTTACGGTTTCAAGCATCGCTTTGTTGTTGGAATATGTTAGTTGCCAGCACGGCAGGCTCCCAAACCAGTCAAGAAAATCTTTTACATTATCCTCTAAAGGTGATATCCATGAGTCAGGGACGAGTTTTTGAAAGGCAATATCTTTTTGCAATTTATTAATTTGCAATCCAGAATCTGGTTCGTATTTCACAAATACTAATGCAATACAAGGCAGGCAAAGAAGATTCGATTTTGCAAGTGGCAGATAACGAAAAGTCTTATTGAAAACCGGATTAAAATATTCAGTAGATTGATTTAATTCCGGGAATTTAGGGCTTAAAATATCCAGTGCCTCTTTCTTTACCGAAATTGCAGCTGGAAATCTGCAAATATGTTTGTTTCTACTTTCGATGGGTACAAAATCATCGGAAAAAATATCAAAACCATTAGCCATTAGAATAGCAGATAAAGTGCTTTTTCCGTTTCCCGAATCTCCCAAAAACATAACACAAGATCTACCATCAGAAACCCCTGCAGCATGAAAAACACCCAGCCACTCATTTTCTTCCTTACCATATAATTTCTGTAACAACTGCATGGAGAATTTTCCACCAAGAAAATGATCATTATTTTCGCTCCATGTACCTATTCCTTCACCGTTAACCCAAAGTGAAAATGTATCATTG
>CAZHNA010000164.1:0-3368 GCA_964532775.1 uncultured Methanosarcinales archaeon
TCTTACATGGGATTTTGATGGCAACGGAACAGAGGATTCAAATGCCAGCACACCAGTCTGGACATTTACTGAAGCCGGAAACCATAGCGTAAATCTTACTGCAACTAATGCCAACGGCACTGATGTTTATACTGGATATATCACCGTTACAACTCCAACCACACCAGCCCCTACAAGTAGTAGTAGCAGTGGAGGCGGAGGTGGAGGAGGAGCAACCGGTGAAGATTATGAAAACATCCTCTTCAAAGACTTTGCAATCCAATACCTCGAAAAAGGCATTCCTTCAACCTATGAATCTACTGAAGAAGGGAACATAGTTCAATCCATAAAATTAGCCGCAAACAAGAATTCAGGCCAGATAAAAGTCATAATTGAAGTCCTGCAGAATACATCCACAATTGCAGGTGAGAAGCCTGAAGGACAGGTTTACAGCAACATAAACATCTGGGCTGGCAATGCCGCTTTCAAAGACAGTGTAGAAAATGCAACAATCAAGTTCCATGTAGACAAAGAATGGCTGACAAATAATGGAATCCTGCCTGTAGATGTTTCAATAGTAATGTATACAGATGATGGATGGATGACACTTGACTCGATTTCAATCATTTCAGAAAACGATGATTATGTTACCTATGAAGCAATGACCCTGAAACTGGCATCACCATTTGCAGTAATCTCTAGAGTACCTTTAAAAGAGTTTGATGCATCAAAGAATCAACTCTCAGAAAACTCACAAAGCAAAGATGATACTAAACCAACTGAAGCGTCAGAAAAAGATACCGAAAACAATGACCTCAGTTCAATTGGAATAATGCCAAGTATCCTGCTCCTTGCAGGTGTTTATTTCATACTGAGAAGAAAAAAATGAACAAAAGATAGTAATAGGGAGAAAAGAGGCAGGGTTAGTAATCCGGGCCTTCCCCTGAACAAATCATTTTCTCAATACGTTTGCGATCTGATATGTCATAAAAGAGCACCAGTATCCCAAGAAGAGTTCCGGCTTCATTCCTTATAGGGGAACCAATAATATCTACAGGCACACGGGTCTTGTTTTTAGTAACTAAAACCGTTTTGTTACCAAGACCATAAAACATCCCTTCCTTCATAACTTTCTTTATGGGGTTTTCGGCCACTTCACCTGTTTCATCACTTTCGACCTCGAAAACACTGGAAAGGGGTTTACCCATTGCATCTTTTTGGCTCCAACCGGTAAGAGCTTCAGCAAATGGATTCATGAGTTTAATCTTGCCTTCCTCATCAGTTGCAATAACTGCATCCGCAATGCTGTTCAGCACAGCAGCGAGCCACTTTTTGCTTGCCTTGAGTTTTTGCTCCATTTGGTTTTTATAGAGAGCAATTTCAATATTCGTCCGAAGTTCGGTTTCTTCGAATGGCTTAAGAATATATCCAAAAGGCTCTGTTAGTTTTGCCCTTCTCATTATGCTATCATCAGCATATGCAGTAATGTAAACAACAGGAATATCGTAATTCAGATGAATGTATTGGGCTGCTTCAACACCATCCATGCCATCTTTAAGCATGATGTCCATTAAAACCAGATCCGGAAGATCATCTTCATTTTCTTTTAACTTTCCAAGTGCTTCATTGCCACTAAAAGAAGGAATAATATCGTAATCATTAGAGAGATAAGCAATTAAAAGTTCCACATTGTCGGGCTCATCGTCCACAACTAAAATCTTAATACTTTTGTTCTCTGTCATGCTGACACCCAAAATTGCTTAAACCACCCGTTTAAACAGTTATTATAACCTGCAGAGGTTGCATAGGTTTATAGTACTGTTGTTCTGGCTGATATATAATGCTTACTACAGAGAAAGCTATCAGCCCACCACATTTAGTTCACTTGCCCATATTGATGGAAGAATAGTTCCTCCAACTTTCTTAGTATCTTTTCCTGCACCCTGTACCTTTGACAAGAGTTCAAAAATATTGCCAGAAACCATTAATGACTTCACAGGAGCAGCAATTTCACCGTTTTCTATTACAAAAGCATTTCTTGCTTCTACGGAAAAATCACCAGAAATAGGGTTAGCAGTGTGAGCTCCAATAACAGTATTAATTAAAACACCGTTATCAATTTCAGAAATTATGTCTGAAGATGGGTACTCAATCACAAGATTTGTGGTACCAACCCTTGGAAGAGAGGCGTATGACCCTCGCACCCCATTACCTGTACTTTCAACACCAGCTTTTCCTGCTGTGTAAGAATCGTAAAGATAAGACTCCAGAATACCATTTTCAATTACGGAAGTTCTCTGAGAAGGAACCCCTTCGTCATCTGAGATAGAAGAACCTAAACCACCTTCAACTGTTCCATCATCATAAATTGAAAGTGAGTCTGAAGCAAGTGTTTCTCCAATTTTATCAATCAGGCTAGAACGTCCCTTTTGAATATTATCGGCATCAATTGATGGCACAAATGCATTTTCAATTAAGTCAGACATTGCAAACGGATGAAAAACAACATCCTTTTTCCCACCCTTTATCTCGGTTCCGTTTACGGAATCAGAGGCAAGGGTTGCTGCTCTTTTGCCAATCTCATAGAAATCTATATCGAGATTCCTGGACACTTCAAAATCATAAGCAGTGGAAATAGATTCACCGGTTGTAATAACATCAACAAATCCTGTGATTGCAGTTGATTTTTCCTCAATCTCAATTCCATTGCTGTTTAGTATAAAATGAAAACCTGTACTTCGTGAAAAGGAACCGGATGTTGCCAGAATCCCGTCTATGGATGCAACTCCTTCTACCATCTGTTTCGTTTTCAGCACACAATTCCCAAGAGATAGATCAGCTACTTCTGAACTAAAAAGTCCTGAAACTTCGTCATATTCCTTGTTTGAAGGAAGACCTGTCCATTCAGGATCATTAGGCATTACCTTTGCTGATGCAACTGAATCCTGGATTGTTTTCTCCAGATCCGTGAAAACATTGGTACTTGCAAAACCTACTGCACCGTTCACCACACAGCGAACTCCAATCCCAAGACTGTGCTTATCATGAGCACTTTCAATGGAATTCTTCCGAATATCTGAACTAGTTGATTTTCCAGATGAAATATAGACTTCCGCTTCATTTGCGCCTAGTTTTTCAGCCGTTTTGAGAGCTTTTTCGGCAATATCATAATAGTCCATATTCATGCACCTCCAACCAACGCATTTGAAACTAGAAGATGAGGGGAGCCATCTGAAACAGGAATCAATTGTCCGGATTTACCACATCTTCCGGAATGCATTTCCAGATCCTGTGCTACCATCGAGACGTTATTCAGGATTTCCAGAGTATTGCCTGACAAGGATACGTCACGCAACAATTCTCCAATTTCACCATTTTCAATTATATAG
>CAZHNA010000165.1:0-3345 GCA_964532775.1 uncultured Methanosarcinales archaeon
CAATGTTTGCCACTATCAGGGCACTTTCCTCTTCTGCCTGCTTTGCAATTAGTTCAATTGCTTCAATGCGCTTCATTGTTCGCTCCAGAAGCAGATTTCCAGTAGCACTGCTACAGGTGTTTTATCTTCATAAGCCACTTTCATGGCTTTTGCAATGGTTTCCCTTGTTCCTTCAAGACAGGGATTAAAATAAGGAATATCCATTGTTTCAAGTAGTGGAGGAGTTTTTTCTCCCATTGGAACCTGTGCACAGATTGGCTCGCCCTCGACTCCGCGGTGACTAATTATCATCAGGATTGGAATCCCAAAAAGACGGTTTAGTGATGCAAGTGCGTTGATTGAATTTCCAAGTCCGGAATTTTGCATAAGCAGGGCCGGCTTTTTTCCACCCATGTAAGCTCCTGCACAGATACCAATTCCCTCTTCTTCCCTTGTAACAGGAACATGAATGATGTCAGGATCTGCATCTACCATTGGGATGAGCTCCTTGAGATTGATGCATGGTACGCTAACCACAAAGTCAATTCCTTCCTCTTTCATAGCGTTGAAAACTTCAATAGTAGGATCCATGTAGCAAATCTCCAATAGTTATAAAATGTTCAGCGGAGCTTTGAATCGGCTACATTCAGTATCTTTTGCAAATTATCGGCGTCATCAGGTGATACTGTAATGTCAATTTCCAGCGAAGTGGTTGCGAGTTCATCAATTGCCCTTTTAACGCCTCCTCCGGTAATATTCAACACAATGCGTTCATCTAAATTCATTTTTCCTTCCTCTACGGCTTTGATCAAGGCCGCAGTTGCAACGGCCGGTGCATTCATGATATCAATTCCCTCCATCTCTTCAAAGAGCATTTTTGCACTTTCGGCTTCCTTGTTGGTAATGCCATGAAGTTTACCGTTTGTATTATCCAGGGCATCTTTTACACCTCCACGAATGGCATAGGGAGGCTGCCGGTTGAAAAGGACATTGTCGTACATACCCTGCGGGCATTTTGGATCTATTGGTGTACCTTCATGCAGGTTCAAAATAGGGGTGCAGGGGAGGTTCTGAGCGAGATGTAGTTGTGGCATTTGGCTTCCGAAGCGTCCATCTCCGATAAGTTTCATGGCTGCTTCCCATACTGCGATTCCACCTGTTCCGCTTCCTACAGCCTGGAAATAATGATCAGGAAGATGTTTCATGGTAAGTGTTGCGTCCAGCATGACTGTTCCCATACCATCTCTGCGGGCCACGTTTTTTGCACCGCCTTCTGCAACAAACCCGGGTTGGTCGGTAATACTTGATGCTATTTCAATAGCATTGTAGTAATCTCCATCAACTGCTGCAATACAAATAGAGTCCATGGATTCTGAAGGTATCCACAGCTTTTCTTTTGCACTCTTTGGAACTACCAGCAAGAGTGGCATACCTGTGAGGGAAGCAACGTGTGCAAAAGCACGGGCGGTGTTTCCGGCGGAAGCTACCACCATTGTGGCATTGTTTCCCTGTTCTTTTAAGCGCTGCATTGTAGGATATGATTCCAAATCCTTGAAACTGCATGTCCTGATGTAGGCTTCTTTCTCAGGCCAATAGCCGTTGAAACTGATATAGAGGTTATCAAGACCCAACTCTTTTGCCAGTTCTTCGCTACGATAAGTAACTGTCCTGCCACTTCCTTTTCTAATAATCCCGTCTACAGGCAGCCAATTATAAAATCTCCATATGCCTGGAAGATCAAGAGGGATGAGTTGGCGGCTGGAATAGTCTGTTCTTAGAAGAGCGCCGTCTATAGGGCATGTCATTTCGTATTTCCCGTAGACTTTTCCACAGGTAGGACAGATTAATCTGTATTTGTCCATATTCTGGATTCAGCTATCTCTTTTATATATGTGTTGCATAAGCCAATTAGGCGGTCATTAAGGCAAAAATGGGTTTTTTGAGGCTACCCGTCATTTTCGATAGCCTTACAGTCAAATCAATTTACTCTACGAGAGTACCTACAACTTTGAAGTCCTCGAATACATCATCCTCGTGAGGAGAATCTTCCATTTCTTCTGTAAGGTCCATCCCTGATTCATGGAGTCCCTGATGCTCTCCACCCATCCATAGATCACTATCAGTTACATCGTAGACCTTGCCGTTGTAAGCAAAATAGATTTTTTCGTTGTCTACACCATTGAATTTTGCGAGTTCATCCTTTGTAAATTCCATAAAGCTTCCCTACTTCCGTGTTTTTAATCTTCAACTTCCATGGAGTTGATAATGTCGTTAACTGTGAGCTCTCCCTTGACGGCTCTCTGGATCATTGGGTAGATGTAAGAACAGTCATCAATAGCGCTCCAGCGTTCCTCCCCTACCTTCTGGATAATTTCTTTCAGTATTTTGTCACAATCGCCACAATATTGATTTTCACTCTCTTTTCCACAAACAGTACACTGCATACTTTCCCTCCGATATTAAGATTGTAACTAGTGGTTAATGAGTTTTTGGGATTATGAAACACCGAGTATCCACTACACAAGTTAAAACAGTAAAAGCGATTGATAATAAATTACATTTAGGTTCGACAGTCTTCATTTATCCAAAAAGGATTGCTTTTCCGTATTAGTCATTTTTAGCTCTTTTATCCGAAAGTGTTTTTACAACTTTCTCCTTGAAGGTATCGACAACAATTTCATCATTCTTTTCCACAAAAGCGTATTTGTGTGGATCACATTCAATCTTTTCAAGGTTTCTCTCCGCAAAAGCATATTTTTGAGGATCAAATCCCCTTCTTTCAGGTGGTATCGCTACAATTTTCTCATGCTTAAACTGTTGTGAATTGTCAGAATCCCCCCATGAAAAATCACGACTTTTTTTCATACCCCGCACACCCTTTTTATTTTGTTTCTTTCCTACAAATTACAGTATCAATAATTTCAATTAAACGTCGAGTATTTCCACTCCAAATTAGAATTAGGGCTTATTTTTGATATGGCTTTTGAACGACAGATTCGAATGACAGGTCCGAAAGGCAACACATAAAGCTCAAAATAAAAACACAGATTGTGGTTTTGCCTGTTGGGAGCATATTGGAATATCAGAATAAAATAAGTGCGGCTGCCGGGAATCGAACCCGGGTTCTAAGCTTGGGAAGCTCAGGTCATAGCCGCTAAACCACAGCCGCACGAATGAACTATTAGTCTAAAATAAAATAAAGTTTTTGTGGTGGATATGCCACCACTTACTGTTTACTCCAGCTTGTCCTGATATTTGTCAATAATCTCCTCAAAAGAGTCGACTACAAAGGAAAGATCATCTTTCTCGACACCATAGGTACTTAGCTTGAAGTATTTTGTAAGACCTGCCTTGATACCATGAATC
>CAZHNA010000166.1:0-3343 GCA_964532775.1 uncultured Methanosarcinales archaeon
ACAAAAAGGAAGGCATCCTACTACTTCAGAAATGCACTGAAAATGAACACCCCATGATCCGAACCGAAGCCCGTTACTTCATTATGTTAGTGAACAATATATTGGAAGAAGATAATGAAGAAGCAGACAAATATGCAAGGCTCTTACTCAAGGAATTCCCGGCAAATATATATTTTAGGTCCTGCCGTGTTACTATCCTGGCCGATGCAGGCAAGCTCCACAAAACCAGATCGGAATACAATAAACTTCATCCTTACAGTAAACTTGAGCAACATTCGCAAGCTCAACATTCCTACATAGTTGGCGAAACTGAAAATTACCTTCGGAAAAAAAGAATCAAATTTTAAGCTATTTTTTTCCATTTGTGGCTAATACTCTCATCTATATGCAATAGATGGATGAACAAAGTTTGCAATACAAATTAGGATTGGCTCTTGTTTCCGGTATAGGAACAACCCTGGCCCAGAATCTTATAAAACATGTAGGATCGGTTGATGAAATTTTTAAGGAAAAACCTGTAAATCTTCAAAAAATTCCGGGCATCGGGCCCAATCTTACAGAAAAAATCCGAAAAGCGGAGACCCTGAAACGTGCTGAAGAAGAAATAAATTTCATCACCAGGAATAAGATTAAATATTGCTTTTTTCTCGATTCGAATTATCCCACTCGGCTAAAACAATGCCACGATGCTCCCGTCATTTTGTTCTATAAAGGTAAGCTATGCATTGATCCGCCTAAAGCCCTGAGTGTAATCGGAACCAGAAATCCAAGTACCAGGGGTTGCAAACTGACCCGGGATTGGATCAAAGAGATATCTGAACGAGATCCCTCAATTATAATAATTAGTGGATTAGCTTATGGAATAGACATTCAGGCTCATGAAGCTTCCCTTGACTTTGGTTTGGAAACCTATGCCGGGCTCGGTCATGGATTCCACACGATATATCCTGCTATTCATAGGTCGACAGCCAGGAGAATAGTAAGGCAGGGAGCCTTATTAACTGATTTCTTTAGCTATAGCAAATTAGAACCAAAAAATTTCATCAGGAGAAATCGTCTTATTGCCGGATTATCTGATGGAACGCTTGTAGTAGAAAGCAAGGATAAGGGGGGAGCAATTGTTACTGCCGATATGGCAAATTCATATAACAAGGAGGTATTTGCTGTTCCCGGCCGTCCTGGAGATCCCATGTCTTCAGGATGTAACAATCTGATCAAATCAAACAGGGCAGCGCTAGTCCAATCAGTTGAGGATATATTCTTCTTCCTTGGCTGGGATGAAGTGGAACAATCTATACAAAAGAGTACCCCAAAATTCAATATTGCCCTGACCGATTCTGAAAAACAAATCCTTGATCTGGTAGGGAATAATCCAAGGTCTCTTGATCTCTTATCTTTCCACTCAGGATTGAGTGTTTCCAAAGTTTCATCATCCCTACTAAGTCTTGAGTTCAAAGGGCTTATAATGGCCAGGCCTGGTAATTCCTATGTCTTATCCACCTGACCAATCCGTGTTCTTTTTCATCGCTTGTGAAGATTAATTAATATTCAATAAAAGATGAGAAATATTTTTTGATTGTTTAAATAAAAAACATAATATTATACCTGACTTCATATAATATCCTTCATTAACCTTAAACCAATAAAATAAATCTTAGATGGATCCAAGAGTAGAAAAATTCATGGCATTAGTTATTGCCAAGAACCCAAGTGAAGTTGAATTTCACCAGGCAGTTCTTGAGGTAGCTGAATCGATTATTCCATTTATCGAGGAAAACCCAAAGTACAAGCAAGCAAAGATTATGGAACGGGTGACTGAACCTGAAAGGGTTTTGATGTTCCGTATTCCCTGGAATGACGACAAAGGTGAAGTTCAGGTTAACCGGGGGTTCAGAATTGAAATGAACAGTGCCATTGGCCCTTATAAAGGAGGTCTTCGGTTTCACCCGACTGTAAACCTGGGAATTCTAAAATTCCTTGCTTTCGAACAGGTCTTTAAAAATTCTCTTACCACGCTTCCTATGGGAGGTGGTAAAGGAGGTTCCGACTTCGACCCCAAAGGAAAATCCGACAATGAGGTAATGCGGTTCTGCCAGAGTTTAATGACAGAACTCCAACGTCACATCGGTCCTAATACCGACGTTCCGGCTGGTGACATCGGAGTAGGTGGCCGTGAGATTGGTTACCTTTTTGGTCAGTACAAACGTCTACGTAATGAGTTTACTGGAGTTCTGACCGGTAAAGCCAAAGAATGGGGCGGTAGTTTGATCCGTCCGGAAGCAACCGGTTATGGTACAGTTTACTTTGCCGAAGAGATGCTCAAAACTCGTGGCGACAGCATGAAGGGGAAAATTGTTGCAATTTCTGGTTCAGGTAATGTTGCCCAGTACGCTTGTGAAAAGGCTACTGAGTACGGTAGTAAAGTAGTTACACTTTCCGATTCAGCTGGATACATCTATGATCCAAATGGAATTGATGCTGAAAAACTGGCCTACGTAATGGATCTTAAGAATGTGCGTCGTGGAAGGATATCTGAATATGCTGAAAAGTATAATGTCGATTACCATGAAGGTCAACGTCTTTGGGGAGTGAAATGTGATGTGGCTCTTCCCTGTGCCACTCAAAACGAGGTAAACGAGGAAGAAGCCAAGACACTGGTAAACAATGGTTGCTTTGTTGTGTCTGAAGGAGCCAATATGCCATCTATTCCAGAAGCTATTGAAGTATTCCTGGGTGCAAGAATCCTTTATGGACCAGGGAAAGCCGCTAATGCGGGTGGTATTGCTGTTTCAGGCCTTGAAATGTCGCAAAACTCACTGAGGCTCAGCTGGACAAGGGAAGAGGTTGATGAGCGCCTTCACAACATTATGAAGAGTATTCATGAAACTTGTGTTAAATTTGGCAAAGAAAGCGATGGTTATATCAACTATGTTATTGGTGCTAACATTGGCGGATTTGTAAAAATTGCTGATGCAATGCTTGCCCAGGGATTGGTGTAATGATTATATAGATATAATAAAAATATGGAACTAATTGATACCCACTGCCATTTATTTCTCCCAGAGTTTAATGCCGACAGGGATGAAGTAATCCTGAGCGGACTGAAGTCGAATGTCAAAAAATTCATTTTGCCCAATGTTGACTCATCAACTATTGATGATCTGATCTCTTTATCTAAAAGGTATCCGGCATATTGCTACCCTCTTGCTGGCCTTCATCCTTCATCTGTTGAAGAGGACTATCTTTCAGAATTACAAAAGATTGAAAGTTTTCTTGACAAGGAGAAATTCTTCGGTATTGGAGAGATTGGACTCGATTTTTATTGGGACCGGACTTTTGAAGC
>CAZHNA010000167.1:0-3319 GCA_964532775.1 uncultured Methanosarcinales archaeon
ACTACATCTCCACCGTAACCTCAAAGTATCACAGATAACTCGCTCTTATATATCATTTTGGTATTGGGATTACCACGATTGTTCCAGCCGATTTTTCTGCCGAAGACGGATAACTGGAAAATCAAGCTTTTGCAGCCTGTTTTGCAAGCCGATATCATTTGTAAGAACTGGTATCTTTAATTCGGATGCCAATTCCACAATAACGTCATCTGCAATTCCCGACTTTTCTAATATAGTACAGCGCCTGCAAAGAGACAAAGCAACTTTAGAAGCCGCCTTTTGCCCCCCACGATAGCGTTTAATCAATATATTGAGCTCGTCCACAACTGCAGAAGGTACAATGAATTCATTGTAACCCATCCGCTGAAGCTCATCGAAAATATCGACCCCGAATTGTACCGGGATCATTAATCCATTGGTATCTATAATTGCTTTCAATCCTCAATTACCCCGACGCCTATTAATCTCCAGCGTGAACCAACTCTTCTGCTTATTGCAACAGTAGAACCAATCTCAGCACAAACGGGGCGTTTAAGTTTTATTTCGGCAACCGTACCTCTGGCACTTGTGACAACACCTACAGTTGTTGCAGTACCCACATTTAACATCAAAGGTTCACTTGTTTTGATTCTCTCAATTTCTTCATCGTCATCGGACACACCGACTACCCTTTCAAGCAAGTGAAGCTGAAGTGTAAAAATATCAAATGTAGGAGGCAAAGTTCCAGGAATTCCTGCTACCTGCCCGGTCAATGAATCACTCTTTGTGAGGTTTGGATCGAGACTTGTCCCTACTGCGAGTAGACCACCCGGAGTAGCTTCCTCCACGACATCATTACCTGCAACAATGCGCTCAACCTTTGTGAAAATTGGATCCCAGCGAACAGCATTTTCGCTTTCCACTTTCATACCGGGACGGATTTCCAGTTCGTCTCCTTCACGCAGAACACCTTCTGTAAGGGTTCCACCAAGTACACCACCAGCAATTTTCTTAATAGAAGCTCCTGGTTTGTTAATATCAAAAGACCTGGCAATTAGCATCCTTGCATCTTTGTCAAGCTTGTGCACTGGAGACAGAATGAATTCTTCCATTGCCCTTATCAAGACATCGATGTTGATATTCTGCTGGGCAGATACCGGTACAATAGGAGCATTTTCAGCAACTGTTCCTTTCACAAATTCTTTGATTTGATGATAATTCTCAATAATCTTTTCTTTAGGAACAAGATCGATCTTGTTCTGTACAATAATAAGATTTTCAATACCGATGATATCCAGAGCCATCAGATGCTCTTTTGTCTGTGGCTGGGGACAATCCTCGTTAGCTGCAATAACAAGAATAGCACCATCCATAATGGCTGCCCCTGAAAGCATTGTAGCCATCAATGTTTCGTGGCCTGGAGCATCCACAAAAGAAACAGTTCTTACTTCTTCTGTCTTTGAACCACAGCCTTCACACTTCTTTGCTACAGTATAACACTGGGGTTCAGAACAAGATGGACATTTCCTGAAAGTAGTATCTGCATATCCGAGGCGTATGGATATACCTCGTTTCAGCTCTTCACTGTGCTTATCTGTCCAGACACCGGACAGTGCACTTACCAGAGTGGTTTTTCCGTGGTCGACATGACCTACCATGCCGATATTAACACAAGGTTGACTCAATTTTAGTGTTCCTCCCTTCAGCGGGCTAGATAAAAATGTGATATATAACTCTAATGCATCACTGGATATTATTAATAACGTAAATACCTTCCCGTTAAAACTGGAATTGGAAAATAAAAAAGAGGAGATGTGAAGAGTGTCACTCTTCAGCTTTCCGTCCTGATCCGAATCGCCTGTATGCAAAGTATGAAACTATCGCAATGATGGCTACACCACTAATTAAAACTATGGTGGTTGTATTGGCAAAGCCTGAACTTTCAGGTTCAACTACTTCAGTGCGGATCTTAATACTATCTGAGATCCGGCTATGACCATCCTGATCCTCATACTTTATTTCACTGTTTATAGCATAAGGTTTCGAAACGGCCGTATCATCCACCTTGAGTTTGAAGATAGCAATTGCACTTTCCCCGGGCTCAAGAGAACCAAGATATGCCTGATCATCTGTTGTACTGAATGGATCAGCAGCGCTTATCCTGACGATTGCATCTTCTGCAACTACCTCTCCAACATTAGTGTAAGTGGCATAGAGCATCCCGTCAGCACCTGGAACCAGCTCACTGCTTACATTGATAACCTCAAATTCAGCGGCTTCTTTTACATACACAGGGAGTGTGATGTTCTGTGAACCCATATCATACCACATACCAACATCCATGTTTGTGATCCCCAAGTCTGTTTCGTTATCACCGGAAACTTCAATGTTTTTCTGATAGCCATAGTACAGATCCAAGCGTAACGGATATTCTCCTGCAGGTGCATTTTCTGAAATTTCAATACTGAATTGTGCAGGTGAACTGGTTTCATCTCCAGAAACAAGAGTTCCTGCTTCCTGTGGACCGGATTTTACATCAACAGCAGGATCAAGAGACGTGAGTACTGCAACAATTCCAATTGCAGTTGTTCGCTGAGATTCATATGTCATCTCAGCCTGCTGAAGTTTGTGTTCAAGCGAATCAAGGGGATCATCATCCGTTTCGGATCTGAATCCTGTAATAACACCCTTGTTCATCAAATTGATGTTCAATTCCACGGAATCACCGCGGGAAAATTCATCGTCACCTACGATAGTGGCACTTAAATCAGGGCCACCGTACACAGTATAATAATTTTCATCAAACCTGAAATGCTCGGGAAGGGCATTATTTTCAGCCACAAATTCTGCCTGTGCAGGCACTACCAGTAAAATAGCAACCAACAAAAACAAACCTGCATACTTAAATTTCATTTGCATAGCAATCACTCCTCTTTTCCATCATTTTTTCGTCTTTTGCGTATAGTATCAATAATCATGTATAGGGCTACAATAAAAGTTCCAACAAGGGATGCACGGGCTACATCCACCCCTCCATCAGATTCATTCATAGAAACTTCCATTTTAAGATTTTTTGAGAATGCAACGTCCCCATCTTCATCGATGTACCTGAGTTCGCTATCAATCCCATAATCCTTAGCAATTGCCACCGAAGATGCAGAAATCGTAAATGAAGCCGTTCTTGTTTCCCCGGGATTCATATCTCCCAAATAAACTGTGGATTTGGAAGCACTGAGTGGATCCATAGCTACAACCCGGGCAATGACATCCTGCGCAGAAAGCTCACCGTCATTGAGATAAGTTACATTAATAGTGGATGATTTTCCTGCAACCATTTCAC
>CAZHNA010000168.1:0-3296 GCA_964532775.1 uncultured Methanosarcinales archaeon
TTTTTTTATTTTATCAGGATAATCATGTAACCATACGCGAGGATTGATGAATAACATAGCAAGTATGAATGTACAGAAAATGACCGCATAGATCAAAGAATGTATTACTGTAAAACTGAAATCAATCATAATGTTACTCCTATTACTAGCTAAGATACTCAAAAGCATCATTGGAGACGTCCACAAAAGACGTCCCTGCTATTTTTAATAAATATAATATCCGGTGCCCTTTTGATACACCTGGTCATTCGCAAGATTAAATTGTGTGGTTACCCGTAAACAAAGATGTAAATTGGGGGCAAAAAGTGTATAACGGGTGAATCACCGGGTGGAACTGCATCAAACGAATTAGTGAAAAAGAAGCGAATTTTGAAATTGCTTTGAATTTAACTTAAAAGAATCTACGGTTTCAATCCTGTGCATTTTTTTGTTAGGCGTATATATCTGATTCATTCTGTATTACATGAATATTATTAGATTTCATCCTTTATAATATGACAACAAAATGCCTGATCTATATCATTTTTGAGTCGATTGTTATAAAAGCAAAGTGCTGTGTCATAATATTAAAAAGATTTACACTCTAGTATATGATTATTCCTTTGAGGCAGCTTTGACAGATTTAACAAAATCTATCGATATAATTAAAAATGCCAATGAGCCAAGGATTGCAGGAATAATATATACATTTTCATATTTCACACTCTCAAACCAGTATCCAAATACCGGAGAACCCAGCCAGGCACCAATCCATCCGAATATTACCTTAGAAATGAATGAATTCCAGCCTGGCCTAACATAGTACTTAAAAACAAAATGCAGGACTGCTGAGACAACAATACTGATTACCAATAAAATAATAAAACTGACAAAGTTCATTCCAATCATGATTATACCCTCCATTAATAAATAAAAGTTAGATTATAACACAGCACTATTTTATGACATCCTTTATGTGTAAGTTACGCTTAACATTATTATTACCGCAAATTACCAAATAATACCCAAATATCCAAGTAAAAACGGATTCCAGATAATACTCCTTTTTTAATAAATATAATATCCGGAGCCCGTTTGATACACTTCCTGTTTCCCGTACCTTGAGTTTCCAGGTTCTCTATACTTCAATACTGCTGCCTGTCGGAAAATTCTCCAGTTTCTCTCCCATAACTCCCTTCAATACCCGGTATGCCTTCATACCTGTACAATGTCCTGTGTACAGCTTGTCAATGGGATACTTCAGTATCTCTTTCCCAATGTCTTCAACCTCTCTTTTGCTCCCGGCCATTGTATTAAGTATGGGTAAGTCAATTAAGTGAAATCCACCGAAAACGGCCTTGATAGGAACCCCTGGAAATCGCTTTGCAACCGTATCGATCATATTCAGTATGCCACTATGCGAACAACCAGTGAAAACCACTAATCCCTGTTCCTCCCGGATTACCATTATCAATTCATGCTCAAAACTGTCCAATTCCCAGGTGTTACCTTTCTTCGTAAAAAGATGGCGATTACCTTTGGGCATAGGATATGGTTTACTTATCCTGGTGAGAATGAAAACCTCAGGTGAGATTTCGGTGAACTCGTTAACAAAAGTAAATCTGTCCGCATACCTCCGGAACAGACTCCTATCCAGCCCTACAAATTTATTGATGATGCCTAATGCTCTGAAGTAGTATTCCCTCTCTTCACTTTTCCGTAAGTATACCTTAGTCTTTTGATTCACTCCAAGGAAGTGAGCCAGTCCACCCCCATGATCAAAGTGATGATGGGAAATGACCACTGTATCAACTTCCCGGATATTGACTCCCAATTTCTCCGCATTATCGCTAAACACTTTTTTTGTGCCAGTATCAAACAGGATTTGTTTGTTATCGCAGTTAACATGAAGGGATAGCCCATGTTCCACACTCAAGTCTTTCCTGCTTTCTAATCTGGTGTTCTCAACTAATGCAGTTATTTTCATTTTTCCCTCTCAATATGGGGACAAGTGACCCCGCCTAAATTATATTCTAATGCAAATTACCACATCATCCTCATATATCCAAAATAAAAACGGATTCAATGTAATGCTACTATTTTTAATAAATTATAATTTTCGAAGTTTGTTTGACACACCTGGTGATTTGCATGAATAAAAATGATTTTGGATCATTGTTTTATTTTGCACAAAAACCGCAATTCTCACGATTATGATTACCCATATTGATTTCTGTAAGTAATAATTTTGGTATTAAAGAGTGTTAAACACTAGAATTGAGCCGCGCAATGAACGGATTGAAATATAAAATATGCTACGAAGCAAATAAACGCTTTATAGTTAGAGCGGACAACTTATTTGCGTTGACTCGAATGATTGGTTATTCTTTAGGTTTTTTCAACTAATTCCTCTTTCATTTGTGCTTTTTTGATTTTACGCTCTTCTTTTTTCCTATTTTTGTCTCTTAACATTTGTTCTATGGACTTAACATTCTCCGGACGCGGTTTCCCGAAATGTTTTAAATAAAGTTTTTCAATATAATTAGGAAGAGGAATTTTCCACATTTCTTGCTTATGATTCGCTAGTTTGCCAATTTTTTTTGGATTCAATCCTATCTCTCTTGCCATCTGGATTTGAGTATGTGAAAGGTGGAATTTCTTTCTTACATCTATCCATATCCGATATTTGTCTGGGACTTTTTTCTTTGCCATATGTACTCACCATTGACCATTTAATGATTAGAGAAGCTCTTATATCTGAGTAATTAAAAGGTAATGGGCGGCATCTCAATTCGATATGGCGCTCCTGATAACAGGATTACGGGTAATTAAACCTCGTCCTGACGCTTCGGAACAATGATCGATACACCGATACTTGGACTGGAGCTTGCCGCCCATCACTTATTTAATTCATTTTTAAAAATAACATTATATTCTCCCGCAAATTATCATATAATCCTCATATATCCAAGTAAAAACGGATTCTATAAAATACTGTAGATTCAACCTACTAATGAAACTTTATATTCAAAGCAGATTAAATCCTAATGATTGTCGCGAATATCTCATATTCACCTTACCCCTCCACCTCAGAGCAACGATCTCCACTCAATGACATCAAACTACCAGGAACAAGAAAAATCTTTTTAGAATCATGAGGGGGTTGTGAAATTATCTCTATTCTAAACGTTGCAATAATGGAAAACTTTTACTCAAAAAACGTAGCAAATGAATTGTATCCGGAATTACAGTTCAAGTAAGGGAGTGTCTTCTATGTTGTAATCCAAATTTTTTCAATAAAAGTTATTATTAACTTT
>CAZHNA010000169.1:0-3278 GCA_964532775.1 uncultured Methanosarcinales archaeon
GGAGTTTTGAAGACTTTTACTTGCGGATCAAAAACAATAAAGTTTTTTTTGATCTTAGTGCATCCCGTCTGGAGTATGTTTCCAGTAATACCTCATACAAATTGACATTCAGAGGAGTATTTTTACTCAACAATAAGAAAGTGAATACTGATTACAAGCTTTTCAATTCTCCATATGTTCAGGCAGAAAGAAAAGATGCGACCATTACCATCTCTTGTAAGGTTGAAAGCCTTTATCTTGATTTTGAGAATCTAATAAGGGAGTTTTAATAAAGAGTAAAAGCTTCAACTCCATATGTCTCACAGGCTATATTATCCAGATCAAAAAGATTTGGCCAGGTCGGATTCTGGTGTTTCTCCAGGAGACTATCCCATCTATTTTTGCTGGATTCAAGATTACCAATACCGGTAAGCCTGGCAGCTAATACTTTCTTTCTTCGCTCTTCACCAAGTACAGATTGTTGTATATCAGGACTAAGAAAATCAAATACAGCTTTTATTTCCTCGTAAGCTACCGTACTATGAAACATATTTTTGCCAGGGCCAGCGAGTAATAAGATCCTGGATATTCTTCAATATATTCAATATCCCTTTTCATTTTGTATTTCTCGTAGAGTCCATGGTAGTAGTCAAGTGAATCGGCAAGTACGTCATCTTTAAGATTGCCCGGAGAGGCCCTTAGTCCTGCATATTTGTTAATATAGAACCTTGATAGCTTATTATCTTCAGCCCCGAATTTGCGATATAGTGTATCATACTCCAGTTGTAATGAAGAACCTGTTAAAGTCTTCTTATATCCGAAAGATACTGCGGTGCTTCGTAGCGAATAGTTTTACCTGTAACAGGATCTTTCTCATTTATCAATGGCCTGATTGGTTTCGGTGTTGCATCAAAAACCGTTACATCAAAATCACCGGAGAGTGCTTCTTTATAATCCCGCGCATCGATACTTGTAACCTTGCCAAAATATTCACTTAGCAGTCCTTCGAATTCACCCATCCTTGAGTGCATATCTTCTTCGTATCTTTCATCAGAGACACCCGCAGCTGTTCTGAGTCCATTAGGAGGGAGATCCCTGTCTGGTGAATAACCAACATAAAGAACACTAGTTTGTTTGAGGCTTTTTCCAGGCTGGGCATATGAATTAAGACAAACACCTAAGAATAGCATTAGGGTTAAAGTGCTGTAAATAAGGTGACTGGATGGTTTGTGATTTTCTTTTTTCATTGAGGTGCTATATCGATTGTAAAAACTGTTCGGAAAAAAGCAAGACGGTTTGGTATGTAATCGTTTATCCATTTTTCAACATCTGCTGGCAGGCGACCTGGATATTTCAAGATAGTATATGCAAAGATAGCTGTTTCAGGCAAGTCTTCTTTATCAGGATTATTTGCAGCGTATTCTGTAATAAAGTTTCCATCATCCTCTTGTGCTTTAAGCCAGGTTTCATTGTTTTTGTAAGTTGATTCAAGGGTAGCATGAACTGATTCGTGAAACACGGTTTCCTCTAAGTCGTGGTTGCTGATACGTGTTTCCATATTATCTGAATAGAGCACAAAAAAATGACCTTCACTTTCACCAAATGCCGTCTCATCTCCCTTATGAATTACAACATGTAAGAGTCTCGACCTCATAATCTCTGGAAGCTTGCCCAGTGGACCAGTAAGCATTTGGGCATACTTTTCAGCTTCAGAAAACTTATCAAATGAGCTGTGTGCCCAGATCTCAACTATACTTCCATCAGTAAAACTTGCCTCAAACACAAAAGTCTTATCATCCATTAGTATTTCATTCCTTTTATCCGGCATTTCTTGTTCCATTTGTCCCAGATACTGCAGAGAAAGGAAAGTGTTTGAGTCTTCGCTGGTAATGAAGTCAATGTCCGTTGATACGATAGAGTTCTTGAAGAGAGGATCTGTGGGTAGAATCTCGACTGAGTTTTTTTCTTTGCATGAAGAAAGTAATATGCAGCTAATTATGATTAAAAATGGAAGAGTTTTCCTGTTAAACCTGATATTGTTTTTGTTCATTTTTCCCATCGGGATCTTATTATTCACATTATTTTAATTCATTAGCTACTATTGTCTCTCCTAGGCGGTTTTGTCTCATCTCTATAATCTTCATAATACAAAGCTGGGTTAAATTATCAAAACTTGCAAAGTGTGTAAGTCTTGATAATAAGTCTGAATGCAATTGTATTCCTTAGAGTAACCCAAACCTGGTGTTTCCAGAATCGATGGCTTTTTGTTTAATGCAAGTCTTTCATTATTGGTTGAAAATTGCAGGATTTTTCTGACCTTGTAGTCCCCCTAACATGCAAAATTAAACGAAAAGGAAATGCAAAGACCAAGGCATCCCAGGTGGATTAATGTGATGAACTGTTTATGCATTTCATTGGTATTGACCACCCTGATTGCTTGTTCACCTACCAAAAAGCAAGTAGAAGATTCGGATCAACAGAGCTATCCCTACCGGATCGATTTAACTGAACATTCGAAGTCAGATCTGTATTTATCTGATTTTGCCGATGACATTGATTATATCCCCCTCGAAACCGGACAGGTAATGGTAGGTGGGGACGTCACTGTTTATCCGGCTCAGGATCGCTATCTCATCAATGACTATGAGACTGAATTGACAGCCTTTGGTTTGGATGGGCAGTTTCTGCAAAAGATAGGCAAAAGGGGACCGGGGCCCGCTGAATATTTGCATGTCATTTCGAGAGCCTATGATCCAGAAAATAGCCAGTATATACTTCCGCTGTCCGACCGATCAGAAATAAAGTTTTACAACGAAGATGGCCAATTTATCAAGAAGATCGATTGTCCGGTGTTTGAAGATAATTTGCACCTAATTTGCTGGAATTCAAAGTATGTTGTCACCGGGCAGTCGGAGGTGGAGACCCCCTGGAAGATATTGGTTATATACAATCCAGATGGTTCAATTTACAAAGAACATTTTGATGATTTATCAGCTTTAGAGAAGGCTCCTGAAGTATTACCGTTTATGTCTATTCGTTCAGTGCCCGGTGGCGGTGTTTTGCTTAATGGCTGGTCGGTGGATACGGTTAATATCCTACTGCCGGATGGAGAGTTGGCCCCTTACGTGATTTTTGATAGGGGAGCTAATTCCATGCCGCAATCAGAACGTTTTTTTCGCGGTCGGCACCAAGCATACAGAGCCCATAACTATGAATGTTCCTGGATCGGGGATGTTGGATCTTTACTCATTTTTAATTTGGTCTATCCACCCGGAAGTACCCATCCGGCATTTTTCAGA
>CAZHNA010000170.1:0-3248 GCA_964532775.1 uncultured Methanosarcinales archaeon
CCATGATCTACTCAAAAATTCTGAACATAAACTCGAGAAAAGTCTGACAGTGCTATTGAAAAAACACGATGTAGAAGATTATCTTGAAGCTGAATCTCTCGACATATTCGACAAGAACATTATCACTAATATTGTTGCCAAAATAGCAGACGAAGGCGACGATTTTGAGAAATCTCTTGAATGGATAGATAGCCGAAAAACGAAACACTGGTATATCATCTTCATGAAAGAGTCAAAACTGTCAAAGTTAGGTTGCACTCAGAGAGCTTGAAAAGAGAATTGAAACGCTTGAAGCTAAAAAGTAAATGGATAGATATTCTATAATTTTACGTGATGAAGATGGAAATGTATTGTCGCCGAATGGAGATATGGGAGATACAACCAATGCCATGGTACTAAATGTAGTTGATATGGGAAGAAAAGACTGAGCCATTCCATTTACAACCCTCTTTTTTAATATTTGATATATTTTGAAAATAAAACTAGGAAATATCGAAACATATGTACAGTCCTAGGACCTGCTTGATCGTCAAAGGGTAGCTTAAATTCGATTGTATTTACTGCAATATCGCGATAGGCTCCTTTTTTGCAATGAAGAAATTTGTACGCATTATCACTCGATCAAACTCCCGTATTCTGAACTAACTTATTCTTAAGAACAGTATTATGGATATTCATAGTTGATCGGAATTGACATTTGATTAAAGCATTTTATTTTTAGCATGCACAATGTGTACTTCAAAATGTGATATTGTGGGCGAGTAAAGGTTGTGTGCGTGCTATCCCACTTACAATTAGGATACTCAAATCCCTTTTAGTACACAGTAAGCAATTTTCATTCAACTATAAAATCCTTTTTGTTGAGAGTCGGATGCCTACATTAAAGTCACTAAAACTAAAAATCCAATTCCCAGAACAACCTCCCGTAACCACATCGCTGTTTCATCCTTCAACATCCGGCGTTGGAATACTTCCAACGCCGGCCTGCTATACGATAGTTAGGAGTTAATCAGGATTATGTTCCCCTAATTGCAGACTTGAACATGAATAAAGAGATACCCCTTTCCTTGCTGTGATCAACAATCGGTGCAGGATAGTCAGGAACACTATGTTCGGCACTTTGCCCGAACTTGTGAATACTCTTTGGTTCAATATCCAACAGCTCCGGAATCCATGTTTTGATATATTCACAATCCCTATCGAACTTCTTTTACTGATCTGGAAAAGTTATCACATACCTCTACATTCAACTTTTGTAAACAAATTGCTAGACACGTTTCTCAATACAGTCGAAGGAAACAATTATTCAAAAAGGCAACAGTTTTCGATGATTGGTGAGAACAGATGAGGAAGATTTGTTTAAAATCAAATAGTAAAGTATAACATCACGCAAATCTTTGATTATCCAAGAATTTTTGTCAAACACAAGGGATATAGGGGTACTCGCAATTGACATCCACCACACTTAACGAAGGGCAGTTGAAGGCAGTTGATTATACCGAAGGTCCGTTACTCATCCTTGCAGGCCCAGGTTCCGGGAAAACTTTTACAATCACAGAAAAAGTCGTGAATTTGATTGAGAAAGGCATCTCACCAGATAGAATCCTCGCACTCACATTCTCCGAAAAGGCTGCAGGAGAAATGGAAGAGAGGATTGAAAAGAATATAGGAATTGGAAGCGGAATTATGGTCTCCACTTTCCACTCATACTGCAATGATCTGATTCAGGAATTTTCACTATATTTGGGTATTAATCAGGGAACCAAATTGATCTCCAGAGAACATGCACATGTTTGGGGAATTAACAACATCGACTCTTTTGGGTTTGAAAACATAGTAATCCCAAATCGCCCTTACGATCTTATTACAAGCCTGCTTGAAGGTGTATCCCAGTTCCATGACCATTTAATCTCACCGACTGTTCTACAGGATTATGTCTCTACAAGTATAGCTGAGTCAACCGATGATGAGGAAATGGCCAGATTGCTAAAACTGGCGGATCTCGGACGTTTCTATGAACATTACCAGAACTATAAAAGAGACTACAATTTTCTCGATTACGATGATATGATCTCAATGGCATGCCATCTGCTTGAAAGTAATGATGTTGTCAGAAACCAGATCAGGAACAGATATGACTATGTTCTTGTGGACGAATTCCAGGATACAAATTATGCACAGCTGCACCTGACTCACCTTATTGCTGATGGAAAGAACCTGACATGTGTTGCAGACGATGACCAGTGTATATACAGGTTCAGGGGTGCGTACCTGTCCAATATACAACAGCTTCAGGACTATTATTCATCTCTTGAAAAGATCCCCCTTGATGTAAATTACAGGTCAAGTTCCCAGATAGTACAACTTTCCCAGCAACTGATATTGCAGAATCCTGAAAGGGAACTGAAGAAACTCAATTCTCATAATGGTGGGGGAAACAAAGTAAAGGTTGTCAAGGTACCTGATGATGTCAGTGAAGCCGAGTGGGTAGCCGATGAAATTCAGAGGCTTATTGATGGGGAAGATATTGAACCACAGGATATCTACGTTCTCACCAGAAAACGTGCTGATGGCAAGAAGTTCAATGATGCACTCAAAAAATGCATGATACCTGTGGAATATGTAGGGAGCATGCAATTGAACAATTATCCGATTGTCCAAGAAGCTCTGGCATATCTACACATTGTAGCGGACCCTTTCAAGAAAGGAATTGCTTTCTTCAAAGTGCTTTCACGAGAAGGGGTAAGTGAACACAATCTGCAGAAGATCAATGTTCAGGCAAGAGAACTCACCCGAAACAATGAATTCAATTTCACAGTTAAGGAAGATGAACCATTGGAAAAAGAAGTTGCTGTTGATCCTGAGATGCTCGGAAAGGTTTTTGAGAATCTTCTTGATGTGAAGGACAGGAAATCCAAGGGAGCATTCTACACACCCCGAGAGATTGTCCACTACATGTGCCAGCAAAGCCTTGTCAATTATCTTGAAACGAATACAAAGGATAAGAGTATTTCAAGGGAAGATTTTGAAACGTTTATTCAATTCGGTGATTATTCAAGTTCAGCCGATCAGAGATATCTGATCGAAATAAATAAACTGCGACAAGGCATCAAATCAGGCAAATCGAAGGACGTAGTAAAATCACAAGCACGGATACAGGATTGTATAAGCAAATTGACGCTTCCAGATTCGATTGTCTCTCACAAAAATGTTATTGACAAGCTACTTACAGATATTAAGGTCGTTGA
>CAZHNA010000171.1:0-3178 GCA_964532775.1 uncultured Methanosarcinales archaeon
TCATGCTTATTGGGGACCGGAATTCAATGAAGCTGAATTAAGCGAAGAGTTGAACGCAAAGAGCAGAGAACTTGAGGAAAATGGGTGTGAGATAATTGAAATGGAGGATGAGGGAGAACTCTGCCGACAAACAGCTAAAGAGATTGCTGAGGGTAAGGTGGTAGGGTGGTTTCAGGGTCGAATGGAATGGGGCCCGAGAGCGCTGGGCAACAGAAGTATCGTTTGCGATCCCCGAAGGGCGGACATGAAGGAGATTTTAAACCTCAAGATAAAAAGGCGGGAATCGTTTCGGCCTTTTGCGCCTTCTATTTTGCGGGAGTCAGTAAAAGACTGGTTTGAGACCGATTATGATGTGCCTTTTATGCTCCAAGTGTATCAGATCAGAGAAGAGAAGCGGAAAGAGATACCTGCTGTCACCCATGTGAACGGCTCCGGGCGGCTGCAAACTATAACCGAAAAACAGAACCCTTTGTATTATAAACTTATCAAGGAATTTGAGAAGATAACCGGTGTGCCTATTGTGCTGAATACATCTTTCAATGAAAACGAACCCGTTGTATGCCATCCAAAAGAAGCACTGGATTGTTTTCTGCGGACAAAAATGGATGTGCTTGTTTTGGGGAATTGTTTTGTGAGGCGAGTCTAACGCAAATTATGCCCGCGGTTAAACAATCAGCAAAATCGAAAAATTTAGCGAACAGGAGTACGCTATCTGTTGTATTACCTGTGCTTTTGGGAGTGATTATAGCGTCATTTGTACTTGAATTTAGTTATGGCGGGAAAAATACTAAATTTGAAGAAATGGCTCTTGGTGAGGGGACCAGTTCCTTATTTTGTGAATACGATGGATACCCGATTCATTGCCAAGGCGTAGAAGATTCAGGACCATGTATACAGGGCTGGAATATCCGAGGGAAAAACCCGGTGGTTCTATGGCTTGGCAATTCTCAAGTTCACGCAGTCAATCAATTGAAACAGGGTCAGGAAAATGCGCCTCCAATATTGTTTCGCCGACTATATAAAAAAGATATTGACCTACTGACGTTCAGCCAACCGAATGTAAGCCTTCAGGAGCATTATGTCTTGTTTGAGTACCTGAGAATACGGTTGCCCGTTAAAACTCTCATATTACCTTTAGTGTTTGATGATTTACGTGAAACAGGTATACGCTCTGACATTGCCTTGGCGTTAGAGGATGCCAGGGTTGTAAGTTCACTCGCGACAACGGAGATAGGTCGTCAGATTTTACAGCAGGCCACTCAAAATAAAGAAGATTCTTCTGTTGACTCGAGCGGTGATGACTTAAAAGGGATACGTAATACAATTCAAGAACACTCGGAATCAGCGCTTAATAAATGGTTGTCTGATCACTCGACTCTTTGGAAGATCAGGCCGGAAGCGCGTGGCAACTTACTGGGCAATTTGTATCTTTTGCGAAATAGTATCTTTGGTATCACAGCCCAGAGCAAACGAAAAATGATAAAACTACGTTATCACGCAAATATCAGGGCATTGACAGCTATTCTTGATAGTGCTGCCCAAAGTGGGATCGGTGTTCTCGTTTACATTGTGCCGATTCGTGATGATATAGAAATCCCTTATGTTAAAAAAGAATATGAAATTTTCAAACAAAAAGCCGAAAATCTTGCAAAAGAAAAAAATGCTGTGTTTTGCAATTTGGAATCGTTGGTGCCGGCTACACTTTGGGGGGCAAAGGAGTCGACCAGTTTCGGAAAACATGAATTGGAAGCAGATTTTATGCATTTTCAGGCACCCGGTCACATGCTGCTTGCTAAAAATTTAGCTCAGATCTTAGAAACCCGATTTTTGGTGAATCAGCCTTGATATTTAATTCTGTCACTTATCTCATCTTTCTTGTTTTGGTAGTTGGCCTTTACTGGTTATTACCAAACCGCCCGCGCAAATGGTTAATCTTCCTTTCCAGTCTGACCTTCTATGCCTTCTGGCGTCCCGAGTTTCTATCCATACTGCTCCTTTCTACTGTTGTTGATTATAAGGTCGCACTTGAAATATATAAAAGTACTGACCAGACAAGGCGGAAACTGCTACTCGGGCTCAGTCTGCTGGTTAATCTCGGATTACTATGTTATTTTAAATACCTGTTTTTCTTTGCTGATGGCATTGTGTCTTTGTTTCATATATTTAATATTACAATGCCCCTGCCCGCTATTAATATCATCTTGCCTTTGGGCATTAGTTTCTACACATTCCAGACTATCAGTTATACCATAGATGTATATCGCGGATTCATCCGTCCTGAACGTGATTTTGTTTTGTATGGGTGTTACGTAACCTTTTTCCCGCAATTAGTTGCCGGTCCTATTCTTCGTGCCGGAGAGATAATTCATCAATTTGTTAATAGACCACTTTTCAACCTATACGATATCGGGATCGGTGTCCGCAGGATTTTCTATGGCCTGTTCTTGAAAGTTGTTTTGGCTGATAATATTGCTCCTCTTGTAGATACCGGATTTGCACAACCTGTTTCTCTTATGAGCGCTCTTGATGTTTGGACGCTTGCTTTTTTGTTTGGCTTCCAGATCTATTTTGATTTCAGCGCTTATTCCCACATTGCTATTGGGTCAGCTCGTTTAATGGGCATTCGCTTTCCTGAAAACTTCAATTTTCCATATGCTGCCACATCCCCACGTGATTTTTGGCGTCGCTGGCATATTTCCCTTTCAAGCTGGGTACGGGATTATCTCTATCTTCCGCTATTGCTCGTGCCTGTTCATGATCGTTCGGTTGGCGGATTGCCTGTGGAAAGGACCATGCAACAACATGCTTTGAAAGGAACCGCGACACTTTTCGTTACATGGGCAATCATGGGATTATGGCATGGAGCGAGCTGGGGGTTTGTTTGTTGGGGAATTTATCATGCAATCTTCATTTTTCTGTACCGCATTACCACTCCATTATTTAATAGTTTCCCGAAAGGCTTACAGAAAACAGGCGGATGGATGATCACCTTTCCTGTTTGCATGCTGGGATGGATATTTTTCCGCGCGCAAAATCTTCCAGACGCTATTGTAATGTATGCCAAGGTAATTGATCCGCGAGAATATCTTTGTTTGGGTCTGAGGGAGAATTATTATTTGATTGCCGCTCTTGTAATGATGTCAGTTATCACATGGTACTATTTTAAAACATTTATGAT
>CAZHNA010000172.1:0-3135 GCA_964532775.1 uncultured Methanosarcinales archaeon
TTCGATGTTCCGTAGATTTATATACTGCTACATCAGAATTGGACAATTGGACAGTTCACATTGAAAACTCCCTTACTATCACTAAAATTGCGGCCAAAATTGCTATTGGAGAAAGAATTAAACAAAACCTGAATAAAGATCTGTTGTTTACGGAAAACTACATAAAAAACAGAAGAAAGGTAGAGAGCCGGAATAATGTCATTGATTCTATAGTTAAAGAGCTGAAAAGCATCCCTGAAAACATTGAAGTTGTTGACACGAGAGTCTTGTTATCTATAGCCAGTAGGGTTGCAGGTAACTGTAAACCCAACTTAATACAACTGAAAGCCGAATTACAGTTAGATGGCCATAAGTTACCTCCTGTTGTATTTGAGGAAAATTTTGTTGACAACACAAATGGGTGGTCACTCGTAGAAGATGAAGATCGTTCATTTGCCATCAGTGACGGAACATATATTCTTGAAAATTGGAGCGATAAACCAGGATGGCTGATATGGCCAAAAAGAACTTTTAAATTCGGTTCAATAGCGGATTTTACGATTGAATGCAAGTTGAAGCAAACCGAGGAGGATAATGGTCACGGCGTTGGCATGATATGGGGATATAAAGAATCAGATGAGGGGCAACAATATCATTACTTTCGGACTACTAACAATGGTTATTACGCCTGTGGCTATTACAATCTCAATTTTGATGATCTGGAGTGGAAAAGTTCACCATATATAAGGAACCTTGAATTTAACACACTCACTGTCATGAAGAAAGGCCGTCGAATCGAATACTATATTAACGAACGGTATGTAGATGCACATGATATGACCAATGCCGGTGGTTCAAGATTGGGGTTAAATGTAGGTCAAGAGCAAACCGTTCATGTCGATCATATTTATTTCTGTGATTCCTATATTTCTAGTTTTGAAGCACTCAAAGAATATGAAGACTACCTTGATTGGAGTAGTGCTGTAGCGAATCAAGTCTTAAATTTGTGTATAGTATATTCAAATCGCACGCATGAATATACAAAAGCATTGGCGATTATGAAAGACATTGCTACACTCGACATGTCGCCGGAATTAAAGAAGCGATTTGATGAAAATGATCTTATATTATACGGAAATTGGGGAAATCAATCCGCAGTACAGCTTCCCTCAGCATCCAAGAAAAGTGATACGCTGTGCTATATAGCGACAATGGTATATGGTGACGTCGATGAACCAGAGGTGAAAATCCTGAGAGCATATAGAGACAGGGTGCTGCGCAAGTATGCATTGGGCAGATTGTTTATTAAGATATATTATCGATATTCGCCGTCATTCGTTTCTCGATTCAGAAATTCAGTTAATGCCAACAGGATAATCAAGCTTGTTCTTGATAAAGTAGTTGAGGTGGTAAAAATATGAAAAAAATTCTATGCGTACTATTGATAATTCTTTTTTGTGGTAATGCCTCAGCACAGGAGGGGAAAACGATTCCATCTGATGAGATGCAAGGTGAGATTGTGCAGCTTACCCAAAAAATTGAGGACCTCAAAAAATTCAATTCTCTATTGTCAAGTGCGTTTGCTGAACAAAAGGAAATTCTGAAAATCCTGGAATCTCGTTTGGTGACAGGGGAGATACGCGAAAAGGACATTGAACAATCAATAAAAATAGTTATGGGAAAAGTGGCTGATCTGGAACAGGGAAACCTTGCGATCAAACAATCCATCAAGGCACAAAATCAACAGTTGCAAATCTTGGAAGATGGCATTAAAAAAGATTTGGCATCGTTGCAGGAAAATAATGCAATCCTGAGCAACAAGATGGTCAGGCTCAAAGATCTTAGCGAGAACAATTTGAGGGATATTCAAAACAATGTCACTTCGGTGCGTGGTATCAATGACGATCTATCGCTCTTTCAGAAAAATACCACGGCAAATTTTCAGCAAATGAGAAACCGCAGCGATAGCAATTTCAGTACGGTGGCGCGGCGCATTCACAATTGGACTTATTATTCGGTAATAGGTGTCTTCCTGCTTATACTTATAACCTTTGGACTTTTCGTTGTATTGTGGCGAAGATTCAATAGCCGCATCAATACGTTCAATAAGAACATCGAAGAAACAAAAGACGCTATGCGGTCGGAGGCGCTATCGCTCGACACAAAACTTGCAGAACTGCTTGAAGTCTCTCTTGGAGACACAGGAAAAACCGCTGCCGATTTCCAGGTAAGCGGAAAAATAGACCATACATTACCCCTGAAGGTGGGTGAAGAAATACATCGTATGCGCAAGCGAATTTCCAATATGCCGGAAGATACAACGGGACTCGGCGCGTTGAAAAATTCTTTGATTAGACTGGAAGATGAATTTAACGCCCATGATTATGAAATTGTCGATCTTATGGGAATGGACTTCGTTGACGGCATCACCGTTGAAGCTCGTTTTGTTCCTGCAGATGACCTGAAGTCAGGGGAAAAGGTTATAACAACGGTAATCAAACCGCAGATTAATTACCAGGGAGTTCTTATAAAACCAGCCCAGGTGGAAGTCGGCGTAGGAGGAGATAATAATGGCAAGGACAAAGATTGATTTCGGTATCGATTTAGGGACAACCAACTCGGCAATAGCCTGCATGAAAGAGGGATTAGTTGAAATAATCAAGAGTACAAAAAATCAGAAAGATACAACTCCCTCGTGTGTCAATTTTGGAAAGAAAAAGTATTCTGTAGGTGATGATGCTATCAATAACCGTAAGCAGGAACTATTCGATACGTGGACCAAATTCACCAAGACTGGTGACCACGAGCATGCCAACAATTCCTTTGTCGAATTTAAGAGGACAATGGGGACCGATATTTCTTATTTCAGTTCAAACAAGAACCGCTCTTATACCTCGGAGGAACTGTCGGCGGAGTTATTAAAGCAACTCAAGAGCTACGTAATTGAAGAAGATGTTCGGGCAGCGGTTATAACCATCCCCATGCGGTTTGAACAGCATCAGATGGATGCGACTCAACGCGCCGCAGAGCTTGCAGGGTTCGAATATTTTGAACTTCTTCAGGAGCCTATTGCGGCTTCACTTGCATACGGAATCGACAAGAAAGTCAAAAACGGCAATTGGCTGGTCTTTGATTTTGGCGGAGGAACATTCGACG
>CAZHNA010000173.1:0-3118 GCA_964532775.1 uncultured Methanosarcinales archaeon
CTGTTACATGGTAAAATGTAGAGACGGGCACAAGGCCCCGTCCGTACGTGATATCCCCCCCTGTTTTAGGGGGGCAAGGGGGTGCTGATTAATAGGGAATCTCAAACTCGAGAATCTCACCAATCCCATCAAGAATATCCTCAAGCTGGTAGAGGTGCATGATATTTATATCGCCTCTTATATGGATTAATTTGTTGCCTTTGAGCATCAGGAATTCTTTGTCGTCCGATGTCCATTCTCTTTTCAAGAATTGCATTTTTTCACCATTCTGATTAGTTTTCATTAATTGTGTGAAAGGCTCCAGATCGATCTCCTCAATGGCCCTTGTGTAAACTACTGATGAACTCCGGCTGTTAATAGGTGTGACATTAGCAATTTGGCCCTGTGATTTTCCTGATGATTTGGTGGCAATGCCCGTAGTATTTCCAGCCACAGTAGTGGTTACTTTTTTCCCGTCAACATAAGTAGTATTGACTGTCGATTTTCCTTTTGAACTGGAAGCAACATAAACGCCTGTTACAACTATACCAGCCCCTTCATACTCTAAATAACGAACAAATTTTAGCTTGGACATAAATTCAATCATATCGGGATCCGCATCCTCAATGGTAGAGAACATCTTAAACATTTCTTCTGTGACCTCCATTGATTCATAGGATGGCAGTTCGCTGTAGGTATTAAAGAAACCTTTAACTGTTTCATTGTTTTTTTGGGCCATAACTGCCAGTGGCAGCATACAAAGACTTATTAGCAATAATTTTTTCATGATATTAATTGTTTATTACTGTTTTTAGTGTTTTTATTTCCTCGAGTGACTCCGGAATTTGGTTTAATTTTCTAATCTGACTCAACTCTCCGCTAAGCGAGTTGGCGCACACAGCCAGTGCTCGGATAGTTTGATCATATGACAGAGCAATTTGCTCCTCTGTATAATTTGGGCTTGATTTGAATATAGCATCTCTTTTTAGCCACAATGATGTTCCCAGTGCTAGTATTAGAACTGCAGCTGCTGCGATGCGGATGAAGAAAGATCGATTGGTGGTTCGCCAATGACGGACGGGCACAAGGCCCGTCCCTACAGTGGTTTTATGTTTTGTATATAGGTTGCGGGCGAGGTTTTTCTCTTCCTTGATCCACTCCAAATAGTCTTTTGGTAAATTTTCCTTAGTCATAAATTTCCTCCTTTTGGAATTGAGCAACAACTTTAGCCCGGGCTCTTGATAAGTTCACGCGTACAGCGTTTACTTCCATGTCCAGGATTTCGGCAATCTCGGAATGTGACAACTCTTGAAAATCATGAAGTTCGATGATAGCTTTTTGCTTGCCGGGGAGTTGATCTACTGCTTTTCTGATTTTCTCTACGAGTTCTCGTCTTTCTATATCCAGCTCCAGAAGTACGCCATCGGGTCCCGGATCTCCGCTTCGCTTCGTCCGGGATGACACTTTCAATTTAGATTCTTCATACCTGAATTCATCGATGCAGATATTGTGCATCACTTTGAAGCAGTAGGCTGATATGTTGCTATTTGTATTCAATTGTTTTCTTTTATTCCAGAGTTTCAGGTTCAATTCCTGCATTGCATCCTTTACCTTATGCTCATCACGGAGCATACGGTAGGCGAAACCGAAAAGCTTCGGTTCCAGAGGTTCAAGCATAGCCAGGAATTTCTTCTGATTCATTTCCAACAGTTATACGTGGAAGGTACAAAATCATTACATCTCTTAAGGCAAAGGGCAGAAGGCAGAAGACCAAAATTAGTAAGAGGTCTTAAGAAAAAGGGAAAAAGTTTAGGTAAAAAGAAAGGCGAAGCAGGGGATTCCCATACTTCGCCTTTTTACCTACATAAAACCTTTCTCCTAATCCTTGAGCCTAATTTTTGCCTTCTGCCCTTTGCCTTATTTCTTGCTCCAGGTATCCCTCAGCCCAACTGTCCTATTAAAAACAAGCTTATTCTCCATGCTATCCTTATCACAGTTGAAGTAGCCCAGGCGTTGGAACTGGAATTGATCTGGGTAATGTGCGGAACCGAGAGATGGTTCTACCTTACAGTTATCAAGGATGGTTAAACTGTTGGGGTTGATGAATTCCATGAAGTTTTTTTCCTTGTGTCCATCGGGATCAGGATCCATGAAAAGGCGGTCGTATAGCCTAACTTCTGCATTAAGAGCGTGAGGTGCTGATACCCAATGAAGAGTTCCTTTTACTTTTCGTGTAATGGTGCTTGAACCACTCTTTGAATCTGGATCATAAGTGCAGTGAACCACAGTAATATTGCCATCTACATCTTTTTCAACTGATACAGCTTTAATTACATAGGCTGATTTTAGGCGAACTTCCCTTCCAGGAGCTAGTCGAAAGAATTTCTTTGGAGGATCCTCCATAAAATCATTTCGTTCAATAAACACTTCCTTGCAGAATGGCATTGATCGAACACCCATGGATTCATCTTCGGGGTTGTTGATTGTTTCCAGATCTTCAACCTTATCATCAGGATAATTATCAATTATGAGCTTTATGGGATCCAGAACGGCCATAACACGAGGGGCTTTTTTATTCAGGTCTTCACGTACGGCAAACTCCAGAAGGGCCACATCGATAACATTATTTCTCTTGGCAATCCCAACAGTATCAATGAAATTCCTGATGGATTCCGGAGTGTATCCTCTTCTTCTGAGGCCTGAAAGTGTTGGCATTCTTGGATCATCCCATCCTTTTACATGATTGTCCTGAACGAGTTTCAAAAGCTTGCGTTTGGACATGATCGTATAGCTCAGATTCAATCTGGCAAACTCAATCTGTCGTGATGGGAAGATTTCTAATTCTGATATAAACCATTCGTATAATGGTCTGTGTACTTCAAACTCAAGGGTACACAGTGAATGAGTAACCCCCTCAATACTATCACTTTGACCATGAGCCCAGTCGTACATAGGATAGATGCACCACTCAGAACCAGTTCTGTGATGGTGAATGTGGCGGATTCTGTAAAGTATAGGATCCCGCATATGCATATTGGGAGAGGACATGTTGATTATTGCCCTTAGGGTACAGGTATCATCAGGGAATTCGCCATCTCTCATTTGCTTGAAAAGTTCAAGGTTTTCCGCAATGCTTCTC
>CAZHNA010000174.1:0-3097 GCA_964532775.1 uncultured Methanosarcinales archaeon
CACGTACGACAAAGTAACAAAGAGCGATGATATCGTAGATAATGTGAGAAATAATCGTTCGGGGAATCAGCCGTGCCGGCATATTCTGAATATAGACCCATTCCAAATTACGGTGGCTATAATATATCGACATCGGAGAATCATGAACAATACTATGGCTTCCTTTATGATGAACGATGGCATCGGGAATAAATAAACATTTATAGCCCTTTAACTGTGCACGAAAACTCAGATCAACATCTTCATACAGAAGAAAAAACTTTTCGTTAAATATACCGATATCATTGAGCATTGACATACGATAAAGGGCGGCCCCTGCGCAGGCGCCAAAAACCCAGTCAATCTCCTTGAATTTATTTCTCTTTATCCCTCTTCCCCTTAAGAGTGCGGTCCCTGCTTTTGTATAAGCATCCCCTGCGCGATCAATTACATCCGGTTGGTGATAGAAAAGCATCTTGGAGGCAACAAATCCCACTTCCGGACGCGTTTCCAAAGCTGTCATCAGATTGTTCAACCACATGGTATCGGGGACAGCGTCATTATTTAGCAAGGCAACATAATCAGTTTGGATAGTTCGAAGGGCCAAATTATTGGCTGCGGCAAATCCGAGGTTTTGTGATAAGGCAATGATATTAATTTCGGGATAGTTAGTTTTTACAAAATCAGCAGAACCATCCTGGGAGCCGTTATCAACGATAATGGTGGAAAATGATGAATAGACTTGTTTTCGAAGGCCCTCCAGGCATTCGCCCAGGAATGCTTTTCCATTCCAATTGACAATGACCACTGTTACCCTATCTGAATCGTTCAATTTCAATAAACTTTTCCTCACCAAGCGTATCTGCTCTATCCGCAAATATACTATAAAAAGACTAATTATTACAATACTTTAAATGTTTTTTGAGCCTGTGAAAGTTCATTGTTCAAGGGTAAGTTAGGATTGTAGAACGGATCACCATCTTGAATGATCTTTCGCCATCTATTAATAAAATCTCTCGAATCTTCCGGATGGGGGTCACCTTCGAAAGCCTGTCCTCGGGTAGCTGACTCATGATGATAAAGCTCGGAGTAAGGGGTGTAAACATTTAAATATCCTTTTTTCTGCACTCTTAGGCAGAAATCTGTATCGCCAAAACCGACTTTGAATCTTTCGTCGAACCCATCTACTTCGTCAAAGACACTTTTTTTAACCATCATGCAAGCTGCTGTAACCGCGCTGTAATTTCTAATTGATACCAAGTGACCCATATAGCCGATGTCATCTGATTCAGACCATTTGTAAATGTGCTCAGCACTTCCGCCCCAGCCTATGATAACACCCACATGCTGTATCTTCCCATCGGGGTAGAGCAGTTTGGCCCCTACACAGCCGATATCTTCCCTTTGGGAATGCTCTAGCATCGCCTCAAGCCATTCAAAAGCTATGATTTCAACGTCATTGTTTAGAAAAAGTAAATGTTCCCCCCCTGCATATTGAGCCGCATAGTTGTTTAATTGTGAAAAGTTGAAGTCATCTTTGAATTTCAAAACTTGGTAGCTGCTGTGGCGCTTTTGCAAGTAATCCAAGTATTCTAAAGTGTCAGCTTCACAACTGAGGTTATCAACTATGATTACTTCATAATTTTTATAAAACGTCTTTTCTTCGATGCTGTCTATGCATCTCTTGAGCATATCTACCCTGTCTTTAGTTGGAATAATGATAGTGATTTTGGGACTTCCAATGATCTTTCTTTTTACCCTGAAAAAATTAAAGTGTTTTGTATCATAGACCTCTCCCTCAACTCCCTCCCGATTCAGAAAATCTTGAATTGCTTTTCTGCTTGACTCCATGACTCTCGGCATCAGCACGTGTCCTGTACCTGAATCATGCTGCCTCCAAAAATACAGGACTTTGGGTATGTGGCACACCCTTTTGGTTTCCGAAAATATTCTCAGAAACAAATCATAATCCTGAGAAATATTAAATTCTCTACTAAACCCGCCTATTCTATTAATAACACTTGTTCTAATAACAGAGAAATGGACTATATAGCAATGAGACAACATATAATCCATCGAAAAGTCCGGCCTGTAATATGCGTAAATAGGCACACCAGCTCTGTCCAAGAGAATTTCGTCGCTATATATAAAATCCACCTCCTGCGTCTTATTTAAAAGATGCACGACCTCGTACAATGCCGAAGGCAGCAGTTCATCATCGTGGTCTAGAAGTCCAATGAATTCACCAGTTGCCAAAGCTATTGCCGCGTTGGATGCACCGGAAACACCAAGATTATTGTTTAAGAATGTAACCTTGATTCTTTCATCTTTCTTTTTATAATAATTAATTATATCGGCTACATGTGGCTCAGTAGATTTGTCATCTGCAATACATAACTCCCAGTTGTCGTAAACTTGATTTAGGACTGAATCAATAGCTGACCTGAGCCATCGAGAGTTTGTATTCCAGACCGGGAAAATTATACTGATTTTAGGTCGGTATTTAAATACATGACATTCCTCCCTCAATTTTTTCAAGTCTTCAGGAGATGGTTTAAAATCTGCTGCTACGGCTTTAAGGATTTTTTTTCTAAATAGGTATTTCTTTGACATGGTTAAAAGCTTGATGATTCCCTTGTTTATAAGAACCCTGTAGGCTTTCAATGCTAGCTCATATATCCTTCGACGTCTTGTTCCGCGAGGAAATATCCCATCGTTTACATTGTGGTTCCCTATGTGCATTTCTTTATCCTTCATTATGTATTCGAGGCTCTCTAAATAGCTATCTTTACTCCATAATTAGATTCATTGATATTATTGGTCTTTCAAACTATGCGGAGCAGCGTCTAAAACCTTCGCAAGAGCTTTCAAAAACTGCCAATAAAGTCATTCCGCCCGAAGGGAGAAATCTTGAAATATCTGAAATCGTAAAGATTCCCAGCCATTTATGCTCCTCAGAAATGACAGAACTCAAAACTCTTTTCGCAGAATCATGGACAGGGTTCGCTCTTCCGTTTTGGTCAAGATTCTCAGGTTACTACTCACAGCATAAAGAAGGCCTTCCCCCCGTCACGGCAAGAGGGGAACTTTTTTCCAGCCGTCACTCTGCGTAAATTCC
>CAZHNA010000175.1:0-3086 GCA_964532775.1 uncultured Methanosarcinales archaeon
ATGTCTATGAAGAAGAATGCAGCTATTGAAGCTAAAAGGCGCCCTCATCAAGGGCTCAAAATGCAATATGAGGGTTTGCTATCATGTACCCTCGATTTTTATTTTTTTGTGGGGGGGGATATTATAGAAAATTCACCTTTTGCCAAGTATTACCCACAGTAATTAGAATATTTTAAAATTGGATATAATTTCACTTTAATTAAATCAAAAGATATGTGTTTGTAAAGTCTTCAGTTCCATATCATATAGGAATAAAGTACCCCTCATCGCCCACCCCACTATTTAGTGCAATAAAAGTATGAGAAACACATAGCAAAAGTAAAAAGTGTCTATTGATTCCGTTTTTATATACCATTGACTGATAGCGATTTTATATTACTTACAGTAATACTAAGTCTAAATAATGCATGTATAATACAAATTACACCAATGAAGATCAATCATAATATAGCAATGCAATTATTAACAATGGGATTAATGCTTCAATACTCACAGTTCAAACCTTGAGTTTGTTGTGGCTAAAATCGAGATGTTTAACACAAAATAATTAAGCAATATTACCCCAAAACATGAGTTCCGTTGAATTCATGATATACGCAAAATAAGGTGGTTTTCTTAAAATCTAAACATCAAAGGTAATTGCAAAAAAAAGAAGGAAATCGGACAGCATTGCCGTCCGAATAATTCAGCTTTAGAACCTTACGTCGAAGTCACCGATCAACTGCTGGCTGTTTACATCAATGAATTTGATTTCGCCAGTAGAACCTGTAGAAAGAACATCTGAATCTGCATTTCCAGAAGCGAAACTTGATGTGCCCAGAGTTAAGACAGTTGAGGCATTGTCAAGAGAAAGTGTTTCTCCTGCTTCAAATGCCTGCAGATCTGCGGTGTTAAGCACTGACATATTTACAGAGTCACCATTCAGTGTCATTTTAGTATTTGTATTGGTCAGTGTGAGAACTTCGCCACCCTGATGTTCAACTTTGATAACATTGTAAGTGTTTAATTCTGCAGTGCTTCCTTTCACACTTGCCTGTGGGGCAGTTTCAGGTGATCCCATTCCGAACACAAATGCAGCGATAACAGCTGCAAGGATGACAGTGATGGCAACCATCAGGATTACACCGATGACCGGGGGGACACTGCATCGTCTTTCTTAAAGATTTCTGGTAATTTCATTTCATACACTCCTATTTAGTCCTTCATGTTCTTCTTCTGTACTACTTTCTCGAGTTTGCGGGTCCACATTTCATCATTCATATCCGTGTACTCACACTCGAGATAATGCTGTACAGCAACACTGAGCGCCTCTTTAGTGGAAGACTCATTGGTTTTCCTCTTCAGATCCTCTAATTGCTCTTCTGTTAATACAGTCTGCGCATGTACAATTTTCATTTCTGAAGGCTCCATTTAGATAAATCATGCGAGTACACATGACCTTCTCATTATTATGAGTATTATGAGTATTATTATATAACCTTTTCCCATTCCATCGAAAAAGAAAAATATATAGCAAAAATACCAGATTAAAAAAAAAGGAAAGAAAGACAAAAATAGGGAATGATTATGTAACAATCATCCCGAGTTGATCAGTATCAATAGCACGTTTAACTTCCATAGCGACCCTACGCCCCGTGCTCATTGGTTTCCTCCAAATCGTGTTTCCGTATGGATGCCCTACAGACATGTGCACATTGGTTCCACCGCCTACACGAGGAGCTACATCATAAATATGGAAGTTAAGATCCTTGTCGATACAGGTTTGTAGACAGAAGGGACCGATAACCCCTGGATCATAATATTCCTGAGAAGCTTTCACATACACTTCGGCAAGCTCAAAGACTTTCTCCAGAAGAGATTCCCTTAAGGTCGCAGAATTATGTCCACATACAGTATATTCAGGAGTAAGCTGATGCTCTGCAAGAGTCATTTGCTGTGGCGCAGGCAGTCTTACATGACCGTCAAGGCTCGTCTCGAATCTCCAGTCAATTCCAAGTAATTCAACCTTCTCCATTTCTTCCTCAATTGGGGAATAGAATAGATCAAAGTTGAATACAGGACCAATAACGTACCTCTCAATGCGAGCTTCTGCTAATGCCTCGCGAGTAATTACACCCTGTTTGAGGAGAGACTCGGATTTTTCCACATATTCATTATATGTGCCAGCAGTAAAAAATCCACGCTCAAGCTTCTTCACTGCATGAGGAAGTTTGACGATTGAAAGTTCATCAATATCCTGCGGATCGTTGATTCTTTCAGGGAATGGAAGTCCTGCTTTTTCGAGTAGCCAGTAGTAATCCTGATCAAGTCCACGTTCCTCGCTGCGCAGCATATTCCGGCTTCCGAAAAGAGGCACGGCAAAATTATCTTCAATCTCATCAATGCTACAATAGGAAGTGAAAGAGCGGTTTGGAATAAAGAGAGTGTTAGTATCAACAAGTTGCTGTTGGTTTTCTTTCAGTAATACCTCATCGAAACCATCATAGCAAACGCAATCGTCTACTACACCCCGCACCAGATTGCCTTGTGAATCTCTTTTTGAGCGGAAATAATTTGTATAGGTTTTTTCACGACCATTTCTGCATACCGCATGTGTTCTGAAGCCTTCTTCCACGGCACCATCAAACACATCAAGTCCTGAATGGGATGCTATCGCACCGATGCGAATGTCATCATAGGTATAATTTTCAGCGATTTCGATAATCTCTTTCCTGTCTATCATCTGGAAGTCCTCATCATTGCTTTCAGGATAATTAATACGAGAGATAGATAAAAGGCTTTTGCGGCAAAATCAGAATGAAATTATAAAAAGTGGAGTTATGAACGTTTCCACCACAGCAGCAAGCAAAAGCATAGGGACTACAAATTTGAAGAATATCGAAAGGCCAGAAGATAATTCTTCTTTCATAGTTGATTTTCGCCCGAGTACATAGTCAAACGAGGCCACACCAACACGCATACCGATGGCAACCGAGAGGAATATCATCGGCAATTCGATAATTCCGTGAGGCAGAATGGCAGCCAGAATAAAAAGAAGCCCTTTTTCAGAGCTGAAAACGTATGTCACTACACCCAGGATGTAACCA
>CAZHNA010000176.1:0-3049 GCA_964532775.1 uncultured Methanosarcinales archaeon
CTATCGCCATGGATGATTATCTGAACATTGGATCTTTTTTTGACAGAGATTATATTACCTCTTTTAATGCCGTTCGCCTGATTTTAGGTTACACTGGGCATGGATCTAATTTGGGGAACCTTTATGTTTTTTTCGATATGGCTAATGGTAAATTTTACCCGGCTTTGACAAGGGATAATATTCCAGCTTTGCTTTCAACAGACGGGCTGATTGAAAAAAAAATAAACAACTGGATAGTTCCCAATTGGATAGTCGGGAATCGTATATGTATAATTAAATACCCTCTTTTTCAGACCCTTTCTCAAAATGATCATTTAAGGCAGACTACCTATAGAAAAGTTTATGACTTTATTCAGGCACAAGAAAAAACTTTACCAAAAATTCACCGGCAGTTAGTAACCGATATGCAAAAGGTTTATTACCTGGGATGGTTGAAAGATATATTAGGGGCACTTGGCCTTAACCAATACAAAGATGTTACGAAAACTAATTTTTCCATTTTAAAGCAGTATCTGGAAAATTCGAAACCTCAGATTATGATTAACAGTGATAATAAAAAACTGCATTTATCGATTACTACAGGAAGTATGGCTGCATTAAAACTGAATCTATTGTCGTTCAATATACCTGAGTTGGCGGGGCAGAGTATTCAGATTTCCGAAAAGAGCTGGTATAGTCAGGACTCTATCGTATCTAAAGTCTCATCAACGCAGGATAACGTGGCAGTGGATCAAAGTGGTAATCTGGATTTGAGCGCTTTTCTTTCTAACCTCCGTTTCTCAGATGGCCTGAATGCTGAGTCTCTGCCTCAAGAAAGGGTTCATGAGATTGTTATTGAGTCCGGTATTTCCAGTGTTGATTTAAGCAGGAGCCTTGAAAATATCCATATAGAAATTCAAAATACTGTTACAGGGCAGATTATAAAAAAAGAGAATGTAACTCTGACAAGATCAGAAAATTTGGGAAATAAGCATGAGGTTCCTAAAATAGTCGTAGTTAAAAAGATACAAAATCCAGTTGATGAATGGCAGAAATGGTTTCCTGGAGCGATCAGGCACGATGCTCAAATCATTATCCCGAAAGGAAAATACGTTCTTCTTGAAAGCATTCAATTTCCAGCCAATATGAATTTGATCCTTTCCAGCGGAGTAGATATTTCTATGGCTCCGGATGTAGGATTGTTGATCAGGGGGGGGATTGAGGTCAGAGGTACAAAAGCCCAGCCTGTAATAATAACTTCTACTTATCCACAGAAGCCGTTCGGGAGTGTAGCGGTGCTCGGAACAGGAAAGGAAGAGAGCGTGATTCATTATCTTAAGCTCTCAAATGGAAATGAAAAATGGATAAACGGTGCCTATTTTTCAGCGGCGCTTTCCTTGCATTATCAAAAACAAGTTTTTATACGAAATTCTGATTTTTATGGTGGAAGGGCTGATGATGGAGTAAATATTAAATATTCTTTTGTTATCCTTGATAACAATACTTTTAAAAATAACTTTGCGGATCAAATAGATTTGGATTATTGCATTGGTATTGTGAAAAATTCCCTGTTTCTTTATGAAAAAAAGGGTGATAATAACGGTGATGGCTTAGATATCAGTGGTTCCCAGATTTATTTGTCTAATAATATGTTCAATAATTTCAGAGATAAAGGGATTAGTGCGGGGGAACAAAGTAAGATTTTTGTTATCAAAAACAGGTTCGAAAATAATAACATTGGCACTGCGGTAAAGGATCTTTCCCAAGCTTATTTCATCTCGAATCAATTTGACAATAATAAAATTGACATCCAAGCCTATCAAAAGAAAAAGATCTTTGGAGGCGGTCAAGTATTAATTATGCGTAAGGAACAAAATACCATAAAGACAAGTTTAGATAAGAAGTCCAGATTCCGTTATTTTTCAAAAGATATAACTGAAGAGTCTTCCTGGCCTGTACTCCCTCCACTGGATGTACCCAAGTTTTTCGATCAATTGGAAACGGTGCCATTCCAATGAGAGAACATTCTGTCAATTCACACAGGTTTGAAAGAAAATTTATTATTCCCGGCAATCTTGTATACTCAATAGAACAAATCATCAAAGCAAGCTCAGCAATGTTTTCTGAAGTTTTTTATCCAAGATTTGTCAATAATATATATTTTGACAGTGTTTCTTTTCAATTTTTTCACGATAATATCAATGGCGTTAGTGAGAGAACAAAGGCAAGAATCCGTTGGTATGGCGATTTAGAAAGGGATATAAAAAAACCGGTGTTAGAGTTTAAGCAAAAATTTGGGTTAACTGGAATCAAAACTGCGTTTCCGCTTGAGCCATTTTCTTTAAGAGATATTGGCGTTCCTAATTTTCGTTCTTCATTATTTCAAAAATCCGCTCTTGATTTTCATCGGAAAGAGTTAATGATCTCTTTAAAGCCGACTCTTATTAATCGTTATAGGCGAAAATATTTTCTCAGTGCGGATCGAAAGTTTAGAATTACCTTGGATCACTGTCTGGAATATTTCCCTGCCAATTTATTTGAAAATATATCCATCAGGAGATTTAATGACTCAATAAGTATGATCATGGAACTTAAATATGACAAAGAGCATCAGCCAGAATCTTCTGAACTCACTCAAGAATTTCTTTTTAGATTAGTTAAAAACTCAAAATATGTCAGGGGAATTCAAATACTCCACGATATAGGGCATGACGCCTGAAATTGAATCGTTTTCTCTGGTTCCCTCCATTGGGGCGAGACGTGTGACTAACTGTTCAGAACAAACTTGATTGACTTGATATATTAATAAAAAAAAGGGTAGTCCAATTTTTCTATTGGCCGCCCTTTCTATTTTTATTCAATTTCATAGAGGCAGGTGAGCGAGTTTTGTGCGGAGGAATAGGGGTTTAGGGACTAGTGCGAAATGTTCCAGCAGTGAACACTATCAATAACAGCCCTTGGGTCTTTAAATATATTAATTTTTGTCTAAAAGTTAATATTAAAACCAAGATTCATTGTGAACTATTTATTCCGGTGCCAATTTTAAAAATGGAAGTCCTACAGGACAAAA
>CAZHNA010000177.1:0-3009 GCA_964532775.1 uncultured Methanosarcinales archaeon
AAATCAGCGATCTCGGCTTTATATGTATCTTGCCAGTATTCAAAAAACCAGTCTGTACAAATTTGATTCACACCACTCTCATTCAAATACATACTTCTATTTTTAAAAGAGTTCTCTCCAATCTTTATACATCCTTTACTACCATAGATCTCCATAGGTGCATGATAACCATAGGCACTATTTCTACTCGCCTCAAGCTGTACCATAACTCCATTCTTAAATTGCATAAGTATGACGGCATTATCTATATCGTTGACAGCCTTTAACCCTTCATAAGCATATACACCGCCAATACCGTAAATCGTTCGAGCTTCAGACCCTGTAAACCATCTAGCCGTGTCATAATCATGAGTAAGCATATCGGCTACGAGACCACCACTTGTAGGCGCAAATTTAACTAGGAATTCTTCCAAACCTGCCTGATCACGAGAGGCCATCCTTATAAATATTGGATTACCGATGAATCCTTCATCTATTTTTTTCTTTGCTGCAATTAAATCAGTATCAAATCGATGGTTATAACCGACCTGAAATAAAGGAACATTATTTGATGTCACTGCATCTTGGATTAGATTTATCTCTTCAAGGCTCATTCCAATAGGTTTTTCTGAATAGATATGCTTAACACCCATTTCGGCAGCTTTACAAACAATCTCACAATGGGTAGCAGAATTCGTTGCAACAACAATACCATCCAATTCTTTATTAGCTAATAATTCAATATAGTCTGTTGTAATAAAAGCAGGATTCATCTCAGAGGATACCGTATCCAACTCTTTCTGAACAACACTACAAATTGCGGTAAGTTCTGCCTCGGGAATATGATAATGAATATTCATAGCATGTTCTCGTCCAAGTCTACCCAATCCAATAATTCCTAGTTTCATTTTCTCCATATTCTTCTCCATTTAACATATTACCGGATAGACAGACATGTAAAGTCATGTCTGTCTATCCGGAGGTGGGACTATCTATATTTAATTCCAGGAGGTTACCTTATCTAAATATGATTGCGCATTTTCAGTATTTACTTCTTCATAAGGAATCACATAATTTTGAGGATAGGTCTCTCCATTAACTAGACCCACTGCAACATTTACTGATTCACCACCCTGAGCCTTTGAATTCTGGAATACAGTCAATGCAAGCTCACCATCAATTACTAACTGGATAGCATCTGGTGTAGCATCAATTCCCAGAACAGGTATAGAAAGACCAGCTTCCTGAACAGCCTGAAGAGCACCTAGTGCCATTTCATCATTCTGTGCAGCAATTACATCAATCTTATCACCATAGGTCTGAATCCAGTCTTCAGTTATTCTTAAACCTTCACTTCTCTTCCATTCACCGGTCATGTCAGCAAGAAGAGTCCAACCTGGATATTTACTCAGAAGACTTTGGTTTACACCATCAAATCTACCGATTTGTCCTGAGTGGCCCATAACACCATAAAGGATACAGATATTACCTGATGTACCAACATTCTCTGCTATCCAATTCCCTTGGATCTTTCCAGCTTCAACTTCATCTGAACCAACATAAACATCATATGCATCATTTGTGGTAAAAGTATTTACCTCTACTACAGGGATACCAGCAGCCTTTATATTATCGACAGCTTTTCCCAATCCCGCTTTATCTAAAGGGTTCAGGATAATTGCATCAACTTTTTGTGTGATCAAAGATTCTACATCGTTGATTTGAGTATCGATATCATCATTAGCATTCATAATAATAATCTCAACACCTTCTAAAGCTTCAGCCTGTTCTTTTGCTGCATCAGATACATTCTCTAAGAACTGTGTATGTGCTGACATACTCAGACCAATAGTGATTATACCATCATCTTCAGCCTGTCCTTGACCAAAGACCATTCCAATACTCAGTACTAGCATCACAAAGATAATCATTCCTTTTTTCATTTTTTGCTCCTTTTTATTTTTTCCTAATTCTACGAATAGGATTTTAATTCTTCATCAGATTTTTAGATGACTGCATATCTAGAATAACGGCTCCAAGTATTACAGCTCCTAAAACAACCATCTGATTAAATGGGGAGACATTGAGAAGATTCATACTGTTTCGGATTATACCGATAATACAAGCTCCAATAATTGTTCCACCAACCGAACCGATTCCACCGCTAAGAGATGTTCCACCAATTACTACAGCGGCAATAGCATATAACTCGTATGTCATACCGGCCTGGGGCTGTCCAGAATTGATTCTGGAAGAAAGAATCACACCTGCGAATCCTGCACACAATCCTGCGAAGGTATATACCAGTAAAAGCATCTTTGAAACGTTGATACCTGAAACTCTAGCAGCCTCTTCATTACCACCGACATAGTAGACATATCTTCCAAATTTAGTGTGTTGTAAAATTATATATCCAATAATAACTACTATGATCATAAAAATGATCATGACAGGTACCCCTAAAAAGGATCCTTGTCCAATAATTAGAAAGTTATCGGGGAGATCAACAATGGGCCTACCATTCGAAAGAAGATAAGCAACACCACGTGCTATCTGCATCATAGCTAACGTCGCAATAAATGGAGGAACTTTCAATTTTGAAATAGATAATCCATTTAAGAATCCAAGAAAGCCGCCCACTAGGGTTGATATTAAGATAACAATCAATACTGATTCAATACCAAGGTTTTTTAATAGCCCTGCAGCTACCACACCTGATACAGCTAAGATTGCTCCTGCACTCAAGTCAATCCCACCCGTGATAATAACAAATGTCATGCCAACCGCAATCACCGTATTAACAGAAATTTGTCTGATAATATTTAGTATATTTCGCCCTGACAAAAACACATCACTAGCTATCGACATGAAAATTATCATGAGTAGCAATATGATCACCATCTTATATTTATCTAAAGCTTTTATTATTGTTACTCTTTCTAACTTCAAAACTCACCTCTCCTATTCTACTATTGCGCATTGCATTATTTTCTCTTGAGTGACATCTTCCCTATTGAATTCACCTTTGAT
>CAZHNA010000178.1:0-2981 GCA_964532775.1 uncultured Methanosarcinales archaeon
TGGGGAAGGAACGATTATCAGAAACGGTGCTTATATTATCGGACCCGTAATAATCGGAAAAGATTGCGATATCGGACCGAATTGCTTTATTCGACCGAGTACTGCAATCGGAAACAATGCACATATCGGAAATGCTGTTGAGGTAAAAAACACCATCATCATGAACGGAACTAAGATCGGACATCTTTCCTACATAGGCGACAGTGTTATCGGTAAGAATTGTAACTTCGGAGCAGGAACAAAAGTTGCAAACCTGCGCCACGACAACAAAAACATTAAAGTTATAATCAAGGGAAAGCTGGTTGATTCCGGCAGGAGAAAACTTGGAGTCATCATGGGGGATGACGTCCATACAGGAATCAATACCAGCATTAACGTAGGTTGTGTCGTGAAGAAAGGAACCGGTACAAAACCCGGGGAATCAATACGCTAATTTTGCGAGGAATTTGAAGTGGAAGGCCTAGAACAAGTGGAAGAAATGGCAGCTAGTGTAGCTGAAGTGATTAAAAACAGTAGGAAAGTTCGGGTGATCACACACAACGATGCCGACGGCATAACTGCGGGTGCTGTTATTTGCAGTGCACTGCTCCGGGAAGGGAAAGTATTCCACACAACCATACTTGGCAGACTGGATCAGGAAAGCATTGATCGGATTAAACCTGATTTAGCGAAAGGAGAAGTTGTGCTTTTTTGCGATATGGGAAGTGGACAACCTGATATTATTGAAACCATTGACAATGATGTAGTGGTCATTGATCACCATGCTCCGGTTGGAGAATCTCCCGCTAAAGCTACAATTAATCCTCACTATGCAGGCATCGACGGTGCCACCCACATGTGTGCTGCCACCACAGCTTATATGGTTGCAAGGGCCTTGAATCCGGACAATGTCGATCTGGGAGGAGTGGCGATTGCTGGTGCTGTTGGTGACAAGCAGCTTTTTGATGGTGCTAATGGAAAAATACTTGAAGAGATTATTGAAAGTGGTGTGATTTCCATACGCAAAGGATTAAAAGTAGGCGATGGAGACATTTCAGACGTCCTGATGAATTCACCTGAACCCTATCTTGACATAACTGGAGATCAGGACAAAATTGATAATTTTGTTGAAATATTGGGAATTTCAGGCGATCTTGAAAAGCTTGATGAGGAAAGGACGAAAAAGCTAACCTCTGCAATCGCCTTGAGACTCACACGACGTGCAAGCCCCGAAGCTATTGATGCTGCCATAGGGGATGTTTATCTCCTAAATAATGAAATCGTGAAAAATGTATACGATCTAGTTGACATCGCAAACTGCTGTGGAAAACTGGATAAACCAGCACTTGGACTTTCTGTTTGTATGGGCGATGAATCCGCTCTGGAAGAAGCAGTTAAAATTACAACCGAATACAAGGGCAAGCTTGTTAAGGTTATACGGAATGCAGAATCTCTCGTAAAGGAGAAGACAAGCATTCGTTTTATCATGGCTGATGATATGGAAGCGACTGGAATTATTGCTGGCACACTAATACGTTATGCTTACCCGGACAGGCCTTTCATTACATTGAACCGGGTTGAAGGTGTAGTAAAGGTATCCGGAAGAGGAACACGTAAACTGGTGAGTCAGGGACTTGATCTTGCCGAATCCCTAAGAGAAGCAGCTACATCTGTTGGCGGAACAGGAGGAGGGCATAATATTGCATCAGGTGCTGCAATTCCTCCCGGGAAAGAAGATGAGTTCCTGAAAATTGTTGATGAAATTACAACCAGACAGCTCGGGGGACTAAAGAGCTGAAGATTTCAACGACCTTTGAACTCATCGACAACGGAAACCCCGACAAAATTAAAGCATTAGCTTTAGCACTACACCCGGACAACCTGCCTAATATGTCCACTGAGATCAAGGACGAAAAAGTGACTATCAGTATCAAATCTGAAAAAATTGGTTCTTTGATAGCTGTTATGGATGATTTGCTTATGAATGCAAAGATTGCTGAAGAACTGCTTGATAGTGATAGCCGAGGAGAGGATTCCAAATGAAGTGTGCAACCCTTAGAGAATTGGAAAAACAGATTCCTGAATGTACAAATTGTTCACTTCACGAAACAGCCATCCAAAAAGTTATTCGAAAGGGATCTGATCATCCTGCCGTGCTTTTTATTGGAGAGGCTCCCGGTAAAAATGAAGATGAAACAGGGGTGCCTTTCTGCGGGAGAGCCGGAAAAGTGCTTGACAGCATGATCGAGTACATGGAACTTGAAAATGGGAAATGGGCAGTAATCAATACCATAAAATGTCGCCCCCCTAATAACAGGACTCCCCATAAAAAAGAAATTCAAACATGCAGAACATTTCTTGAACAGCAGATTTATTTGCTTAAACCTAGAGTTATCATTTTACTAGGGAATACTGCAGAAGCTGCATTCATAGGCAAGGGAATTTTTGAATGGGGAGAATGCAGGGAAATTCAGGGGAATCAAGTACTTAAACTCTATCATCCTGCCGCACTGATATATACCAAAAGCAGGACGTTTGAGCAACATAAATTCATTGATGATAATCGTAAACTCTGGGAATGAAACTTAAAAAATGTGGGATTTGCCGGGTTTTCTGGACAAAGGAACTACGTTTTATTTCACAATTCCACAGAATGAGAAGTGATAGTTGGCTTCCTGTAAGAGACCATTTTTTCGTATATTTCGACTAGTACAATTATTATAGCAATGGTGAACACCCACGTGAAACATCCGATTGCTGCGTAAATTAAGAACTGTAAGAATGTGGTTAATCCTGCTACATCCACATTAATACCAACTACTGGCAAGAGATGCACCATTTCGACTCCAGTGTATGTGAATACATGCCATAAGAAGTAGAAAACGACAGTTAGCAGAAGCATAGTAGCCATATGATAACAAATAGCCGGACTTCTAAAAGAAGGTGCTCTATGATTGTTGTTACTGGAATTCATAATATCATTGGAATACAGTTGATAATAT
>CAZHNA010000179.1:0-2930 GCA_964532775.1 uncultured Methanosarcinales archaeon
TTGGTAGGATTGTGGTGGAAAACATGAAACCACTGCTCAACACTCTGGAAGTCATTGAAGAAAACCCCCAATATTGGGCAACAAGGGACCTATCATCCATTCCTGCAGAATTCACAAAAACCCTTGGAGAACTCGGGAACTGTATGGTCATTGAATCTGATATGAATCACATGTTTGATCTTCCCGAAGAGTTTGTCCAAAACCTTGGAAAGTCAGACAAAGTTAAAACAATGTTATCCTATTTCCATCCCCTTTACTCAAAAATATACTCCGAGATCTCAGAAAAAGGAATTGAGCTCCATCTTATTTTGACAGATAAAGTATATGAGCGGATGCTGGAAGACAGCCATGAAGAAATAAAAACCATCGCAAATGCAAAGAATACAAATCTCTATACCCTCAGTGGATATGGGAAAACAACCATTGCAGTGACTGATCTCTTTCTTTACCTGTCCCTGTTCAACAAGAACAACATATATGATCACAAGATAATAATGAGCTTTGATGACACTGCCACTCAATGGGGAGAACAACTTTTTGAATGGTATAAATCAAAGGCAGAACTCATAAGTAAATTGTAAAATGACTGGAGGATAAAATCATTATGAAATGGAAAAAAGTTTCACTTAAATCCAAGCTGATGCTTTTTATCCTCATTGGAGTTGCCCTCGTACTCGTTTGCTCGACTGCAGTTATTGTTTCAACTGTGACTACACAGGAGGAAAAACTGGCATATGAACAGTCGATCGAAAAAGCACGTAGCTATGCCAACCAGTTTGATATCGATATGCGATCAAATCAAGCTATTGGACAGACGATAGCGTCAACCCTGAGTGAGTATGATTCTAACAATCGTGACGAAATAAATGATATATTGCTCCGCCTTTTAAATGACAATCCCCACCTCATCGGAACATATGTATGTTACGAACCAAATGCCTTTGATGGAGATGACACCCCATTTATAAGCACATACGGTCATGACGACACTGGCCGGTTTATTCCTTACTGGAACAGGCTGCGTGGCGAAACAGTTCTTGAACCTTTATTAAATTACGATACGCTTGACTATTACCAGACTCCAAAGAAAAACAAAGATGATGTCCTGACAGAGCCTTATTACTACGAAGGTGTCTTTATTGTAAGTTTTGCGTCACCCGTTCTAAAAAATGATGAATTTGTTGGAATTGGTGGTGTTGACATATCCCTGAACTATATTGACGAAGTTGTTAATCAAGTACAAGCTTTTGATACAGGGTATGCATTCATGACGGGAAGAACAGGAATTCTTATCTCCCATCCTACAAACAAAGACTGGATTGGTTCGAAGACACTCTATGATTTTAATGTCCCGGAAATTGACGCCATGGCAGAGGAGATCCGTAGTGGAAACAGTGGATATATCAAAACTGTTGATCCCATCACAAAAAAAGAGAGCGTGATGTTTTATGAGCCTGGCCGGACTTCAAACTTTTCTTTCATACTGGTAGTGCCTGAAGACGAGATGCTTGCGGGGGTTTCTGCAGTCAGAAATAGGCTTCTATTTATTTCCCTGATGTCTATAATATTTATGGGTGCCGTTGCAGCATTTATTAGCCGTATAGTTACTCGGCCCATCAATGAAATTGTTGAAGATTTCAAATACATATCAGACTCTGCAGTAGGAGGGAAGCTGGACATCCGCGCAGATACGAATGTAGATATTGATTTTCAGAAGATACCAGAAGGTTTGAATGAGATTCTAACCGCACTGGAAAAAGCAAGACAATTGACAAAAGATATGGAAAACGTTGTTAATAACAGCCCTGTCATTGTATTTAAATGGGAAGCCGAAAAGAACTGGCCGGTAAAATTTGTATCAGAGAACATATCACAGTTTGGATACTCAGATGAAGATTTTGAAAACGGAACAATCGCTTATGGGGACATGGTTGTTTCGGAAGATCTGAATGTTGTTGAATCAAAGCTTGCTGAAGCCATCAAAAACGGCGAAACGGAATTCACATGTGAATACAGGATCAATACTAAAGATGGAAATGTCCGCTGGGTGGAGGAGAGGACATTCATCGGAAGATATGCGGAAGGGGATGTGAAAGATTTACAGGGCATTATAGTAAACATCGACGAACGTAAACGTGCAGAAGAAACTTTGCTCAAAGTAGAAGAAATACGAAATAAAGAAATCCACCATCGTATTAAGAACAATCTTCAGGTTATTTCCACATTGCTATTCCTTGAATCTGAGAAATTCAAGGATATAGATGTCCTGGACTCCTTTAAGAACAGCCGAGACAGGGTCCGAACAATGGCCCTTGTACACGAAAAACTATACCAGTCAGATGATATGGAAAGTATAGATTTCGCAGACTATAGCAAAAACCTTATCAATTATTTATCCCAATCCTATGTTCTTGGAACAAGTGATGTAAGTATAGATCTCAATGTTGAAGATGTATTCTTGAGTGTTGATACTGCGGTACCACTTGGAATAATAATCAACGAACTGGTTTCAAATTCCCTGAAGTATGCATTCGAGGACAATAAGGGAAAAATCACAATTGAGCTTAAGAAATTCAATTCCAAATACAAGCTAGCAGTATTTGACAACGGTATTGGACTACCAGACGATCTTGATGTAGAAAATATAGACTCATTAGGATTGCAGCTTGTTTATACACTTGTAGAACAAATTGACGGGAGCATAGATCTTGATACAACTAATGGAACTAAATTTACCATAACTTTTACAGAGGATTAACAAATCGGGTGATCAAAGCATGACAGGAGAAAAAATCCTAGTAGTTGAAGATGAGAAAATTGTGGCGCTGGGAATTAAACGTATGCTCAAAAATATGGGGTATATCGTACCTAGCATTGCATCAACCGGAGAAGAAGCTATCAAGAAAGCAGAGATAACATTGCCTGATCTT
>CAZHNA010000180.1:0-2918 GCA_964532775.1 uncultured Methanosarcinales archaeon
CAGGAGGTCCGATTATTGGGTTCCCAGCCATCCTTAGCAACAATAGTTTTACATATCAACACAAGATCACACTATGCCTTACTCAATTCAAACCTGAAAATGAGATACAGCATCCTGTCCCCGAGAATATTCCTCTCTTTGGGGGAGAGGAGTGTGAATTTGAGATGTTTGTTGAAGCTGAAGTCAATGTGACTGTCGATGGCAAGGTAAAGTACGAGATAACTGGACCAGCCCTTAAAGAGGACGGGTTGAATCTTTGGGGGATGCCAATTGAGACTGAATTGACGGCGAGTGGAGAACTTAAGTTTGACTATTCAGAAGAACAGAACAAATGGATTCTTACTGGTGGGGGTGTTTTCGTTAATCCGAGTATCAGCACCGATGATGACTTTCTTAGCTATGGCCCATCTTATACCATTGTTGTTTTCCCTCCCCCAATCCCCTTTTTTTTCGAAGCTGGCCTTGGCGCTTCATTGTCAGGATCACTGGAAATAGCCGGCTACGCCGATAACGGATGGCAAATTGAAGGTACAATTAATCCAGGACTCAGTGGCAGTGTCACACTGGGTGCTGGTGTTGCAAATTTTTTAGCAATAGAGGGGGTTCTTGGTACAACAGCCTCTGCTGAGTTTGCTTTTCCAGAAGAACCAGTATTCAGTGGGGCAGATATTGGCATGTCGGGAAGCGTTGCCGCAGTCATTTTTTTCTATCGTTACGAAAAACCGCTTCTCGAATACACTTATCATTATCCAGAAGAAGCACAAACGGCAATGGCACAGTCTACAATGGTTTCTAAGATGTTGCAAGATATCAGAGAAATAGACTGGAAACCTATGTCACGTAGTTATTCCAGCGGCCTTGAATCGAAACCTGTTAAAGCAAAGTCACTATCAATCTCCGCAGATTCTTCAGGGTACACAGCAATTGACCTACCAATCCCTAACCAGTTAGATATTTTCAAGTACTCTTATCCAATTTTGTCTACCATTGGCAACGATCTGCTACTCAGTTGGGTGACGGACGATAAAACGAAAAATGATAACAATCGCACATCACTTTTATACTCCCTATACAGCAATGATACGTGGTCAATACCGGCTAAAGTTACAGAAAATGGAACTGCAGACTTCTATCCTTCACTCGCTACAATAAATGGAGGAGCCTGGCTTTCCTGGCAGGATAGTAACACTGAATTTGGTGAAGACCCGGTTTTAGTTGACGAAATGATGGCTAGCCAGGAAATCGCTGTTTCTTTTTATGATTCAACTGCCGGCAGTTGGGGAACTCAATCCTACCTTACCAACAATAGCTACCTTGACCGTTCCCCTGCACTTTCGGCCTCTGGTGGTTCGGTAATGTTGACCTGGGTGAGCAATGTTCAGAATGACATGCTCGGTTCTGCCGTAAATCCGAACAAAATAATGTTTGCCAACTATGATGGTTCATCTTGGTCAGGCGTAGCTGAAGCTGCTACTGATATCGGAACAATTGTTAAAACAACAATCGCTTACGATGCAATAATAGATTCCGGTGTTTTAGTGTACAACGTTGATGCAGACGGTGACATCTCAACGGTTGGAGACCAGGATCTTTATCAGATTAGTTATGATGGCACTGCCTGGTCATGGTCAGCGCCTGTCAGGTTAACAAACGATTCTCTACAGGATACCAATCCCCAGGTCTCCTATGATTCTGCAGGTAGATTACTCATGGTATGGTATCATAATGGCAATTTTATGCAGGCAATAGATCTGGATATGGCAAATGCCGAAACAATCATTACGGGGACACATTCAAATGGTGCTGCCGATTTCAGGCTTATCAGGGGAAGCAGCAATGGACAAGTTATATTGGTTTGGCCAGACACCTCAAATCAGGGCCAGGATCTGTATACAGCGATATATGATGCGACTCTACAGGTCTGGAGTAAACCAATTCAGATTACTGCATCAGATACCCTTGAACGCTCACCCACAGCTGTCCAGGCCAGCGATAACAACATTGTCGTTGTATACAACCGGGTGACGATGACAACAGCAACACGTCAGGTTGATGTTGGAGGTGGTACGTTAGTTGATGTTGAAGTTCCTTTAGAAGCCAGTACAGATCTCTACTCTTTAACACTCACAATTGATGGCGATCTGTCTATCATTGCAGGAAGTATTGTTACCAACCCTGAAAAACTAACACCTGCCAGCCCCGTTGACGTCTCTGTTGATATTTCAAATTCAGGTCTTGTCGCAAGCGAGGACACAACGATTGACTTTTATTACGGTGACCCCGCAACTGATGGTGCTCTGATCGGCGAAAGACAGATAATTTCCGGAACCTTTGTTCCTGGAGACATCACCACTGTTACACAGAATAAATGGATAGTGCCCGAAACCCCAGATGGTTCAAAAGATATCTATGTAGTTGTTGATGCCGATCAATCTTTTGAAGATCGGGATCGTACTAATAACAGCAGTCATACTTCAGCCTTTTTTGTTGATCTGGAAGTTGAGCAGCTGTATTCACAACAAAGAGGGAGAACAGTTAGAAAAATTGTTGCGAGTGTCTCAAACACAGGGGCTCTCTCCATTGCAAATATCCCAGTACGTATCCTGCATGGAGAAAGCACACTGCTACATGAAGAAACTATCCCTTTGCTAAATCCGGGTTCGACGGTAGAGGTCATTTATGAATGGGATACTAACGGAGTAGTGGTTGATTCTGATGGTTATCTTTCCATTAAAACAGAAGCAAACTTTGAAGGTCTTATTGAGGAATTTACTCTTGGGAATAATAGTCGTTTAGGTAGAGTGATTGGTGAAACAACTGGTAGTGTTGACAACCCGTCAATACCGCCTGAGTCTATCGATGTATCTCTTCTCCCCCTATTGGATTGGGATGATGTTGCAGGAGCTACAGTTTACGAT
>CAZHNA010000181.1:0-2902 GCA_964532775.1 uncultured Methanosarcinales archaeon
CTCCTGATTGACCAAATCATCGGCCAGGATCACGCGGTAGAAGTTGTCAAAAAAGCTGCAAGCCAGAGAAGACACGTTATGATGATTGGTACGCCCGGTACCGGTAAGTCAATGCTTGCAAAAGCTATGGCTGAACTTCTCCCAAAAGAAGAGCTTCAGGACATTTTGGCCTACCCAAACGCAGAGGACAATAACAATCCAAAAATACGAACCATTCCCGCAGGAAAGGGAAGGGAAATCGTAATGGCCCACAAAATGGAAGCCAGGAAGAAATCCCAGTCAAGGAACATGTTGATGATGTTCCTAGTTTTTGGAATTGTGCTGTACGCGTTCTATGTAGGACAAATATTGTTTGGTATTATTGCTGCTATTATGATGTTAATCCTGACACGGCAATTTATGCCAAAAGAAGAGGCATTAATTCCAAAACTTCTCGTTAGTAATTTTGAAAAAGAAAACGCTCCTTATATTGATGCAACCGGTACCCACGCTGGTGCACTTCTCGGTGACGTAAGACACGATCCATTCCAGTCAGGTGGTCTTGAAACTCCTTCACATGATAGGGTAGAAAGTGGAGACATCCACAAGTCACATAGAGGCGTTTTATTCATTGATGAAATTAATACCCTGAGGATTGAATCACAGCAAAGTTTGCTGACTGCATTGCAGGAAAAGGAATATGCTATTACCGGTCAGTCCGAACGTAGTTCCGGTGCACTTGTAAAAACCGAGCCTGTACCATGTGATTTCATAATGGTAGCTGCAGGTAATCTTGATGCAGTGGAAAAAATGCATCCTGCACTTCGTTCACGTATAAAAGGCTACGGCTATGAACTTTATATGCGTGATTCCATGGAGGATACACCTGAAAACCAGAAGTATCTTGTTCGCTTTGTTGCTCAGGAAGTTAAGGGTGATGGGCATATTCCGGATTTTGATAAATCAGCTGTTGATGAAGTTATTCGGGAAGCTCGCAGGAGAGCTGGTCGTAAAGGACACCTAACACTTAAATTGAGGGATCTTGGAGGACTTGTCAGGGTTGCAGGCGATATTGCACATTCCGAAGGGGCGACAATTACCACGGCTGAACATGTTCTTTCTGCAAAGAAAATGGCTCGTTCCATTGAACAACAACTTGCAGATAATTACCTTGAGAGGCGTAAGGATTACCAGCTTTTCTCCAAGAAGGGAGCAGCTGTAGGTAAAGTAAACGGGTTGGCAGTTATGGGCAGTGATTCCGGTATAGTGTTACCGATTATGGCAGAAGTCACTCCTCCGCAGTCCCAGGCTGAAGGAAGGGTCATTGCAACAGGTATGCTGAAGGACATTGCTAAGGAAGCTGTGCTTAATGTATCTGCAGTCCTCAAAAAAGTTACTGGCAAGGATGTTACAAAGCAGGATATCCACATACAGTTTGTTGGTACTTATGAAGGCGTTGAAGGCGATAGTGCTTCAATTTCAATTGCAACAGCCGTAATTTCAGCACTGGAGAACATTCCAGTTGATCAAAGTGTAGCCATGACCGGTTCACTTTCTGTGAGAGGGGATGTACTTCCTATAGGCGGAGTTACCTATAAGATAGAAGCTGCTGCACAGGCTGGAATTAAAAAGATTATAATTCCAAAATCAAATGCAGCCGATGTCCTCATAGAGGAGTACTACAAAGATAAGGTTGAGATCATTCCTGTTACGACTATAACAGAAGTAATCGAACACAGTCTTGTAGGAAGCCAAAAGGCTAGTATCTTGAAAAAGTTGCGGGAATTCACTGACATGAAGGTTAATGTTGAAATACCTGACTTGGGAGATACTGGCAATTCGAAGAATTCCAGTTCAGGAACGCAATAACTATGAAACCTGATTTTTTTGATGTGCGTTTAATCGAGGGCAATTCTACAGCAATTGTCCTTGATAATGGTAAAGTTGAGGAAATATCCAGCAACCATGGAAGCGGATGCAGTGTACGTGCTCTTTCCAATGGCTGTTGGGGCTATACCCAGATGGAAGGAGTTTGTGAGACTGAAAAAGCAATAAAAGCAGCTTCTGAGCTTGCAAGAGATATCAGTCTTGAATCAAACCGTGATTCATTTTCCCTTATTCCCATAGAAGCACCGGAGACCAAAAATCTCCCCTCCGTGAAAATCGATCCACGTGATGTATCGGTAGAAGATAAAGTTGAGTTTCTGAAAGATCTTGACTCACATGCACGGCGTGAAGGTATTAGCAGTACTTCAGCTATCTATTCGGAAAGCACCGCTAATGTCCATTACACAAGTTCTGAAGGTCTGGATTGCGAATACAAGATGACAAAAGTTGGATTTGCAATAACTGCTGTTGCTTCAAGGGATGGCTTATTTCAGGCAGGCAGGGAAAGCAAATTTGGAGTTGGCGGCTTTGAGCTTTTTAAGGGGAATAAACCCTTTGAAATGGCAGAACATGCTGGTAAATCGGCAATTGAATTACTTGATGCAAGTCCAGCAAAAGGTGGTCATTTCCCTGTAATTCTCGATCCTGAACTTGCAGGTGTTTTCGCACACGAAGCAGTTGGGCACGCATCAGAAGCCGATCTTGTTTTGGAAGGTAGTTCAATACTTGAGGGCAAAATCGGACAACAGATTGGTTCAGACAAAATTACGATAATTGATGATCCAACCCTTCATGAGTTTGGGTATTATCCATTTGATTCTGAGGGTGTACAATCTCATAAAACTACAATTGTGGAAGAGGGAGTTTTGAAATCTTATCTTCATTCACGTGAAACTGCTTCCCGTCTTGGAGGAAAACCAGGAAACTGCCGAGCACAGGGTAGTTCTTCACCTGTTGTCAGGATGAGTAACACTTTTATTGATCGTGGCGATTCAAATTTGGACGAAATGTTAGCTGAAATTGGTAATGGTGTTTA
>CAZHNA010000182.1:0-2875 GCA_964532775.1 uncultured Methanosarcinales archaeon
GAACCCAGTTTAGAATACAGACTATTGTATGCATCTACTGCATCATCAACCGTATTACGAATCCAACAAGCACACCCACCGTTTTTAGCAATATCTACCAATGATTTTTCAACCTCATCAATATTATCAAAAAACTTCACAGCAACCTTTCGACAAGATTTTTCTCTCGTTTTAACCGGAATTTCAGAAATACTGGTAGAAGTAGTGTGAGTGACAAGAGGATATGAATTATCCTTTAATGTATTCGGAACGCCTTTAAATCCTTGAGAAAAACTATCCACCAATTCCTGACGAACTTTTATTGGAAGTGTTGCGGAAAGTAGTATCGCACTGCCGCCCAATGCTGCATGAAATCTCAACAAAGTGCATAACAAAGTGTGCATATATGGATCATAAGCATGCACCTCATCTACAATCAAAACGTTACGAGATAATCCTAAAAGACGCAACGATTGATGCTTTGATGGAAGCACACCCATCAAACCCTGATCAATGGTTCCAACACCTACATCTGCCAACAGTGCTTTTTTTCGATTATCTGCAATCCATTCAATACATTGTGCTGAAGCAGTTTTTTCACCATTTCTATAAACCATGTTTGCACGAGATTTCTTTAGCAAAATAGAATCTTGAAAGGCATCTGAAAGATGTCTGGCACTATGTGCTAATACAAGAGATGGTTTCGCTTCTGGTGTAAACATTAAACGGTAAGATTTTGCTAACCGATCATACATTGCATTCGCTGTAGCCATTGTAGGCAAAGCCACAAAAATTCCTTCAGCAAGTCCTTTGTCCATAAGACGGTGAGCTAAACACAATGCTGCTTCCGTTTTTCCACTGCCGGTGACTTCCTCCAGAATGAACATTTGTGGCCCATCATCAAGATTACATGTCGAGACATGAGACTGCAAAGGGCTTGGAGTTTTTATGTCTTTATCTTGAAATAAAGCTTGCATGCCCGTTTTTGAAGATATTGCAGATGGTAGCACCCCTGCTGTAGCAATTGCATCTTCTGCTTTTGGTAATGCAATTTTATTCCAATAATCTTCAAGTGGAATTGGATTTGAATTTAGAGGAAAATAATCACTATTTGATCCAATCCAATCACTCAATATTGCTAAACCCGCAAGCAACCACGATGAACGCCTAAATAAGTCATCTAGATCATCATCTAGATGATCTGATAATTTGATAGAGGTATTTGGGATTAATAATTCGCTAATTTCTCTCACAAAAGTTTTTGCCATCTCTAGATTTTCATCAGTAAAAATGTCTTGCACATGTATAGTCATACCGTGATCATCGAGAAGAGGCGGTTTACCATGATGACCAGTTACCGCCTGACCCCATGATTTTAAAATATCCTGCCAGTCAAATTTATCGAGAGTTACGTCTTGCTCTAAACTAAGCAAATTTTCATCCCAAATTAGTGGCCAAATTCTAGTCCACAAATGATACCCCATTGTATCATGACGTATCTTGTAGGGTTTATCGCATACATTCTTTCTTAACTGCTTAAATATATCAGGGCGAAGATTCTGAAAGCGATCTGAGAATTTCCCGATGTCATGAATTGCAAGATAGAAAGTAATTAAAGAGATTGTATCATCTGTAGAAAGAGTTGTAATATCCGCAAATGTATTCAGAAGTCGTTTATCACATTGCAGTAATTTATGTCCAACAGCTGCCACATCCAAACAATGATAAACAAGTAAATGGTATTCAAGATTCTCTGGTTCTATCGACAAAGAAGCCTTTCCCCAATTACAATACATCGAATCCACATATTCCATATTTATTGCCCGACCTTCCCTTTTTGTTTTTATAAAAAATGAATGATTTATTGAGGGGTGTTGCGATGAATACTTTAGGAAGTTAATCTTTTTAAAAATATTCTAGATCAACGCTTGTTTGTAACCGTTCATAAATGTTGTGATATATTCGAGTTATTTTCAAATGAATCAATCCAAGACATTTTCGAAACACTTTATACCGATTTTCATGATCCTCAAATAAACTTGAAGATTGAAGAAACGAAGAATGTATGTAAATGTCTATCCCGAAAGCGTCTACAATTCACATATATTTGTACATATTTAATATATACTTAACTGTATTTTACATATATGATTGTATGAGTGTTATGTGGCAAACAATATAACTCACTCTGCTAAATACTCTACATATGACAATCTTAACCCTAATCACCACCCTCTACACCCTAGAACCGGTAATCACCTGCATAACCCGACTATCTCCATCCAAACTCATAATCCTCACAGAAGACGATACTGTAGAAAAAAAGCGTCAGGCTGAACAGATGTTAGAAGATACGTTTGGAAAAGTTATAGGAATTGAGACAAAAAAAACATCACTCTACGACACCGTGCGTGTGGCTCAGGATGTGGCAAACATGATAGAAGACGAAAACGCAAGGGGTAATGAAATAATCGTGAACGTTTCCGGTGGCAGGAAACCGCAGGCATTCGGGGCGCTCTTTGGATCTTATGCCAGAAGTGACATGGTAAAGAAGATAGTATATGTTACTGAAGAAGATAATTTCATTATTGACTTCCCGATTTTAAGTTTCAATATTTCTGATACAAAGAAGCTGATTCTTGAACAGATCCAATCGGGAATCAAATCCGTCAAGACCATTGCATTGAATATCGGGATCTCAAAAGGGATGACCTATAATCACTTGCGTGAACTCAAATCAATGGGATATATCGAAGAGATAGATGGTTATTCTATAACCGATGCAGGAAGAATTGCTGTTATCTAACATCTATAATAGTGGTATATTTTGACCGTCAGTATGTTGCTGTTATTTATTGGTTTGACTGAGGATTTCTAGAGCTGTTTAAGTTGCTCT
>CAZHNA010000183.1:0-2744 GCA_964532775.1 uncultured Methanosarcinales archaeon
TTGGGTGATGCGGGTGCGGTGACCACCAATGACGGTGACTTGGCTTCCTGTATACGCGCCTTGGGAAATTATGGATCGCACAAGAAATACGAAAATTTATATCAAGGAATGAACAGTCGTCTGGATGAAATGCAGGCGGCTTTGTTGCGGGTTAAATTAGCACACTTGGATAAAGAAATTGTCTCCCGGAGGAGTGTCGCTCGGCAATACTTAAATGGGATTCAGGAAAAGAATGGAATGATTCTGCCCGGAGTTGATTGCTGGGAAAACCATGTCTGGCATTTGTTTGTGATCAGATGCCAAGAAAGAAAAAAATTGCAAAAATATCTATTGGATAATGGTGTTCAATCATTAGTACATTATCCTATTCCACCGCATAAACAGAGTGCATATATGGAGTGGGAAAATTTATCTTGTTCTACTACCGAAAAAATACACAAGGAAGTATTGAGCTTGCCAATGGGCAGCCATTTGTCCGACAGTGATACCAGAAAGGTAGTGGAAACACTCAACGAATGGAGGCCATAGATCAAAACTCTACTCAAAGCCGCCGCTAAAACTGGATCAGGAACTATAGGTACACTATTTTTTGGCATCATAACCACCAAAATAATGGCCGTTATGCTTGGTCCTCAAGGCGTTGGTTTGCTGTCAATGCTTAGACAAATTCGCCAAACCGCATTAAGTTTTGGGACTATAAATGGCCAAACAGCGCTTGTTCAAGGGATTGCAAGCCATAAAGATGATAAAGATAAAGTGGCTTATATTAGTTCAGTTTTTTGGATTGTTCTGTTGGCAGGAACCACTGTTTCTGTTTTGCTGGTAATTTTTGCATCTCAGATATCAGATGCAGTGCTAAGCAGCAATGATCCTAAAACTATTACCTTGGTTCGTTGGCTTGCATTACCAATTTTCCTGAATGTTGCAGCATCGTTTTTAAGCGGAGTATTAAACGGTTATCGTTATATAGGCAGACTTGCAATGGCAGGCGTTGCAGGAGCTTTCGTTATGGCAATGCTATCTTATCCTACTGCTAATTTTGTGTATAATGGCCATCTAATAGCTTTTATCTATATGATGACGGGATCAGCTATAGCAGCTATATCAGCATCAATTTATTTTTTGCAAAAAGAGCTAAATATTATTTCAATTCTTTCCAAAAGTATGACGCATATAAAATTATGGGCGGTAAAATACTTTTTTTCATTTTCTGGAACATTGCTTATCACTGGTTTGGCTAGTACAGGTACTTTGCTCATAATCAGATCTATGGTTATTCATTCCAAAGGGCTCACGGGCGCAGGAATATTCGATGTTGCATGGACATTAAGCATGATGTATGTGGGGCTTGTTACTCAATCATTTGGAACATATTATATGCCGACTTTGAGCCAAATTACAGATAATGGCGAACGTATTGTATTAATGAGAAAACTATTCAGACTTGCGACGCTATTGATGGTCCCTATTATAATTGCTGTAATTGCATTAAAACCTTTGGTGATTCACCTGCTGTATTCCGTTGAATTTCTTCCATCGCTTGATATAATTAGGTGGATGCTGATTGGCGATTATCTAAAAGTAACAAGCTGGGTACTGGCATTCCCACTTTTATCATATGCTGATATGAAGACCTTTTTATGGACTGAATTATTATGGAACGGGTTTTTGCTTTCCGGGGGTTATGTGGCTCTTATTCTGTGGGGTCATTTGGAAGGAATAGGTATCTTATTTGTTCTTTCGTATAGTACATATCTAATTTTTACATATTTTTATTGTAAAATAAGATTCAAATTCTCGCTTACAAAAAAGATGGCATTACATTGGGTGGGTGGACTTATATTTATATTGATTGCATCCTATTGCAATTGGAATTTAACAAATGTGCATTATTTGTCTGCTTTTTTGTGGATTATGGGAGGGATTTTGATTTCGTTGATAGGAACGGAAAAAGAAGAGAGGAAAAAAGTGGTGGAAATTATAGGTAAGATAAGATGGAATGTCAGATGACAAATTTAAATGAGATTAATGAGTTTATGACGAGTTAATGGATATAATAATATTGATGTGTCTATAATAATAAATAGGAATACTGATAAACTTTTGCAACAATGTTTAACTTCAATAATTAAAAATACAAAAAATGTTAAATATACTACTACGATTCGTTGACAAAGAAGGCCGTCGCTTTTTTTAAGATTTCACGCTCCATTCTCAGCCGCTTGTTCTCTTTCCGCAGCCGATGCAGTTCTTCTTTTTGCGCTGTCATATGCCCTTTGCCAGGAAAGGCCTGGCTGCCATCGGTTTCAAGCTGCTTTTTCCAACGTCTCAGAGAGCTGTGGTGGAGCGCAAGGTTGCGTGCGGCCTTCTGATACCCTATATCCTTGTTCGGTTACCAGTTTAACTGCGTCGATCTTGAATTGCTTCGAATGATGCTTTCCTTTTTGGGTCATTTGACACCTCCTTTAAGCTGGTTCTTATAACATGCTTTTCGGAGTGTCCACTTTAACTATACCACTTCAAGAATGAGCCTCGATTAGAATGATCAAAACAGCTCAGTTATAGGTGTGTCAATATGATGAACCCACTAGTTTCAGTAATTATACCTACATATAATCATGAAAAATACGTAGAGCAGGCTATTTTAAGTGTGATAGGTCAAACTTATACAAATATTGAACTTATAATTGTAGATGACGGTTCACGAGATAACACGGCTAAAGTTATTGAATCCATCATAAATA
>CAZHNA010000184.1:0-2688 GCA_964532775.1 uncultured Methanosarcinales archaeon
CTAAAAAGCCCAGAGATTTGTACATCACATTTCCGCTTTCCAGCTGGGGGAAAACAAGAAGGTCAGCATCTCCGGCAACTTCCGAATGGATCCCCTTATGCTCTGCGCTTTCCGCATCGACTGCACTATCCAGTGCAAGCGGGCCATCAACCTGACAATTTTTTATTTGCTTCCTTTGTGCCATAATGCTGAGAGCTGCAGCATCAACTGTAGCCTGCATTGAGGTGTTCACAAGTTCAACGGCAGCTATCACGGCAACTTTAGGCCTTAACCATCCTAAAGTATTCATAAAACCAACTGCATTCTCCAGAATAGATTTTTTATCGTCCAGGTCTGGATTTATATTTATAGCTACATCGGTCAGCGCCAGCAACTTATGGTAGCCAGGAATCTCAAATAATGCGAAATGGGACAAGAGTCTGTCCTTTCGCATACCCCATTCTTTATTCAATATTCCTTTTAATAGAGTTGCCGTACTACATCTGCCTTTCATCAGAATCTCGGCCTCACCTCTCCTGATCATTCTTACCGACTTCTCAACAGCAGAGGCATGCACACATTCATCATGAATTTCAAAGCCGGACAGATCAAAATTTCTGGAAGATGCGATTTCCAGAATTCGTTTCTCATCCCCAACCAATATTGGGTGGATTATTCCTTTTGAGTGTGCCAATACAACAGCTTCCAGGGAATGAACATTCCCTGCAGCCGCAAGCACCAACTTCTTTAGCTTTTTGTTGGACTTAACTTTATTCTCTATATCGGCAAGAGAAGAAAACATATTATTTATTCACTATCGTTTCAGTGTCTTCGGCAATAACCAGTTCTTCATTGGTTGGAACCACCATAACAGTAACTTTTGAGCCGGGCTTAGAAATAATTGCTTCCTTGCCTCTCAGGTTTTTGTTCTTTTCATGATCAAAATCAACACCCATGAATTCAAGACGCTTACAAACAGCTTCTCTTGTTTTTGGCCCATTTTCACCAATTCCTCCTGTAAATATAATAATATCACAACCATTCATACCAGCTGCATAAGATCCAATATACTTCGAAACCCGGTAATGGTACATGTCAAGACCTAATTGAGCCCTTTTGTTACCATTTTCATATGCTTCGGTTTCAATTTCTCTCATGTCGGATGAAACACCGGTAATACCCAGCATTCCACTATGCTTGTTGACAAGAATATTGGCAGTATTGTGATTGATCTCTTCTTTATCCATAATAAAGGTTAATACACCAAGGTCAAGGTCTCCTGAACGGGTTCCCATAATCAGACCTTCAATAGGAGTGAATCCCATGGATGTATCAACAGATTTTCCCTTGTCTATTGCAGTAACAGAAGCACCATTCCCAAGATGACAGGAGATAATCTTGGTATCCTCACATTCTTGTTCAATCAAAGCACAAGCTTTTTTCGCTACAAAGCGATGTGAGGTGCCATGGAAACCATATCTCCTTATACCATACTTGGTGTATAAGGCATAAGGAATTCCATACATATAAGCGTGAGGGGGAATGGTATGGTGAAAAGAGGTATCGAATACAGCGACCTGTCGAATTCCCGGGATAAGTGCAGCCATCGCATCGATTCCCTTTAGGTTCGCTGGGTTATGCAGAGGTGCAAGCTCAATACACTTTTGGATTTCATGATGTACAGAATCATCAATAAAAGCACTAACTGAGAATTTTTCACCCCCATGGGCAACCCGGTGTCCGCAGGCCTCAATCTCCTCGAGTTCTTTTATACAGCCATGTTTAGAACTGGATAACACACCCAGTACATACTCAATTCCAGTTTTATGGTCCAATATCTCACCAACGAATTTCACTTTATCCCCCGACTGCTTTGTGTGTTTCATAAAAGAGCCGGTAAGACCAATTTTCTCAACTACACCCTTGGCCATGACTGTTTTATCATTCATGTCAAAAAGTTGATATTTGATAGAAGAACTTCAGCAGTTCAGGACAAGAATCTTCATAGTAATTTCGGATTAATAAGGTTTAAGTACAATTTTTTTGCCTTCACTATCGTAGACGTAGAATCCTCTACCTGAGATCCTTCCATACTGCTGAGCACGAACAAGCTTTTTTAGAGTTGGTGAAGCTTTATATTTCATATCGCCGAACTCATTATATAGATTGTCAAGCCATCTGACCACTTTATCCAGTCCGATTTTATCTGCTAGTTCAAATGGGCCCAAAGTCATTCCAAGCCCTGTTCTTGCAGCCAGGTCTATATCCTCCTTCTTCCCAACTCCTTCCATTAAAACATTGCATGATTCATTAATCATAGAAGCGAATAATCGAACCGAAAGAAGCCCGGGTGATTCTTCAACCGGAACCATTTTCACTCCGATCAGTGAGAGGAACTTTTTAACGTTAGAGTAAGTATTTTCAGATGTATAAAGTCCGCGTGCCACTTCAACCATATTTTCCCCTGGGCTTGAGGTTGAGAAATGCAGACTAACACAACGGTCTTTATGGATGAGTTCGGATGAAAGTTCTGTTATCACAATAGTTGTTGAATTAGTAGCTATAATAGCCTCAGGATCAACAAATCCCTCAACTCTCTTGAAAATTTCCTTACGCAAACTAACCCTTTCTTCACGTGATTTGGATTTTATTGCTTCCACTACAAGGTCACAATCAGCGAGGGCCTTGCATTTTGTACTGCCATGTATT
>CAZHNA010000185.1:0-2641 GCA_964532775.1 uncultured Methanosarcinales archaeon
AATGAAAATAGCAGCACTACTTCACAAGGTAAATTCAATGGACCCGACAGTTGTGGATGCAAGAACTGTTCTGGAAATGGCAACTGTGAATGGCGCCAAAGCTCTCGGAATTCAAGCTGGACTGTTAAAAGAAGGGTATTGTGCTGATATAATTATTGTTGATATGAATCGTCCCCATCTTACGCCGGTTTACGATGTTTCGTCACATCTTGTTTACTCTGCAAGGGGAAGTGATGTGGTGACCACGATTGTGGATGGGCAAGTTCTTATGGAAAACGGAAATGTATTGTGCATGAATGAAAACGAGATTTTGCAGAAAGCAACAGAAGTTTCTGAAAGGCTCGTTTTAGATATTGCTAATAATTAAGTGAGGAATTTTATGGCTGACAAGGAATTAATTGAATCTGGTGAACAGAAAATAGAATGGGCAAGGAATCATATGCCAGTTTTGGCAATAATAAGGGGCGAGTTTGAAAAAGAAAAGCCCCTTAAAGGACATCGTGTCGCAATGGCACTCCATGTCGAAGCCAAAACTGCGGTTCTAGTCGAAACTCTTGCTGCAGGTGGTGCAAAAGTTGCAATATGTGGTTGCAATCCACTGAGTACTCAGGATGATGTCGCGGCTGCGCTGGATACAAAGGATAACATCAGGTGTTACGCAAAACACGGTTGTTCTAATGAAGATTATTATGCTGCCATAGATTCAGTACTGGAAATAGTTCCAGATATTACCATTGATGATGGTGCAGATTTAATTTTTAAGTTACACACAGAGCGCACTGATCTTCTTCCAAAAATCATTGGTGGTTGCGAAGAAACTACCACAGGAATACACAGGCTCAAAGCAATGGAAAAGGATGGCGCTTTGAAAATGCCGGTTATTGCAGTAAATGATGCCATGACCAAATTCCTCTTTGACAACCGCGATGGTACCGGTCAGTCTTCTTGGGATGGTATTATGCGAACTACAAATTTACTGGTAGCCGGCAAAAACGTTGTCATCGGCGGATATGGCTGGTGTGGTAAAGGTGCTGCAATGCGTGCAGATGGTTTAGGTGCAGATGTTATTGTCACCGAAGTTGATCCAATACGTGCTCTTGAAGCAAGGATGGATGGCTTTAAGGTTATGACTATGAAAGAAGCTGCCACACTTGGTGATATTTTCATTACAACTACCGGAAACACTGACATTCTTAACCGCGATCATTTCGCAGTTATGAAAGATGGGGCTATTCTTGCAAACTCTGGTCATTTCAATGTGGAAATTAACCTTGAAGATCTGATATCAATGTCTTCTTCTGTTAGGGATGCAAGATACAACATCAAGGAATACAATGTAAACGGCAAGCGAATTAATGTGCTGGCTGATGGTAGGCTTGTTAATCTGGCAGCAGGTGACGGACATCCTGCTGAAGTAATGGATATGAGTTTTGCAGATCAGGCACAATGTGTCCGTTTTATTGCAGAAAATAAGCTTGCTCCGGGAGTACATCCTGTTCCATGCGATCTGGATATAAGGGTTGCAGAGCTAAAATTACAGGCTCTCGGGATTGAGATTGATAAATTATCTCCAAAACAGGTCGAATATATGGATGGCTGGGAATGCGGAACTTGATCCCGTTTCCCTTTAACTTTGCAAATAGGCCAAAATTACAATATATATATTTTCGGTAAAGAATGCAACCACTGTTTTATATTTTGTACATTTTTCTTTTTCACCCTATTCGAATTGCTAAAGCATGTGCGAATTCAAACTTCATTCATGAAAACCCTTAAATATGATTATATCTTTGTAGTGCCGCTGCATTGAGGCATCACTGCAGTGGATAAATCAGCGTGGGCTCGTAGCTTAGTCAGGCAGAGCGTCTGGCTTTTAACCAGACGGCCTAGGGTTCAAATCCCTACGAGCCCGCCAGAATTGTCATGGGTGACCCGGAGATTTCTAAGGAGGAGACGGTTTGAGTACATTCAGCCTGCTTGATCACGAATTAATACCTCATCATGAGATAACTGATGAGGATGAGTTAAAATCTGTTCTTAAACATTACAATATTGGAATGGAGGATCTGCCTAAGATAAAGGTTGCCGATCCTGTTGTGAAAGAAATAGGTGCTGAAGTCGGTGATGTCGTTAAAATCATCCGCAACAGTGCAACTGCAGGCGAAGCTATGTATTACAGGTACGTGATAGACTAAATGCAGGGAGCTTGCAATTTGTTAAATAACACCTGTTTTCTTGATTCTCCACGTTTTGATTTTTTGAATACACTTCATTCAGACTTATCTATATTTTATCAATTTTAAAGAGGGTGCTACCATCGGATTGGATACCAGTGTTCTTTCAGAAGCTTATTTCACCAAAGACAAAATAGTTCAGCATCATATAGATTCCTACAACAAATTCCTTAATTCCGGTTTACACAAAGTAGTTGAAGAACAGGGTGTAATCGAGACCGATATTGAGGATGTTTATGTAAAATTAGGCAAAATCAGGGTAGAAAGGCCGGTTGTAAAGGAAGCAGATGGTGCAATTGAAAATCTTTATCCTAACGAAGCAAGGCTTCGTAATCTCTCCTATTCAGCACCTATTTTTCTTGAAATGAGTGTTGTGAAAGGTGAGGAAGAATCCGAACCAAGAGAAG
>CAZHNA010000186.1:0-2637 GCA_964532775.1 uncultured Methanosarcinales archaeon
GGCGTATTTGAACTGCTGTACCCGCAACGGGAATCCATTATTGAGGGCGAACTGCTTAATCCAGCATACCGGGCTGTTGTGCTTAACCTGCCTACTTCAAGCGGGAAGACCTTGATTGCGGAATACCGTATTCTTCAGGCATTAAATCAATTCAAAGAGAATGGTGGTTGGGTAGCATACATTGTGCCAACCAAAGCCCTTGTGAATCAGATCTTTATTCAATTAAATATAGATTTAGGATCAATAGGGATTAACGTGGAAAAGGCCAGTGGAGCTATTGAACTGGATGGGTTTGAGCAGCATCTTGTAGAAGAAAGAGGTAATCGAACTGATTTTGATATTTTGGTAACGACTTACGAGAAAATGAATTTGCTGGTAAGACAAGGACTGGGTACAACTTCAGAGCGCCCTTTGGTACTTACCGTTGTGGATGAAGCGCATAATATCGGAGAGAAAAACAGGGGACTTACCTTGGAATTTTTGCTTTCGACAATTAAAAACGATTGTGAGGACGCGAATTTTCTTTTAATGACTCCTGACATTTCCAACTCGAATGAGATTGTTAACTGGCTGGCAGGCGACAGAGGCAATGTTATTAATCTGGAGTTAGATTGGTGGCAACCCAATGAGCGGGTGGTAGGAGCCATTCAAGTTGAGGGGAAAGGAAGGAATTATGATTTTAATCTTAAAACACTCCATACTGACAAGGGAACTTATGAAATTGGGGAGAATATATTACTAAAACATTTTGAGGATGCTGAAAGTACCAAGTCTCAAATAAGCAACTCTAAAATCAGCATTGCTTCCAAAATAGCTTCTGTGGTTTTAGATATTAATTCACCCATTATTGTTTTAGCAGCATCTCCTAATCAAACCTATACAATTGCAGAATTCCTCTATAACGCATCCGATAATTTTGGATCTGATGAAGATATTGACCTTTTAATAAGGCTTATACAAAGCGAATTGGGAGATGATTTTCCATTAGCCCGTTTTCTTGAACGAAGGATAGCTATACATAGCTCTGCCCTGCCTGATGAAATCAAATTTTTAATAGAAGACTTAATGGTAAAAGAAAAACTTCAAGCCCTGGTTGCTACAACGACAATTGCCCAAGGCATTAATTTCCCAACATCTTCTATTATTATGGGATCATACGCTTATCCGAGTAAAAAGGGCACTTATGATATGCCTGTCAGGGATTTTTGGAATCTGGCAGGAAGAGTTGGAAGAGCTGGTCAGGACAATATGGGATGGGTTGGACTGGCTGTAAGAAATGATCTGGATTTACTCAATGTAGGAGAATATGTAAAAAAAGCATCTGATGAATTACATTCCCAATTAGTAAATGCCATTGACAATGCGTTGCGTCATGCTGATCAGGATTTTGAGAGATGGCTTTTTGTAGATGAAAGATGGTCGGCCATTCTGCAATATATATCACATTTGCGAAGGCAAACACAGCAACAGGATGTCTTTTTAGCCCAACTTGAGCAAAAGCTGCAAGGAACTTTGGGGTATCGACAATTATCGGCAGATAAAAGAACGTTTTTACAGGAACATATTCGCAGATATGCAAGTACCTTAACAATAGCTGATGCTAAAAGAGCTGATGAAACTGGTTTTTCAACGGTCTCTGTCAGACAAATGATTGGAATGCTTGCTTCTTCCGGCTTAACACCTCAGGATTGGAACAAAAATCAATTGTTTTCAGAGCAAAACCAGAGCATGCAAAAGTTGGTTGGCATCATGCTTAACACCTATGAAATTAAAAAATCAATGGAGGAACTCAATACAGGAGGACAGCCATTAGACCGTTCCAGTATTGCCCGTTTAGTAATAGATTGGGTTAATGGTCGAGATATTGCCACAATTGCCTCAAGGATTTACCCCGGAGAAGAATCCTATCTGGCTGTTCAGAAAGCTACCAAAGCTTTGTATAAAGTGGTAGCCAATGCTGCAACCTGGGGTATAGCAGCATTGCAAAAAATGCCTACAAGTGGTGTAGACTGGGATAGTCTTTCAGAGATTGAGAAAAAACGAATGGCAAACCTTCCTGCGTATTTGCACTATGGCGTCAATACAGACGAAGGAGTGCTGATGCGCAAAAACAATGTACCAAGAAGCATAGCAAACCGGTTAGGTGAATTATACAGTGCTTCGGTTGACGGAGAAATATTTGATCAACCATCTTCATCTGTTTCTGATTGGCTTGCAAATCAAGACTCGTATACATGGAATAATGCACGACCTGAAACATCAAGACTTTCTGGAGAAGATTATAAGCAAATATGGGTGAAATTAAATGGAATAAAAGAATGATCACGCATAAGTACGATCATACAATCAAGTAGGCGACTTACGGGATTGTAGCACCGCCAGTGCACCCCTTCACACCACCATACGTACGGTTCTTGTATACAGCGGGTCAGTACCGACTTCTACAATCATGCTTACTCCCTTCAGTTTTGAGCTCACTTCGTTCGGTTAGTGTATGGATCACTCCAAGCCACCCCTGATACATTTCATCACAGGGTAAACTTGCAACTTGCTAATGGTTACTCACCTGCTTACTTATTCTTAGAGGTGTTCGTGAATGCTTTGCATTTCCAGGTGTTACCCCGGCGCATAAGGGAT
>CAZHNA010000187.1:0-2633 GCA_964532775.1 uncultured Methanosarcinales archaeon
GTAGGAGTAGACGTTCTTTGCCTTGAAGAGGAAGCTTCCCAAAAGCTGGAAGATGCTGGAGATACAATTTTTTATTCCGTTGACAGGCTGGGTATTCCCCTTGTGGAAATCGGCACTGCTCCAGATATTATATCTCCTTCTCATGCAAGGGAAACCGCAGAAATTATAGGAATGCTTTTGCGTTCTACAGGAAAGGTAAAACGTGGTTTGGGAACTATTCGTCAGGATGTTAACATTTCCATTGCAGAAGGTGCAAGGGTTGAGATCAAAGGTGTACAGGCACTTGATATGATTGAAACTATTGTAGAGCGGGAAGTTGAACGTCAGGTAAACCTGCTGGAAATCCGCAGTGAATTGCTTTCAAGAAACGCTTCTGTGGTTGATGAGATATTTGATGTAACCGATATTTTCAAGGATACAAAATCCAAGGTTATCAAGAATGCTCTCAAAAAGGGTAAGGTTTACGCTGCATTGTTACGTGGTTTTGCAGGCATGATTGGCAGGGAAGTCCAACCCGGCAGAAGGCTTGGAACGGAATTTTCTGACAGGGCAAAAACATCTGGCGTCGGTGGTATATTCCATACGGATGAGTTGCCAAAATATGGGATTTCCCAGGACGAAGTTGATGCCTTAAGAACAGCAGTCAGTGCTATGGAAGGCGATGCCGTAACTCTCGTGGGTGATAGGAAAGAGAGAGCATACGGAGCAATGGAAAGTGTAATCATACGAGCTAAGGAAGCTCTTGAATTTGTTCCTGAAGAAACACGTCGTGCACTTCCAGATGGAAATAGTGCTTACATGCGTCCTCTTCCAGGGGCATCGAGGATGTATCCGGAAACCGATGTTCCGGCAATTGATATTTCTAAAGAACATTATGATTCAGTTGAGCTGCCCGAGTTATTGACGGAAAAATGTGGCAGGTTTGCGGAAGAATATAGTTTAAACGAAGAGCTTGCTGAAAAAATTGTATATTCATTATATCTTCCTCTTTTTGAGGAACTCACGGAAAAATTCAGCGGGGATGCTACCGTTACTCCAACCCTTGTATCCCGAACTCTTACTGGAATGATCCCGGAACTACGTCGTGATGGGGTTGAAACCGATAAACTCACTGATTCACATTTCATAGATGCTTTCGGAGCGGTTGTCGAAGGAAAAGCGGCAAAAGAGGGAATTGGAGATATGCTTCGCAGGTTTGCAGATAATCCAACTGAAGATTTTGCTTCTATACTTGATTCTCTCGGTTTCACTGGAATTGATGTGGTTCAGATAGAGGAATTTGCCGAAAAAATTGTTTCTGAAAGGGCAGATTTTGTCTCAGAAAAACAATTTGGTGCAGTAGGGCCACTTATGGGAATTGTCATGGGACAATTCCGAGGAAAAGCAGATGGTAAGCTTGTGAGTGAAGTCCTCCGAAAGAAAATTGAGGCATTTTTAAATAGCAAATAATATAATATATATGTCAGGTGATCAAATAACCCCAAAATTTGGCAATACTTCGTTTTTGATTTGTGCTGTAATGCTAATCTCTGTTTTTAGTATTGGTATCACGGCAGGATCTGAAAATATTAAGATCACCGAAGGTGCGAATTATATCTCTCCCTGTTGGAATCCCACGGGAGACTCAATAGCATTTGGGCTGAATCAGGGCATTTGGATAATGAATTCTGACGGTTCGGACCAAAAAAAGATTTATGACAGTCTTGTCTGGGACGGAGACCCATGTTTTGATTTAACTGGTACTAAAATTTACTTTGCGTCCCAGCACCACAGTCCTCGTACAGGAGATCACATTAGTATTCATGTTGTAGATGTGAATGGCCAAAACCGAACCCAAATAACGGAGAATTCAGATTGCAGGCATCCTGTAGTATCTCCGGATGGAAACAATTTGGCATATCTTTCACGTATTTCGGGAACCAATGACATCTGGTTTATGGATCTTTCAGGAGAAAACCATAATCAATTTACTTCGACTCTTGGCGCAGAGGAAAAAGTTAGCTGGTTTTCATCAGGCGACAGTATAATTTATTCCCTAAATGGTGATCTCTGGATTTCATACATTGATGGTAGTCCAGCTACGATTATTACGAATACACAATACTCGGAAAAAGATCCATCGATTAGTCCAAATGGGGAGTGGATAGCTTTTGTTTCAGATAAGGATGAGTATGCCGATTTATGGGTTATGAATCTGGAAGGCACACGAACAGTTCGTATTACATTTGACTCCGCGATGGAACAGTCTCCTACATGGAGCCCTGATGGTGAAACAATAGCCTACGTTTCAGATCAGGGGGATGAAAATGGTATATGGTTAGCAGAATTTGATCTGGATGATGTTGTCTATGATCCTATGGAAGAACCACCTGAAAAAGAAGGGATCGATTTAATTGTAGACTTCTTTGAAGAGACGCCAATATATGTGATAGTAGGTGCAGGATTGCTTGTAGCTTTCTTTATCTTGATTTTTGTACGACTGTTCTTCCGAGAACTATAAGTTTAGCATTCTTTTTAGAATGCTTCTTTTCCCTTTTCTATCGAAATACTTATTGCTGAGCTTTAACATGTAAAGGCAGGTTCCGATTATGCATGCAGTTCTTGGATTAGAAGATGGTAATGTTGTTAAAGGC
>CAZHNA010000188.1:0-2627 GCA_964532775.1 uncultured Methanosarcinales archaeon
AAAACCCTGCCACTCCTTGTTACCAAAAAAACGTGATAAAAAGTATCTGCTTGCTTGCCATTAATAGTTATTGTTTATAGGAAGCAGGTAGCATTTTCTTGATGGGTATATGGACCAAATAGCCGGCAGCCATTACCAGAATAATTGTGGAGCCGGACGGTACATCTAGAAGGTAGGAAAGGAATAATCCGGCAATTGTGAAAGCGGCGCCGAAAATAATTGACAGTTTCATCATTCCAACTAGATTTCTGGAAAAACTTCGGCTTATTGATGCTGGAATTGTTAGAAGTGCAATAACGAGAATTAGTCCAACAATGCGAATCATTACAACAATTGTCAATGCGATAAGGCACAGTAAAAGCAGGTTTAGCTTCTCTACAGGGAGGTCTGATACTTCTGCAAATTCCTCATCGAAACTAATTGCCATGAACTCCTTATAAAAAAGGTACACAAAAACAATTATTACAACATCAAGGATTACCATGAGGTATAGATCCATCAGGGGAACTGTCAGAATATTGCCAAAAAGGTAAGTCATGAGATCTGGTGCATATCCTGGAGTTAATCCTACAAACATAACGCCTATAGCCATACCGACGGCCCAGAGAATTCCGATTGCTGTATCTTCGGCAACCTTTGTCCTGCGGTTAACGAGTCCCATTAAAACCGCGGTTAGGATGCTGAAAGGAAGAACGCTCAATATGGGATTGATTCCCAAGAAGTATCCGAGCCCAATTCCTCCAAATGACGCATGTGCTATTCCGCCGCTAATGAATACAATTCTTTTGACGACGACATAAACTCCGATTATCCCACATGCAATGCTGGCTAGTAGTCCTGCAATGATTGCAGTTTGCATGAATTGGTATTGCAAGATTTCCAGCATATTTTACCTCAGTGTTCTTTCAGTACTCTGTGGGGCATTCCATGTGCAATCAAATCCACAGGGCAGTTGTATACGTGTTTCAGGTCAGATTCGGATATTTCCTTTGAATCATGGAAGAAAAGTGTTTGATTTAGGCATGCAATCTTGTCCACGTACGTGGAAACGGCGCTCAGGTCGTGAGACACCATTATGATTGTAATTTTTGATTTAAGTTCGGCAAGTGTGTCATAGAATTCTTTTTGCATCAGTGAATCGATACCTGCTACGGGTTCATCCAGTAACAGGATTTCAGGTTCGCTTGCAAGGGCACGTGCAATAAAAACTCTCTGACGCTGCCCTCCTGAAAGTTCGGATATCTGTCTATCTTTGAATTCCAGCATGTTGACTTTTCGGAGTGCGTTTTCTACGGCTTCAAAGTCATCTGGGGTATGTTTTTTCAGAATTCGGTGTTTACCCAGTCTTCCCATGAGTACGACTTCTCTGACGCTAGCTGGAAAATCAAGACGATATACATTGTGCTGGGGGACGTAGCCCACGTGCTTTCTTGCTTTTGCAGGTTCTTTGCCAAAAATCCGCACTTCTCCGCTATCAGGTTTTATCAGGCCCAGCAGAACTTTCAGCAATGTGCTTTTTCCTCCGCCGTTGGGGCCAATGATTCCAAGAAAGTCCCCTCTGTATATTTTCAGGTTTACCTCTTTCAAGGCGGGTATACTGCCATAATAAACAGATAAATTGCGGGCGTCGATTGCTGCTTCCACTTACGTTCCCCCTCATTCAATTACTGCTGCAAATGCTTCTGTTACATTGTCCAGATTTTCTATATAGTCCTTTGCAAGAGGGTCTATTTGCACAATTTCCCCATTGATTTCCTCTGCAATTGCTTCTGCACTTTGTGTACTGAATTGGGACTGGACAAAAATAACTTTTATCTCATGCTCTTTTGCAGCGTCGATAATCTGGCTCAGTTCTTTTGCACTGGGTTCTTTACCTTCAGTTTCAATAGTGAGCACCTGAATTCCATATTCGTCTGCAAAATATCCCCATGAAGGATGGAATATCATTATGTAAGGTTCATCTTTTCCTTCAAGAGAAGTCCTTATGCGACTGTCAAGACTCTCAAGTTCGGTAAGATAGCTGTCTTTGTTTTCCGTATAATATGTTTCATTTTCAGGATCGATTTCAACAAGTGCATTATGGATGTTATTAACCATGATTTGTGCATTTATGGGGCTGGTCCATATGTGAGGATCAGTTCCTTCATGAGCATGTTCATCGTCGTGTTCATCTTCCATTTCCCGTAGTTCTATGCCTTCTGAGCAATCGACTATGAGCATGCCTCTATTGATATCCTGTAATTTTCCAAGCCAAACTTCTTCAAAAGGCAGGTTAGATCCTACAATTACATACATGCTGGCATCGGATATTTCTTGAAGTTGTCCCGGGGTAGGTTCATGTGTTGCAGGACTTGCTCCGGGTGGAATCATCAAAACAGTTTCAACGTTGTCTCCGCCAATTTTTTCTACAAATTCCTGTTGGGGAAGAATGCTTACTGCAATAGTGATCTTTTTCTCTGTGGCAGTGTCAAGATTATCATTTCCGGAAAGGCAACCACTTGCGGCCACCAAAACAATGATGGTTGCAAATATGTACCATTTATTTTTATTTTGGTGGTTCAGCATGGTGATCAGCTTTTTTGGTGTTACTCCAAAACAGTGAGTTTCAGACAATATGCCGCTTATGT
>CAZHNA010000189.1:0-2571 GCA_964532775.1 uncultured Methanosarcinales archaeon
TATCCTGTTTTTTCAGACACATACCAGAACCTCTTGTTGTCTGGCATCCATCCTGATCCACCTCCATATCCAACCCAAGCTTCATCTCTTTGACGATCAAGCAATTTCAACCCACCGGTCTGAGGATCAAGAAGAAAAATCCATTTGTCTTTATTATCAGATGCGCTGGCATTTAGTACACAATGCTTGCCATCCGCCGACCAATCAGGCCCGGAAAAACGTAATGAACGCTCTTGGGGTTCTTTTCCTTCATAGCGTTTCGGATAGTCCTTTGCATAATCCGGTAAATCATAAATACCCGGTATTGTTGAATTGTCGACATGATAAACGCTGTCATTTTCAAGGTCGAAAATTCCAATCTGCATTTCACCCGGTTGGTTTCCTACTTTTGAACGTGTATCCTGAATTTCAGTATAACCTGATAAGGTGACATAGACAGGCGTCTTGGTTCCTTCGGATTGCTCTCCCCTTTTTGACAGAAAATAAATTATATACTTTTCGTCAGCACTAAGCTGAACATTGTAAACAGAATAATCATCCAGATAAATTGGAGCCGGCCCACTTGCTTGACCACCTCCTCTTTGCTGGCCAAATTGATAGCCATAATACATGGATGGAGATCTTCTCCCTGAACTTTTTAGTTTTGGGAAAAGCTTTGATTGATCCTGATATAGCCATTCATCCTGTTCATTTCTATCGGCTCTATCAGCTCTTTCCCTTTCTTTTTCCGGTTTCTTCTCCTGAAAATTAGTAAGCTGCTTTATCTGACCGGTTTCACTATCCCACCAGAACAAATTCCTATCTATCATAAAGCTCACTTTCTTCCCTGAGAGAGTGAATTGTGCTGATGAAATTCTTTGAGTAGTGCTAAATACTGTGAGCGTGTCACCTTTTATAACATTTACAATGGTGAGGTCACCGCCCTTACTTATGAGCTCCATGCTTTTATCCTGATTGAGGTTTTTCCTAACAGGTAATGCATTCTGCATCTCTGATCTTTCGACTGGTTCTGGTATTAGTTCTTTTATGTCGAGCTGATAAGGTGAGGTAGATTTTTTATTTTCGGGGTTCCAGTTGAAGAAAACCCTTTTTGAATTGGCTGACCATTGAATCCGTTCAGGACTGTGCCCAATATAATCTTTGGACATAATCTCCTTTACAGTTAATTCCGAAAGGTTTTCTACCTGAGCCTGGCCCGGATGGGAACAAATGATTAATAGTCCAATAATGACTAAAAGAGTTGATTTAAGTTTCATCTTTATAATTTTTTGACGAGTTTTCTAAGTTAGGAATTTTCGAAAGAAGGACTATAAATGAGTAGAATTTTGCTAAAATAAAAACAAAAGTGTAATTTTAACACTTAAGACTTTTTTTATGGTTAAATATTACCGGAACGAAGACCGTCAGCTCATAGCTGTGGATTGCATTATTTTCGGTTTCGATGCAGGGAAACTAAAGCTTCTGCTTCTAAAACGGAATTTCGAACCTGAAAAGGGAAAGTGGTCACTAGCAGGGGGCTTCCTGAAAAAGGAAGAGAGCCTGGATGAAAGTGCAGAAAGAGTACTTCATGAACTGACAGGTCTGCATCAGGTATATCTTGAGCAATTGACCTCGTATGGACTTATTGACCGTGATCCGGGGGAAAGAGTGATATCCATTGCATATTATGCCCTTCTTAATATACAGGATTATGATCTTGACCTTAAAAGAGAAAATGAAGTTTGCTGGTGTCCCTTGTCAGAAATTCCAGAGCTGATATTTGACCACAAGGACATGGTTGGTAAAGCCCTTAGAAGGCTGAAAAGAAAAGCCAGAATTCAACCCATCGGCTTTGAACTATTACCCGAGAAATTCACCCTGCCTCAGTTACAATTACTTTACGAGGCAATTTACCAGAAGGAACTGGATAAAAGGAACTTCAGGAAAAAAATACTATCAATGGATCTTCTGGATAAACTCCAGGAAAAGGATAAATCCAACTCAAAAAAGGGAGCTTTCCTTTATTGTTTCAATAATGCAAAATACAAGCAGCTGGTTGCTGATGGAATATATTTCAATCTATTATGAAGACATTATCAATAAGAATGTTCCTGCTAAGTGCAGCAGTATTGTGCCTGGTTTCAGCATGTAAAAAGATTGAATCATCTGATGGTTATTATCCCATTCAGCCTGTTTCTGTTATACCGATATTCTAAATCTTGAGCTGGTTGCCAGCTTTTTTCGGATTCGACTCAGACTTTCCGGAGCAACCCCTAAAAAAGAAGCGGTGTACTTCAATGGGATGTAATTTTGTAACTCCGGATCATTCCGCACCAGTTCAAGATAGTTTTCTTCGGCTGATCTTGTTAGGAATGCTATTTCACGCTGTTCCTTTTGGAAATGGTAATTTTCAAGAATCTTTTGTCCTATCATTCTTGCTTCCTCAGATCCCCTATAGAAATTTTGTATATCTGCACGGCCAATACGAAATGCAATTACATCATTTACAGCCTCAATCTTTAGTTCCGACGGTTCTTGGGAAATAAACGAATGGTAGGAATTAAAAAATGAACCCGGAAAATTAAATCTTAT
>CAZHNA010000190.1:0-2566 GCA_964532775.1 uncultured Methanosarcinales archaeon
ATCTAAAGCCATGGATAAGGGATTGGACGAGATGTATGAGAATATTCCCTATACTCAAGCTAAGGGTTTCTTTGGAGTAGTTAACGAAAGCGACAAGAATCGCGAATACAATCTTGTCCACACGCATATTCATTTAAGCGAAGAACTCCAGAACCAACTAATTGAGTTAAACAAAAGGAAAACAGAAGATGAATACCAGGCGCGGGTAGATGAACGAAATAAAATCATAGCCGATTTGTCCCATTCCATCAAGAATCTCATCAGTACAGTCATTGATCCATTAGAGAACCTGAAACAAGAAAAGGTCGTAAAACCTGCGGTTATCCGGAATGCACTGAAGGGTGCTAATCTTATTCGGGAAATTGTAAACGCAATGAATTTGTCCTTCAAGGGTTCCATTGAGGATTTTTACTACGATGCCCGCAACAACATCGGCAAAGGCAAAATGGATTTAGAATACATTATTAATGCGTCACTGATATATTCAATCGGCAACATGTTTGACGGCAAGTATTTTTCGAATTTTGTAAGGAATTATTTTCCAACAAAAAGTATTTTTCAAGAAGCAAGGTCTAAATGGACGCGGACTTCACAAAGCAACGATATTCAAGAAATTATGAGATTCTTGCAAAAATACTTTTTTGAAATTGATTTAGCTATCGTTGAGGGAACGAAGTATGTAATGGGAAATGAAAAGGGTTCAGCGATGAAGTTATTAATCTTACTTCAGGAATTAATCCTGAATGCCGTCAAATATTCCGCTTTTGTGAGCAAAGAACAGCGTTTTTTACATATTGAGTTTGACCCTGCCCCCCGGGAAATGTCTATAAGAATCGAAAACCGATACAAAGAAAAAGCTAAGGCCAAAACATCCGGGATCGGTCATGTAATTGTCGAAAACTTTGCTAAGTTACTGAACACGAAACCTGTTACAAAGAAAGATGGCGATATTTATTCCGTGGAAATAAAATTTAAAAATTTTTGGGGGAAATAAAACTCATGAAAATTTTATATGTTGAAGATGAATTGTCAAAGAATATCCCTCGCGTCATCCGATTGTTTTCCAAATATCTAAGCAAAAAAGAAATTAAGAATTTAAAAACATTAGAAGCAGATGAAACTGGTTATGGGGCCGAACCGGAAGAGATCAAAGAAATTGTAGAAAACACAGGCTTGATAGAAGTTGAATATCGTTTCCCGGATGCATTGCAGAAGATCATTCAAGACATTGACAAGTATGCTTTATTTATCATTGATCGAAACTTGTCCGAAATTGAATATGAATATGATGAACTGAGGCAAATTGATACCACGTATAATGAAGATCAGTACAATAAGTTTTTCGAGCGTGAAGGCGACTACCTGCTCCATAAGCTGGTTTACAACGGTTTGAATGTTTTAACGAAATTTTACTTTTTAACAGCCTATCCGGCACCGGATGAAATACGTGGCGCTGATGATTTGAAAACGTTTGTTGATTTTGGGAAATTCCATACAGAAAACTTTATTGAAAAGGGTGACAATGAGCAAATTGAAAAGTTGAAGTCAATTATAGAAAATATCAAGATCATAAATTTGCAAGAAGAAAATAAACAATATCTGAATATTTTGCGAAATAAGATGGATGAGGAAACAGCTGAAGGTTTTTTGAAGATACTTTATGAAAAAGACGAAAGGATGAGAATTGGAGATAATCTTAAAGATATCAGAATTATGTATGAAAATATTTTGAAGGCATGTTCACAAAAATTTCCCGATATGAAAAGTAATTGCACTGATAAGTACGGGAATTTAATTAAGGGCAAGCAAACGATTGATTGGTTGTCAAATATCGGATACATCAACAGTATTATTCGTAACTTTTTCTTTAGCATCAATAAAATTTGCAGTGATTTCGGTGCACATCAAAATTCAGAAAATTCGCAATACGAACCAACACTAAATACGGTAAATTCACTTGTATATGCATTGAAAGATGTCATTTTGTGGTTTGGTAAAGCTTGCAGTCAATACAATAGAAAATAAAATACTTACTGGGCTATCGATACATAGCACTTAAAAACCAAAAAAATACCGTAATATTGTAATCCTTGAAATTCGGATATGGTGGACAAAACCCTGAAATTCCTTTCATCGGAAGATGCGATAAACGAAGTATTTGTCGATCTGGCAGTGTATCCTGACAAATGGTACAATTTAGCTTTGTTTGCAAAAGTATATGGCTTTTTGGCCAAAGGAAAAGCCAGGCCGGGCACAGCCAATTCCAACGCAGAGGATTTGATGGAAAAAGGGATATGGTACGCAGCCAAAGGAGAAAAAATTGAAGAATTTATCCCGGATTATGATTTTAAAGAGCTCGCGATTGATCTGATTCCCAAAGTAAAATCCAGAATTGATGAAATCGCCCAAGTTTATGAATGGACAATGTGGGTAAACACCTTTTCAGGCAAAGGCCCTGACGGAAAAAAAGGTATATGGGTTGAAACGGAAATGGAAAAATTTCAGTGTACCCGGTGCGGACACTGTTGCCTGAAACTACACGATGCATACTGCACCTCGGTTGATA
>CAZHNA010000191.1:0-2464 GCA_964532775.1 uncultured Methanosarcinales archaeon
ACAATGGGTGACTCGGCCAGGAAATCGGCGATGTCATCATTGAATCTATCGATTTGTCGACGGCATTTCCAAATATCTGGAGAAGACGTTCCTTAGCTGAAGCCTCAGATAAATTTTCTTGAATGTAGGTTATTGAATTATTAGATAATTTGGTCCATAGATCTTCCTGTGAATACAGACGCACCACTTCCTTAGCAAATGCTTCTGCGTTGTCTGCAACCAAGACGTTCACCTCGTGAGTGAGTCCCATGCCCTCGGCGCCAATCGAATTCGTGACAACAGGCAGCCCATAACTCATGCTCTGCCCTATCTTTCCTTTCATACCCGCTCCAAAACGCAGCGGTGACACAAAAACTCTCGAGCTCTCGAAGTAGGGAGAGACATCCGGAACATAGCCCACAGGCCTAATGTTTTGCGACTCAAGCGCTCTGACGCTACTCGGCATATTGCTACCAACGATGTAGAAAATGATCTCGGGAATATCTCTCAGGACCAAAGGAAGAATACTGTTTACAAAATAAAATACCGCATCCTGATTGGGGGTGTGCCAGAAGCCTCCGATAAACATAAGATTTTTTCTCAAAAGAAACGGATTCGGAACATCAACACATTGATGAATATTCGGGATCACTTCTACCCTGCAGTTGGGGTTCTCGCGAAGAATCATCCCTTTTTCTTTCGGCGTAATGGAGATAATGACATCGGAACAGGATATATTGAGGAGTTCCATCCGTTTAAAGTGCTCAGCTTGATTCAAAATTGTCTTATCTCCTAAGACTTCTGCTTCACGGGTTAATCTTACCCAAACAAGATCCACAGTATCGTAAAAGACCGTAGCGTTTATTGCGAACGCTCTAACGGGCGCCAGATATTCAAAGGCTGTTTCGGGTCGCGATAGAAACACATATCGATAGGTATGCCCAACTTCCTTTAGATGCTTAATAGCACCATGAAACCCGTGGATGATCCGGATTCCGAGACGTTTCAGGTTCATTTCGTAATTTTTAAGCTTTTCATTTCTACCTGACACAAACGTTATCGTATAGCCGATATCTGTTAACAACTTCAATATTCTCGACATACGTTCCGACCCAGAGTCTTGATCCGGTGTCGGAAGCCTTTCATCCACTACCAGTATTTGAGGGGGGCCCACAGGCAGTTTCAGTGTATGCGACAGGTTAAGCATATTCCATTCCGTCGAATTAAAAAGAATCCGCCCTGGATACCCTCCGGTCTGGAGAAAAAACAGGAATTTTCTAAGGAAAAAATTCTTCATCCGCTGTTTCCTAAGCGGTGAAAGGGGCATCACTCTGTATAGTCTCCTCAGAATATTATGACAAGATCCATTTGTGACAAAAATGGATCGCTTTTCCCGGACGAGCCTAATGGTGCCGCTCGAAATCCGCTCTTTTGCCATACGGCCTAGTTCTGCGTTCAACTTCAGGGCCGGGCTCATTGGTTCATTTTGAGGGCATGTCTTAAATATGATATTCTCAAATGGCAGTTGCTTTTTCACTGACAGTGGCAGGCTGTGCCATATGGTTCGTGCTGTATTCGAAGTGTACTGTCTGATCAACGAATATATCATATTGCATAAACGCCGAACCGCTCTCAACGGTCGGGTCAACTTCCAAGACTTGCTGTTATAAATACGATCGATCTCATCTTTAAGAAATATCAGTGTTTCATACCGCTCGGCAAGTTGCGCATCCCGCTCGGCAAGTTGCGCATTGAGCCCATTGATCATTTCATCCCGCTCGGCCATAGCAATATTGTGTCGTTCAAACGCTTTGTCCCGTTCTTGCGTCAACGATTGAACGATATCACTTTTCCAGACAGGCAGCTCAAAAATCCCATTAACTGCTTCCGGCAGATCAGCATTGGATGCGATAATAATATTGTAAACAGGACGAAATAAACCGTAATTAATGACTATGTCCTCACCATCTTCGCTAAAATTAACGTAGTTCGTAGCCCCTTTTTCTCCAAAAATTCCGGAACCATATATCACGCGTTGCCCATAGATCTGCATATTTTCAAAATACTTTGACACCAGGTTCTCAAATTCGTTTCTATATAACTCTTTAACATGAAACAGGTTACTATAGTCAGGTATCTCTGAATATATATACTTATCCGGGCTGGAAATAATTAGCACGCCATCAGGATGCAAAACCCGTTTAAATTCTTTAAACATAACTTCGTGTTGATCGTGATGCTCTATTGTCTCGAAGCTAACTATCAAATCTAAACTGCCGTCCATCAAGGGGATTTCAGCGCATGACCCTATTTTGAATTCAAGGTTGTCACTACTGTACTTACCAGTGGCAAAAGAAATCGCCTCTTCAGATATGTCCACACCAATTACATGGTTCGCTACTTTGGCCAGCATCGCTGATCCATAGCCTTCTCCGCTTGCAATATCGAGCACATTTTTACCCTTTGCAAACTGACAGGCCATTGC
>CAZHNA010000192.1:0-2457 GCA_964532775.1 uncultured Methanosarcinales archaeon
CTCGGCAGGACGATGATAAAAACGATTCACCAGAAACTCCTCCCGTTGATTTGTTTCGGCTGCATCTTTCCAACTTTTCCACCAGGTATCCCCATGGGCCCCCGCTTCAATATGTTTTTCAATATAGGTGCTATCCGGCAACAAATTCATAATGTACTGGTAATCTTTGTTAATAATCGACCGGATAGGATAAGGGTTGCCTTCTGGTACATTATTGTGCATACAATACACATATTCCCGATGGGTTTCCTTTTTGTGAGTTAAAACATCGAGAAAACTGGTTCCTGAAATTGCAGGAATTTTTTCTCCTCCGGCAATTTCAATAAAAGTGGGTGTAATATCAGCGAATTGAACCAGTGCATCTGTCTTTGTGCCGGGTTTAATTTTGTCCGGCCATTTTGCAAGAATACCCGTATGAACTCCCTGATTCCAGTTGGTCCATTTGCCCCCGCTGAATTGCCAACCCTGTTCCGTGGAAAGCATTACCAGCGTATTTTCTGCTTTTCCTGTTTCTTCAAGTGTTTTTAATATATCACCTACCTGTCTGTCGAAATAGGATATTTCAGCAAGATATCGTGAGTAGGCTTCGCGGACTTCGGGTGTATCTCCAAGTGAAGCAGGGATTTTTAATTTATCAGGTGGATATGCAGAAGGATCTCCCATTGTCCAAGGTGCATGAGGATTGGTTGAACAAACAAATAGGCAAAATGGTTGATCCATATCCTGCTCCATAAAAGCTTTAATACCGCTGCAATCATCTCTCTTTTCGTTTGGATTAACACATTTCTCCTCGAATCCTGGAACATTTATATATGGAAAAACTGATAGGGGTGTAGCATGTTTTTTTCCTGAAATTCCAACCCTGTAACCTAAATCGGTCAAATAATGGAAAATACTTTTTGTTCCGGGTTTCGATTGTGCATGATTCCATGCACAACCACTTTCTAATGCATATAAACCGGTATATAATTCCTGACGGCAGGGTACACACATTGACATGCCAACATAAGCGCGATTAAACATTAATCCTTCCGATGCCAGTTTGTCAATGTTTGGCGTTTTTGCATTAAGTCCACCAAAACAGCCCACTTCATTATAGGAACAATCATCGGCCATTATATAAAGGATGTTGGGTCGTTTATCCGTTTTTTCAACCGATGAAGTAAATGATGTAAACAGCAATAAAACAACTGCCACCAGCAAAATGAAAATAATCTTTGATTGTACGGTTTTCATAACTTTTAATGTTAAAGCGGTTTTAATTATTACCGGAAGGATAAGGCTGTGGAGATTTTGTAGGCCCTTCAACGACCATTTTACCATCAATAAAATTTACCCGATCTATATAAACTGCCCTGTTTCCACTTGGTTTGTCGGGGAAAGTGTGGGCATGATAAATCATAAACAGTTCTTTACCATTAGGCGACCGGGCGAAACTGTTATGTCCGGGTCCGGAAACACCAATAGCCATATTTGCTTTGAGAATAAGATTTTCTTCTGCTTTTGTCCATGGGCCAAGTGGGTTATCAGCGGTAGCATAGCCAACCGAATATTCTTTGGTATTATACCCATTGGCCGAATAGGTCATATAGTATATCCCCTCATGCTTCAATACAAATGGTCCTTCATTCCAAAGTCGGGTTCCATTAATATCTTCCCATTCCTTATCCGGGGTAATAACCAGTTTGGGGTCTGTTACAAAGGTTTTTAAATCGTCACTCAATTGGGCTGCAAATATTTGACTGGTTGACCTTCCGTTGATGTAATTGGTGCTGCAATCCCGCACAAAATAAGCATAAGCTTTGTCGTCGTCAATCAAAATGGTTGCATCAATATGAGATAATTCATGCTTATACCATGGCGACTGATAGTTTTTGAAGGGACCTTCAGGACTGTCACTAACTGCAAGGCATAACCGCATTATCCCGGTAGAGTCTCCAGCACTGTAGGTCATGTAGAATTCACCTTTGTACTCAACTACCTCAGGAGCCCAAAAACGATCGGTCCCGAAAATCCCGGGTGTTTTATTTGACAAGGCCATTCCCTGCTTTTCCCAGTTAACCATATCTTTGGATTTCCAGTAGTAAAATCCTTCATTGCCTTTTGAAGTACAATACATATAATAGACCCCGTTGTGGTTTAAAACAAAGGGGTCGCCAATTCCGGTAATATTCGATACAGGGTTGGTATAATATTTTCCGTTCTTTTCCTGTCCTTTTGTGCATTGCATGAATACGGTTAGGAGGAATGTGAAAATTATTATGCGTTTCATTGTATTCAAAAATTAGTTATTTCCCATTTTGTAATCATCCATTGGTGGCATTTCTGCAAACCAATCCAATACTTTTTCTTTTAAACTTTCAACTAGTACGGGATATTTTGCTACTAGGTTGGTAGTTTCCGCTTCATCTTCAATCAGGTTATTCAATACTATTTCTTCTTCATATAAATCTTTTG
>CAZHNA010000193.1:0-2450 GCA_964532775.1 uncultured Methanosarcinales archaeon
CGTCACCGTCTAGGTCAAAATAGGTGTCGGACATTAACAGGGATGTAGATGTCCTACCGTTATTGTTGAGATCGAGGACTAATGGAGAAGAGAAGTCTTCGGAGCTGGTATCTTGATTGCCATCAGGGCTGGCATCTGGGTTGGTGGGATCAATACCTAAGGGATCATCAATAGGCATGCCAAGGTCATGAAATAAATCCTCTAAAGCATCATTCAATGAATCGGCCAATTGAACCGCAAGATCTTCTGCTATATCTGCTGCTTCTTGAGCCAGTTCACTTGCATTATCCGCAAAATCGCTCGCTGTGTCGGCAATAGCATCAGCAAGTTCTTTTGCATGTTCTGCTGTAGCATCAGCAAGTTCTTGTGCTTTGGCCTTCGCTGCATCGGCAAGTTCTTGAGCTTTCGCTACAGCGTCAGCACCAAGTTCTTCTGCTTTTCCAGTGACTTCTTCTGCCAGTTCTTCGGCAGCATCAGCAAATTCTTGTGCCTTTACAGCTGCAGCATCAACAAGGTCTTGTACATCTTCCACTACTGAATCTGCAAGATTTTGGGCTGCTTCACCAAATTCTCGTGCTTTCTCTGCAGCAACAGCAGAGAGTTCACTGGCTTTTTCAGCAATTGAGTCAGAAATTTGTTGCTCAGCATCACGAGCAGTTTGAACAATGCAATCCAATGCAGAACTTATGTCTCTAGTTGTTATATCGAGAGTACCATCAAGTGCGGTATCGGCAATAGTAAGACCGAGAGCCTTTCCTCTTTCTGCTATACCATCGTAACCATGTTCTTCAAAATCTTCAGGAGTGTTACCCCAAATAATCCATGTCAGAACATCGGTACGCAAATGTAAACTTTTGCTCCAAGCATCCATAGGACTATTAAAATCAAACGTACCACCGTTAGCCGCACTAGTATTTAACGTCCCATCAGCATAAAACACATATTGCTTTTGTGTCTCATCACCAATTCCTCTATAACTAACATTGTTATCTTCACCATAAAGATTATGACAGTGTGGAAATTTTTCTTGCTCCCAATTTTGTGCAAACTCTTCCTCAGAGTTATAACTTTTCATTAAATCATCCAGAGAATCTGGTGCATTTCCATCTTGATACTGATTCCGTGAATAATGGTCTTCTTGCGATATTCCTAAAAAACCTTCGGCAAACATATTTAACGTATTATTTATATCACTCGAGATATCACTCATCTTTGCCTCCAAAAAACATATATCATTACTTCAAAACATATTTACAAAAGCCTGTGAATTATTTCAATCTTTGTAAAATTTCTTTTATTTCCTTCATCTCCGTTTCCTGAAAGTGTTCTGGAAACCTCCCCACATGCAGTGAAATAATTTTATCTTCTGGAAAATTTATACTGAACCCTGAGTCTATTTTATAAGTGCTAAAAAACTGTTCAGAGGAATGAAGTATCTTGCGTTCACCAGTCAATCCATCTGCTTTTGTTATAATAAACGTACAATTTCTATAATAATGTTCATAACTACGACCCTGACTTCTTTCCTGCATAACCCAGTATTCATAAATGAAATCATTGTGCTCCACCTGCTCTAAACACCATAATTCATTCATCATATATTGTTGTTGAATGACAAATCTAACGAGGGTGTGAATATCTTGCCCCTTGTACCGACCCTCAACTTGACAGGTATGGTGCTTATCTACCTGTGGTTTAAGGACAAGGCCATATCCTCGAGATTTCACATACTCCGCAATATGAGAGACATCACGTGTTTTATAAAATTCTGCTACCCCTTTTTTCATAGACCAATATTGAATCTCCTGTAGTTTTTTCCTGTGGATTTGATCCATTGGCAACAAACGGTATTCATAATTTAAAGCATCTTTATTTTTTTTAACTGAAGTACTCATTTCACCATCCTCATGATTGGCATTGGAGTTGCAACCTGCCGTAAACACAGACAAAATCACAACAAAAACCACAAAAAATAAACGCATAAACTATTCCCCCCACTCTGTGACCTCAATGCAACGACTGCAATATTGTTTATTAAGCACTAATAAAATTCCATTAGTCATATATAACGTTGTTGATACAATACAAGAAATAGGACAGATTTATTTCTCAACCTTTTTCCCCTCCCCCAATATCCAACAGATATCGTGTCTTCATTTTCATACATTGAGCTTCTCTATCAATATTAAAACCCTGCGGCATCTAGCATTTTATACTTTTACACCTCTCGACATGCTAAGGCACCTCACTTAGACATTACCGATCTCATCCATCAAGCCGCCATTTGTGGAATCATGCAGATCAAAACATTGGCAATGATAACGATAGGCACCTGCCGAATCTGAGTCAGCACCAGCCAGCGAACGTGCAGACAAAGCACAGTCACCACGCTGCACAACAGCTGAAGCCACAAAGCATATCCTCCAAGACTTTTTCGACAACTCGGAGGG
>CAZHNA010000194.1:0-2427 GCA_964532775.1 uncultured Methanosarcinales archaeon
TTTTCCAGTTAACTTGATAAACACATCCTCCAGGGTCTTTTCCCTGACAACCCACTCCTTGATCTGTTCTTCTCCTCCAATGGAATCCTTCAATTCTCCAGGTGTTCCCAAAGCAATAAGCTTTCCCCCGTCGATAATAGCCACCCTTTCCGACATACGTTCAGCTTCATCCATGTTATGAGTAGTGAGTAATACTGTCTTTTGTGGCACCAGTGATCTCACAAAATTCCTGACCATCACCCTGCTCTGTGGATCCAGTCCGGCTTCGGGTTCATCAAGTATAAGGATTTCCGGATCATGGATAAGTGCCAGGGCGATATTCAGCCTGCGTTTCATACCCCCTGACCATTTTGCTGAAACTTTTCCGGCTTTTGCAGATAGGCCAAGCTGATCAAGAAGTTGGGAGGCCCTGATTCTACTTTCCTGCATCCCAAAACCATACATCCTGGCCATAAATTGTAGTTGTTCCAGTCCACTTAACTTGGGCCAGAATATATTTTCCTGTGGGCAAAATCCAATCTTGTGCCTCAAAGCTTTATCCTTCCTGAGGTTTTGCCCGAAAAGCTTAACAAACCCTTCATCAGGGTTCAGTAAACCGCAGATCATATTAATGGTGGTTGATTTTCCTGCACCGTTAGGTCCCAGAAATCCTAATATCTCCCCTCGCCTCACTTCCAGATCCAAGCCATTAACAGCAATCAGCTGACCAAATCTTTTAGTCAGATTTTTACACTGTATTACATAGTCGGGTTCCATTATCTGTTTTAGACTTACTGATCTCGAATTTAGTTTATTTTGACAACCTTTTAGGGAAAACAATTATTTTTCTAATTATCTTTCGCTTGTTCTGAAAAGCATAAGTACCTGTGGAACCCCTGCCTGAAAATAATAGAACCTGCTTTCTTCTTCACATCCGGGGATTAGTGCAGGGTGTTGGATTCCGGCCCTTTATTTACCGCATTGCCACGGAGCAGAAGCTCAAAGGATGGGTCATCAACCGGAATGATGGAGTTCAAATTAAGATACAAGAATCAAGACGGAAGACGGAAGAATTTAGAGAGGCAATAGAAGCAAATTTACCCAGGGCAGCAATCATTCATTATATCAGCATAGAAGAATCTGAGCCCGAACAATTTGATTCTTTTAAAATCAGAAAAAGTGAATCAATATCGAATGAGATAACACTTGTTAGTCCTGATATTGCCGTTTGTGATGACTGTCTGCAAGACATGAAAACTCAGGCTCACAGGAAAGCCTATCCATTTATCAATTGTACCAATTGCGGCCCCCGGTTTTCAATAATCAGGGAGCTGCCATACGACCGGCCGAATACCACTATGGATGTTTTTTCCATGTGTCCTCAATGTGCGGTTGAATATACTGATATTGTCGACAGGAGATTTCATGCCCAACCGATTGCTTGTAACAATTGCGGCCCGCAATATACTTTCAGGTCAGATAGCGCTATTCTTATTGACCAGCGTGAAATTATACGTCACTTGGCCCGCGAAATTGAACAGGGAAAGATTTTCGCTGTTAAAGGACTGGGAGGATATCATCTCATTTGCGACGCTCTGAACGAATCTGCAGTTGATCAGATTAGGGAGATCAAAAACCGCGAGGGAAAACCTTTTGCCCTGATGGCTAGGTCGCTAAAAGAGGTTCAGAAATTCGCTCATGTAAATCCTGAAGAAAGGGAACTGCTAATTTCCTGGAAAAGACCTATTGTCCTTCTAAAAAGGAAAAATAATCTTGCGGAACGAGCTTGTAACGGGCTCGACCTGGTTGGAATTATGCTGCTATATATGCCTTTTCATTATTTGCTGTTTGAACATCTCAAAACCCCTGTTCTGGCAATGACCAGTGGAAATTTGTCGAATGAGCCAATAGTGATTTCCAACCTGGAAGCAAACGACACATTTGGTGATTCTGTTGATGGTGTTGTGGAATATAACCGTGATATTTTCAACCGGGTAGATGATTCAGTTGCCAGGGTTTATAATAAGCGCACAATGATCCTACGGCGTTCCCGGGGATATGCTCCTTCTCCTATTCTTACAGGCATCAATGTTGATGGTATACTGGCAGTTGGAGCAGAGTTGGTGAATTCCTTCTGTATTGGGAAAGGACAACTTGCAATCATGAGCCCTTATATTGGAGACCTCAAAGATTTTGAAAATCTGAGATTCTTTGAAGAAACCTATCAGCAATATAAAAAGCTGTTTAAATTTCAAGCTAATCTGATAGTTACCGATCTTCACCCCGACTATCTCTCCTCCCGTTTCGGCAAGGCTCTCAGTGAAAAGGAAGATGTCCCCCTTATAACAGTACAGCATCATCATGCTCATATTGCCTCGGTAATGATTGAACAGCATTTTAGCGAGTCAAATGCTATAGGAATTTGCCTCGACGGAATGGGTGCAGGTT
>CAZHNA010000195.1:0-2410 GCA_964532775.1 uncultured Methanosarcinales archaeon
GTTAGATACTGTTGCATATTTCGCTCTTTATAGAAATTATCACTCATTTCATGCGGCAGAACCGATAAAGAATACAACGCAGCTTTTGCTGGATGTGTGCCGATACAAAGATCATCTTTACATTCATCCTCTTAAAGTCGATCAACGGCATTCGCCAACAATGTTCATGCATCATCGGTGGGAAAACAATAAATTTATACCTATTACAGAATCAGTAAGTATTTCTGAAATATCAACTTCTGCAAGATGGCCCGGACTGCAATCGGCTGCGTATCGGATGGTTGGAATGTGGGAGCGCCAATTCATTGCGGCAGAAAAAACGCTTGATTTATATATTCATGGCGAGTGTTCGGAAGAAGTAGTCAACAAAGTTTTTGATCGCCTTGCTGTACAATTGATTTCACGAGATGAACGTGTACTTGAACTGGTGAGAAAGTATATGACGCTTTCAGATATTCTTGATACCTGGAGACACACAATTGGTTCAGGTATGATAGGCGGTAAATCTATCGGTATGCTTCTCGCCCGTGCGGTAATCAGGAAAGATAATCCTGAATTGAATAACATACTTGCGGCACACGAATCATTTTATATTGGTTCAGATATTTTCTATATGTTCCTTGTTCAAAATGATTGTTGGTGGATTCGAAAAAGGCAAAAAAGTCCGGATAAATTATTTGAAGAAACAGAGAAAGCGCGTCAGCGTATTCTTCATGGCAAATTTCCTGACAATATTATGAGACGATTCTCAGATATGCTTGATTATTTCGGGCAATCTCCTATTATTGTCCGTTCGAGCAGTTTGCTGGAAGATAATTTTGGGAATACTTTTTCCGGTAAGTACGAAAGCGTTTTTCTTACTAATCAGGGAACTCATCCCCAGAGACTTGAAGAGTTTATTGATGCTGTTCGAGTTGTGTATGCAAGCGCAATGAGTGAAGAAGCATTAGCTTATCGTGCAAAGAGGGGAGTTCTTGGTCATGATGAACAGATGGCATTGCTTGTACAGCGAGTTTCCGGATCAATATATGGAGGCCTTTTCTATCCTCAACTTGCTGGTGTGGCTTATTCTTTTAACCCGTATTCCTGGCATCATGATATTGATCCGGAGGCAGGAATGATGCGTCTTGTTTTTGGACTGGGTACCCGTGCTGTTGACAGGTCTGATGATGATTACACCCGTGTCGTCGCGCTTAACGCTCCTGATAAGCGGCCTGAAGACAGCATAGACAGCATTCGCCGTTACACTCAACGACGTGTTGATGTGCTGAATTTAAAAGAAAACCATTTTGAAGCTAATTACTTCGTGGATGTCGTTAAACAAAGTCCGGGATTGCCTGTCGAACGTTTTGCATTAAGAGATAGAGAGAGTGAAAGATATGCCCGCGAGAGAAACATTAAGAATATACAATCATGGATGATTAATTTTGATAGATTCCTTTCCGATTCTTCATTTGTAAAAAATATGCGTGAAATATTAACTACAGTTCGTGATGCATATAATTGTCATGTAGATATTGAATTCACTGCAAATCTTTTAAGTGATGGAAATTATAAAATCAATTTACTGCAATGTCGGCCTTTCCTTATTAAACAGGTCGATGCGGTCATTAATATACCAAAATCTATCAAAAATGAAAACCTTATCCTGAAAGCTCATGGCTCCATCGTGGGGCTTAGCAGAACACACAATATCGATAGGCTTATATATGTTGTTCCGGAAGTTTATGGACTGCTTCCTCAACAAGACCGTTACTCGGTTGCAAGACTGATTGGCCGGCTGACTCATCTTGATGAAGGCGACAACAAATCTATTATGCTGCTTGGTCCTGGGAGATGGGGAACCAGCACTCCATCTCTTGGAGTACCGGTTACTTTCACGGAGATTAACACTGTATCGATGCTTTGTGAGATAGATACAATGGCAGAAGGTATTATCCCTGATCTTTCTCTTGGCACGCATTTTTTCAACGAACTTGTAGAAATGGATATGCTATATATCGGTTTTTCCCATACAAAAAAAGAAAATATTTTAAATCAAAACTTTCTCGATAATACAGTAAATCAATTCCGGGAACTTTTGCCCAATGATGCTGTATGGTCAAAAACTATACGTGTATTTGAACCGCCAAAAGGAAAAAAAATTGTGCTGAACGCTGATCACCTAAAGCAAATCGCAGTTGTTCATATTGAGGATATATAGCGGGAAGGTTGGAGGGTGTGAAGGTGTGAAGGTGAGAAGGTGAGAAGGTTAGAAGGTGAGAAGGTGGGAAGGTGTGAAGGTTAGAAGGTTAGAAGGTGTGAAGGTTAGAAGGTGGGAAGGTGGGAAGATGGGAAGATGGGAAGATGGGAAGATGGGAAGATGGGAAGATGGGAAGATGGGAGGATGGGTGCCGGGTGCTGGGTTCTA
>CAZHNA010000196.1:0-2407 GCA_964532775.1 uncultured Methanosarcinales archaeon
CCAGTAATACGGAATATGATCAGGGTACAATAGTTTTAGATACTACTGATTTTTATTGGGGAGAATCTGGAGATTTTAATACATTCCAGACCATACCAATGGGGAATATTAATACCAATATACTTGATACAATGTCAAGTGCAACACCTGATATAAGTAAAACAGTACCAGGTCGTTCAATTTCTGGTTCAATTGACGGTCTAAATCTGGTTAGGCGAGATACCGCAGATATTGTAAGAAAAAAAATTATTAATAATTATGAAGACTGGTTTATTCCTTCCAAAAATGAATTTGAAAGAGTTTATAATGATATTGGGAATCATCCTTTATCTGGCTTTAATCTTACAGATGATGTCTATTGGACATCTTCAGAGGATGAAGATTTACAACCTTTAACAACTAATGATCCAGATATTACAGTCCCGAGCGATATAGAAGGTGATGCATATTGGGCTTTTTCTATTGATGTTTCTGCTGGAACTGCTGCTGCTTCTAGTAGTTTAACTGAGCGATATAGGGCCTATAAAGTACGACCTTTTCGAGTTTTCTAATTATGCAAATGCAGATAGAATTTAAGATATTAACACAATTAGTTTCAGAACAGAGGTGCAAATGCTCCTCTGTTTTCTCTATTTCTTCTGATGTTGTCCATGATGAAGATATTCTTCAAAATATGGCATATGAACATAAAGTGGAGTCCTGTATCTATGTAGCATGCAAAGAAAATTCTGAATTACTAACTCAAGAATCCATAATGGTTCTCAAAAAGCATGTTGCAATAGCACTTTTAAAAAGAACTATTATGCAACAGCAGTTGAGCCTTATAGAGGATGCCTTTCTAAACGAAGGAATTAAACCTCTGATTATAAAAGGGCCAGCTTCTTCTTTGCAACTTTACGGTAATCCAGTAACAAGAGAATATACTGATATTGATCTAGTTATTGCCCCTGAGCATTTCTCTCAAGTCTTATCAATCATGGAAAACATCGGGTATCTTGAAAAGAGTGGCTCCTCAAGCCTGACAGATTCAAATTATCTTAAGAATGAGAATGTACTTATGCAAAAGATGCATCATCTTATTTTTACTAGCCTTAAAAGTCCTTTTAGAATAGAAATACATAATGCTTTTTTTAGTGGATTAACATATAATGAGAGCTATACTACAGAATCTGTCCTTGCAAGAAGTGTTGCATTAATTTATCAGGGAATTACATATCATGTTCCATCAATAAAGGATCATGTACTGCTACTAATTATGCATGGTACAAAACACGCATGGCAATCTTTGCATTGGTTAATTGATATGGTAGCAGTCTTCTCTATTGAAGATAAAGAACTTCATTGTGATATATGTAGAGGAATTGAAGATTTGCATCTTCAAAAACATACCGCTCTTTTGATTGCCTTGATTAAGGAGTTATTCTCTATTGAAATACCTATGCCGTACATGAAGTATTATACGCGTTATCAGAAAAATGTTAAAAGACAGCTAGCTATTGCTCGTCATAAATTGACCTCGATGAATATTCTTACTCCATCTATATGGGACACCATATCTTTTTCATGGAATTATCTTGTGCCGCTAGCGGAAACATCAAAAGAGAAATTTAAGGTTGGACTTAATCCTTTTCTTATAAGCCCTCAGGACTTTAAAACGTTAAGATTACCAAAGTATTTGATGTGGCTTCATATTTTACTACGACCTCTCTTTGTAATAGAGAGGAGACTTAAGAGCCGATGGGAGAGAGGTAGATGAATATAAAAAAGATGTTTTTAATTCTTTTTGTGATAGTAATTTCAGGAAACTTCATTAGTTGTTTTCTCTCACCCTCTGGGTTTCCTATTGTTTATGATGGACCAATTTATGATGAAAAGGCTGATGATAATAATGGTTCTATGTTGGTTCAATATGGCGATTATATTTATAAAATTGGTGGATATGACAATAATGGAATAGTGACTGATTCTGTGTTTAAATCAAAGATCGTAGTCGATAATGGCGATGTCCAGATAGGCGATTGGACAGATGATTTGCCTCTTCCATCTCCTCGAGTAAATGGTGCAGCTTTTGCTGCAGGGAATTATCTCTATGTGATTGGAGGAGAGGATAAAAATGGTCCCGTTTCCACTGTTTTTGTAACACAGATTGCTTCTGATGAGACAGGAACTTTAGGAACTGCTGGAGGCGCAAAATATTGGACTTCACAAGTTGTTAAACTGCCAGAACCACGTTCTCATATGTCCTTAGCTTATGCTGATGGAAGAGTATTTCTAATTGGGGGTAAGAACGGTGGTGAAGTTTTTGATACTATTTTGCAGGCTCGTCTTCAAATTGGAATGTCAGGTTATATAGGTCATTGGTATACTTCTCCTATTAATCTCTCTAAACCACTTTACAATACATCGG
>CAZHNA010000197.1:0-2393 GCA_964532775.1 uncultured Methanosarcinales archaeon
CAAGGTTTATCTTTTTGATATCAATATGAAGGATGTCAAGTCCGACCTCATTGCATTTCAATATTATTTTCGATAAATCACCCTGAATATTCATGGAATAAAAATGTATTGTGTCGCCGAAACGTTGGAGATCTTTCCAGTCCTTCGTAATTGCAGTGTAATGCTCATCCAAAAGATTGGAGAAAGAAATAACAAGAGATTCTTTCATCGAATACGATGTTCTTAATTCATCCAATGTTCCTTGCGCAATGATTTCTCCATTGTCAATAATTCCGATACGATTGCACAAACGCTCAGCCTCTTCCATATAATGCGTAGTATAAACAATCGTCATTCCCTCTTTATGGAGTTTTTCGACCACTTCAAAAATCAAATTCCGGCTTTGGGGATCAATGCCAACGGTGGGTTCATCCATAAAAAGGACATTAGGCTTATGAAGCAAAGCAGAGGCAATATTAACTCTGCGTTTCATTCCGCCAGAATAGTTTTTCACTTTATCATTTTTCCTGTCTGCTAATCCAAAAAGGATTACTATTTCATCAATACGTGTTTTTAATTCCGGTTTGGGAACATTATAAATGCCTCCCCAAAATAGCAAGTTATCATATGCCGAGAGCTCAGTATAAAGTGCTATTTCCTGAGTAACAACACCAATGTTCTTCTTACATTCCAGGGGATTCTTCTTCAAATCATATCCAGCAATAGTTACTTTTCCTCCACTAGATTCTGTAAGTGAACTCATGATGGAAATGGTAGTTGTTTTACCTGCACCATTCGGCCCCAGCAATCCATAACATTCACCTTGCTGAATGTTGAATGAAATGCCTTTCAAGGCTTCAACGGTATCAAATGTTTTCCTTAGGTTTGAAACATTAATCATGTGTTTTCTTTTTTTTGAATTAATTTCTATTCAGATTTCACTAATCTAAAACTAATACCTGCACCTTTATTTCCCGGGGGAGTGCCACCTCCACGGTAGGCTGATCTGCATTTCCATGCAGGATCATAGAATCCTCCACCACGATCAACTTTTTTAGTGCCTGTTTCTGGTCCTTTGGGGTTATTTTTTTTATTCACATCATACACACCATACCAGTCATTCGTCCACTCCCACACATTACCATGCATATCGTACAGTCCAAATGCATTAGGCGGAAAACTACCAACAGGCAAAGCTTCCTTTCTGAATTCTCCTTTCTCACAATTGAAATATGGTTCTTTTCCATTAAAATTAGCCTGTTCAGGAGTCAAACAATCACCTGCATAATATGGTGTAGTTGTATTTGCACGAGCTGCATATTCAAATTCTGCTTCAGTAGGTAATCTACAACCCATCCACTCAGCAAATGTATTGGCATCGTGCCAGGTAACTTGTGATACTGGCATGTTTCCACCACTGTTTCGTCCATAAAAGGGGTTTTTCCTGCCTGTAGCATCACAAAACAATTTGAATTGCTCAATGCTTACACAAAATTCACTCATTTTAAATGCACTTAGAGTGACTTCGTGCTGAATCTCATCATCTTTTCTTTCTAATTCATCATTAGGACTCCCCATTAAAAAAGTTCCTGCCGGAATATCCACAAATTCAATAACGGATTTATTTATCTTAAATTTTTTATTGTCTGTAAATATTTTAGTCTTTTTTTCTTTTTGATCAAAAGTTTTTGTAAGCTGAATTTCATGAGTATTACTATAAATTTTCTGCAATTTTAAAAGATTATCAGCAGTAAGCGATTTCATTAATTCACTTATTCTATTTAACGTTTCAAGTTGTTCTGCAGGTAATTGATTATTGTTTTCAAAAGCATAATCCAATATTGGAGGATATTGATAAACTGTATGCTCGGTTCCCAATAGAGATGCCAGGTCACCATAAACTTTGGCTGCTATCGAAATCAATCCACTATATTTGCCGGGTATTCCACATAGATTGGGATCTATTTCCTCTTTTTGCAGTTTTAACCATAACTCGTTACTAAAGTCAAATTTCTCTCTTTTAAAATCTACCATACCCATGCCCGGATCCACAAGTATCCAACACTTGTCATTTTCATTCCATACTTCACATATCACATGACTTGTATGAAAATCAGGTATTATATATGTAGCATGTCCATAACGGGCTCTTGCCGGAATACCACGATGTTTAAGTATTGATACCAATAATACAGCATAATCCCGGCAACCTAGTACTAATCGATCTTTAGGTTTTCGATCATTCACTAAACCCCTGGAATCATGAGATAAAAGCCCTTCTAAAATCGATTTAACTGTTGAATACTTTTGCATTTCATCCCATCTCTCTTCGGGGATTTGATCACGGTATTTTGGCAAATCAGCATAGGGATGAATAAATTGTGATTTGATTAAACTGCAAAGTTCTGGTAATG
>CAZHNA010000198.1:0-2375 GCA_964532775.1 uncultured Methanosarcinales archaeon
GGTTACATTATCAGGGACGTTGAGTATTTTGGAATGGATTTGGTTGGGGCCTTGAAAAATGCAAGCTTGGTTTCTCCATCTGAAAAATACAAAAATTTTGTTGATGGTTTAATTTCAGTTGTTTCAAGTGGTGGAGACCTTACTGCATTTTTAAAAAGTAAATCGGATCAGTACAGGTTAATCGCTACACGTGAACAGAAATCATTTTTGGAAACATTGGGAATTCTTGCAGAAGTCTATATCACTGTTTTTGTTGTTGGTCCGGTATTTCTGATGACAATCCTTGTAGTGCTGGGTTTTCTCGGTTCAGATTCACTATCAGTCCTATACACACTTGTTTATGTCATGATTCCTATAGGAACAGTTCTTTTCATAGTATTTCTTTCCACAATTTCAGACGAGCTAATTGTCCCTAAAATGTATATTTTGTCAGAAGTGCTCAATGAGTTTGATGATGTGAATGTCACTCCTGCGAGTTCCAAAGATATGGAAATGCTGAAGAAAATAAGCTTCCATCATAGGATTTCAAGCATAAAAAGCAGGATTCTGAATCCATTTGACATGCTGAGGAATAATCCACATTATTCGTTTTATGTCACGGTTCCGATAGCTTTGTCATACCTTCTTTATTCCCTATGGGGTTTCCGGGAAGTGTTGTATCAATTGAATTTCAGCACTTTTGAGCTTCGAAGAATAAATATTGAAGTCGCGTCAATGCTTGATGATTACATTATTTTTTCATTTTTAATGATTTCAGTTCCTTTCATTGTATTTTATGAAATGCATGCTTACTGGCTACGTAGAGTTGAAGAAGAGCTTCCGGATTTTCTTAAACGCCTGGCCAGTATAAATGAAGCCGGTATTTTGCTTGTTGATGCAATTTCACTGGTTTCAAAATCAAAAATTGGAGTTCTACATTCTGAAGTCAAAAGAATGGTAGAATACCTTTCATGGGGTTCGAACCTTGTTGAAGTGCTCAGAAAATTCGAATACAGGGTGCGTACAGATCTCAATAGCAGAATAATTACTCTTATCATAAAAGCAAGTGAATCAACCAGTGATGTAATAAGCGTGTTAAATATTGCATCTTCAGAGGCTGATATGGAAAACCAGCTAAATAAAGAAAGATCTTCAGAGATGTTGGTTTATGTTTTCATTGTTTACGTTTCTTTCTTTGTGTTCCTATTCATTGTATATGTCCTAGCAGCATTTTTCCTTCCGGCTTTACCTTCTGGAGTGGAGGATATTGGGGCAGGAATGCCTATTAATTTTGGTTTCAACATGGATGCGTTTACGTTGCTCTTTTTCCATGCAACTCTTATCCAAGGCTTTTGTTCAGGGCTTGTTGCAGGAAAGATGGGTTCAGGTTCGATATCTGCCGGAATAAAACACTCGGTTTTAATGGTAACTATAGCCTATTTTGTGTTTACCTATTTCATATAATATAAATAAAAACTCGCTGAAACAAATCTCAGGATAGCATATTAGAAGTAAGTTTAACATTAATACGGATAAAGGAATAGATAACATGTCATGGCATCGTTTTCAACACTCGAATTCAGGTATTTCTACAGTCCTGTCTGCTGTCCTATTGTTGGGTTTGCTTGTCTCCGTATTGACTGTTTTTAACGTTAGCTATGTTCCGGAATGGAAAGCTGATGCTGAGCGTGCGCATATGGATGAAGTTTATGTCGATATGTCCCAGCTAAAAGCCAGCGGGGATTTGATGGCTCTTTCCACATCCGTTGATCCTGATACAATTACTTCCCTGAGTGTGCCAATAAAAATGGGCGGAGGATATATTCCGGTAGTTGGCGCAAGTAAATCCAGTGGAACCCTTTCTGTAAATGATGATTTTAGTAGGATGCAAGTTGATGCGGCTAATACCACTAGTAGTAGCACTTACAGTTTCAATATGGGTGACAGGGGCTCTATCAGCTATTCTTCAAATAACAACTATTATGTTGATCAGGTTTTAATTTATGAAAATGGTGCATTGCTGGTTTCCCAGAAAAATCGTTCAATCATGAAGCTTTCACCTTCTGTTTACATAAGGCATATAAGCGGAAATAGTTACAGTGTAAATGTGAATTCCATTTATCTCATTGGGGATGCCAAATCAATTAGCAGTAGTGGTACTCAGGATGTGAGACTTGATTCGCATAGTTCTGCATGGCTATTCAGGGATACTGAAAGTCTTACTGACGTGACAATTTCAGTCAATTCCAGCTACCCGTCTTCATGGTCTGAATATTTCAATGCCACTGCACTTGCCGCTGGTCTAACTTATTCATCAGATTTTACGGTGTCTGAAGGTGTAGATTACGCTAGCATCAGTATTTCCCCATCAGGGTCTCTGGAACTTTATCTTAAGG
>CAZHNA010000199.1:0-2354 GCA_964532775.1 uncultured Methanosarcinales archaeon
CAACGAGTTATGTTGATGGGCTTGACCGGAATAATTAATGCTTCGACGCGTGTTATTAACATTTTCGAACGGGGTAATGCTGCTGGGCACGAAGCGCAACGTTCAAAAGATGACGCTACTATTTGTGCGTACGTTAAAGAAATAAAAGAACTTTATGAGGAATTATTGAAATAAAGTAGATTTTTGGAAAGGGGTCGTTAATTCCCCCTTTGAAAAAGAAAAATTGTTATAAAAAACTATACAGTAATGCACCGGGATTTGAATTTTGGGTTATATAAAGTGAATGTTTTATATTATTATATGGAGGTTTTTCTTATGAATAAGAAAATAATATTATCACTCTTTCTTTTGACATCAATTGCATCAACTCAGGCACTTTCATGGGCAGATATTGCAAGTATGGCAGGTAGCTGCCGGTACGCACTATTCGGAAGCACGCGGAAAAAAGTTGCTTGGGGAACAGGTTTAACACTTTGGGTAATTAAAAAAGTGCATGATAAGTATTGGAAGGCGTTTTTATTTAAAGCGATTGTTGAGGTTGCAGGACGTGGCCTTATGGATGATGCCCCTTTTAGTAATAAAGTTTCAAAAGAAATGGTAAACCTTGTTCGAAGGCGCAGCGAAGGCTTTAAGCCTGAAATGTTCGCTGAAGAAGGGATTAAGCCTGAAATGTTCGCTGAAGAAGGGATAATGAAATTTGTCGTGGAAAAAGACGGGCAAAAGACAACATACTCTTTTGATTTAAGTAACTTACAGAAAACACTAGTTCAGGAATTGTTGCTAACTCAAGACAATGAAGATGCAGCTATTGAAAGAGCAGTTAAAAAAACAGTACTAATTACTTATGAGTAATGTTTTTATGGGTTTCTAATAATAAGGGTCTCTTTTATGGGGCCCTTATTTAGGCGGGGTCTGTTATTGTTTATAAATCGATCGTAATTTTAGTATTGTGATTGGTAGTTTTGCTATTTTGTTGCCATGTTTGTTTACGCGTTTAATGCGTTTTTTTGTTTTATGGGCATTATAAAGATCGGTGATTGTTTTGAGTTTCGGAAATTCTTCTGAGAGTGGTATTTCGTGTACATATCCGTAGTTATCGCACTGTGTTCGTGCTTCAATAATATAATTCTTGTCTTTATTGCTGATAATCATAACATGTCCTGGAATATATATAATGTCGCCACTTTCTATATTTTCGTTATTTTGTAATGGTTGAAGTGTATTTTTGAGTGCTGAACTATTTTTTGCATATAATGGTATTCCTGCAATTTGAGCCGATCGTAAAATTAATCCCGCACAGTCTAGTCCGCTATACGGTCCGGTGTGTGGTTTTTTTGTTTGAAAGTAGCGTAATTGTTTTCCATCGTTGTAGCCGATTTTTTCAGGATAATACTGTTTTTTGAATGGATGTTTATAGTGGGCATTATGGCTCATTCCACCCCATACGTATGGAATATGTCCTGAATGTGGATGTGCATATTGTTTGATTATTTTGAGAAAGCGCTTTATTTGTTTATCTGGTTTATTTGAATAGGTAAAACAATATTTTTTGGGAATAAAGATGGTTTTTGTTGTGTTATGAGTTGTCAAAACATTGACTTGGTATCTGTTTTTCTGAACAGGCGTGGCCTGTGTTAACACGAAGCGTGTTCCTGCAGAGTAATGACGGCGATTTTTTCTATCATAAAAAGGAGTACTCAAGACAATGATATTATCGTCCTTTGTTTGATCTTTGAAAGGTGCTGGAATTACTTTTTTATCATGAATATCATTCATCAAGAGTAGATTTTTTCTAAGTGTCCAATAGGTATGTAATTTATTATTTTGTTTAGATGAATAAAAGTGGTCAATAACGTTGATTTTACATTCCTTGCCACGTGTTTCAGAGATGGTTACTATTTCATTGAAAAGAAGTTGGCCAATGCGTAAGGCGCAGGCATTATATCCTTCAAGAAATAATGATTTGTGCCGTTTTTCAGCATCTTTTCCAAATGGTGCGCCGACAAGTTCTGCAATTGGGACGATACAAACAGCTTGTTGTTGGGTGAACTGTTTTGAGGTATGTATTAAAAGCAATAAAGCAAATATATAAAACTCTCTCATCTGATTCTCCAATCTAGATTTGATGTAAGTGTAAAATATTTATTCCATTTAAATGAAGCTTTTAATTTATATATCCTTCGACTCCCGCTCAGGATGATTGGACGTGGTCAGGATGATTGGACGTGGTCAGGATGATTGGATGTGGTCGGATGATTGGATGTGGTCGGATGATTGGATGTGGTCGGATGATTGGATTTGGTCAGGATGATTGGACGTGGTCAGGATGATTGGATGTGGTCGGATGATTGGAT
>CAZHNA010000200.1:0-2346 GCA_964532775.1 uncultured Methanosarcinales archaeon
TCTTTGAAATATAGAATTTGTTTCGATAATCGCACATACTTCCACATCACAACTATACATTAAAAACCGAATCATTGAACTATGGTCATCGATTTCACCATCGGTCATTATAATGACGCGAGGTTTTGAATTTTGATCAGATGCTACCATATCCCCTATGGAAAACAGTACCAAAAGATTTATTACCAAAAACTTTTTCATATCTATTAATAATTTTAATAATTATAGATACTTTTTTATGAACGGATTCTCATCTTCTTGCACTAATTGGCGATAACGTATGACAATATGAAACGGTTGGGTTTTCGGAGCACGTCTTTGTCCACCGTGAAAAAGCTGAATTGGAAAACGAAAACCTCGCAAACCACTGAACCCCAACTGTTTTATATTGTTTGTTGTGTTTTCGTGCATTATTTATGTATTCTTCCTCTTTGTATAATTATTTTAAAAGATATAGTAACCAGTCTTGCTCAGAGGGACATTGAAAAATTAAATTTTCATCAATTGTTCGATGATTAAGTATTTTTTCATTTCCTGTTATTGGATTTACCCAAATTATATTATAACCAACATCTGGTAAGCTTAATTCAATTGTGCCACCCATTTTAGCATATATTAAATATGTCTCGCTTGATTTTGCAAATACGTAATCATTTTCTGATGCAGTCAGATCATCCATACCGATCATTTCGCTAACAGGAATATCATTTTCATTGAAAAAATCTAGTGCTATTTTACATTGATCCCAAAACAGGTCTCGTGACCTCCATGATTCGCAAGTTAGATCGGAATGAGCATGCTTGTACCCAAAATACCATTCAGTACCGCAACCTCCGGCCATAAATGTACCCCAAAGTGCATTTATTCTAGCATTGTTATGTTCCGGATTATCTTTATCAGGCAACAATGAGTGGGATGCATCTCCCGGCTCATCAACCGCAACTACCCATTTTTTACCTTCTTTTGCAGATGCTTTTACCCATTTGTCAACCACACTATGTACCCTTGAGAAATCGATCTCGTTGGTTTGGATTGATAAACCATTTAATTCCGACTGGTTGCCAATTAGCGGTAAGTAATATTTTTCATGCTCATTTGGGAAAGTATGTAAGACAACCAAATTTTTATATGGATCATTTTGGGCAAAAAAAGCAGCTTCTTCTTTTAACTGTTTAATAGTTTGTGTGTTTTCTTCCCCAAGATTCCAGTTTAAAGCTAAATGGTGTCCAAATCTGGCAATTAGCTCCCGATAATAAAGTTTTCGCTCTGCCCCAAGTTCTCCTCCATCCATTTTCTGGTCATTTTCATTTTCCTGCGTTTTGAAATGCAAAAACATCCCTTTAATTTCTCCATAAGAAAATATTTGTTCCCACTGATCTAATTTAGAAACATCAAATCTGTTATGTACAACAAGTTCTTCCCACAAATTCCTGTTTTTTTTAGTATTGCCGGATTCTTGGTATTTGTCAAGATCAATATTTAACAAATATGGAAATACATTTTGGTCATCCCCGTCTACATTAAAAGTAAGGAATGAAAAGGCATTTAAGCCTTTTTCTGAAAGATAATTGATTGCCCCTAAAATATTTTTACCTTTTTGACTCACAGGCCCCCACAGAAAATCATTAGCATCATTAATATAATCTTTTGAATGATTATTCAAATTTTTGAGTCGATTACCAATATTTGGTGTATTATCAATTTCATAATAAGCAAGTAAGTTCTCGGGGGCATCTACACCACACTTCAAGAAGTACTTCCCACTTTTAGAAAACTTCTGATAGTGTTCACCAACATATTGTAGTCTGCCTTGGGATCGCAAATCACGACCGGTTTTATCAGTTTCCTCAATGATGAAACTGCCTTTTTCACCATCCATATATCCTGCACTTTTTCCATCTGTGCCATTAACGGCAATTCCATCTCCTTGCTGAAAGGAAACTTTATAGTTCCACTCTCCTGTCATGTTGGGTGAAAAATGGACACGCCATTTAGTTCCAGCTTCTGCTGAAGTAAAAGCAGCTTTTCCATCAGCAGCATAATACCCTGGCACCACAAATGTTTGCCCTTTTTGCGAGAATATTACTGTTAAACGATAATCTGTAAATGGGTTTGGAATGCCTCTTTCCGAACTTTCGGGGCCATTAAATGTAAATGTGATTTTGTGCCATGTTTTCAGTTCACCGCTTATTTCTGCTTTCTTATGGCATGACGAAAAAAGGACCATAACATACAATACTAATACAATTCTTGTTTTCATTATTTTATTTTATTATGTTTTGTGTACATCAAACATTGTATATTAACTTGTGAATTTTTGCAGCATGAAACACAACGTTTAGTATA
>CAZHNA010000201.1:0-2343 GCA_964532775.1 uncultured Methanosarcinales archaeon
TTATATCAATTTGTAGATATTGTGAGTCAAAACCAAATTGGTTTCTTATAGTGCATTATATCAGCGTATTAAAGCAGATTAGGATAAAATCTGTATTTATGCTATCATCCTGTTTATTAATGATATATAAAATATTATTGAGTTTTTTGGTTTTACAATATATATATGTGTATTTTTGTCAAATATAAATAGCAGAGTGTAGTATAGTGAAAAATTCAAAAACATATTCTTTGTCTCTAAAAGAGAAAATACGCAATTGGGTTTTAGCTAAGATTCAAAATAAAGAATGGATCCCGGGAGAAAAAATTCCATCAATAAGTGAATTTTCCATAAAATTTAATGTTAGTAAGGAAACTGTGCGGTTGAGTTTGGAAAACCTTGTTTACAGAGGTGTTTTGCAACCGAAACATGGGAAGGGGTATTTCGTTGCTTCGTCAAATAAAATAAGTGTAAGAGTAGCATTATTGTGCAAAATTGATGGTGTTTATATTAAACCTATTTATCAGGGTTTGATTGATGAGATGGATGAAAATATATCTATACAGGTTAATGAGATACGGCAATCCGAACAAACGTTGACTTCTTTGATGGAGGATTTTATAACACGACAGGCAATTGATCGGATTCTGGTTGTGCCAATAAGTGGTAAAGAAGAGGAAATTGATTCAATCCTGACACCTTTTAAGCGTCGAATAAAGATTGGCTGGATCGATAAAGCACCTGCTAACACAAAGGACCCGGTATTTTTATGCGATTATAAAAGATGTGTTTCTTTGGCAGTCAATCGTTTTAAGAACAGCGGGATGACAAAACTGTTCTACTTTTCCAGAAACCCGGAGGACAATTCTGTTTTTACAACAATGCGTAGTGCTTTTAGAAAGGCTGTGTCGCAAAATAGTAAGAATATGGGTGTTCTTTCTGACTGGAATCATATCCTTTCTATTGTAAACACCAGGAATCCGATTGGGATAATGGCTGAATCTGATACGGAAGCAGTATATCTATTGTCCCGTCTCAAAGCAAATGGTATTAAGATTCCTCAACAGGTTTCAATTATAAGTTGCGATAATTCAGAAATAACTGATCTGGTAACACCTTCAATTACTTCGGTGGATCCCGGATTTATTGAACTTGGGAGAGAAGTGAGAAAATGGATTCATGGTGATTTTATAGCTGACAATAATACCTCACCTATTGTAGTTCATTCATCACCGATCTTAATTCAAAAAGAAAGCTCATTTTAAGAGTAATAAATAATACTGAATAACTGGAATGTTAATGTAGAAATAGTTTAAAAATAAAACAATGAAAAAAATATTGATTTTTTTAAAGATTAATAAAAAGTATAATGCCGGGTATCTGTTGTTGATATTAATGACCTGGTTATTGTTCGCTTGTTCCAATAATAATAATGTAAAAAAGAGTACTGACATTATAATCGAAAATTCAGAGATACGTCTTGTTCTAAGCAATGATGGAATGGCAAAAAGCCTTGTTCATAAGGCAAGTGGGCAAGAGTGTTTGATGAAGGGTGTTAATATACCAGCATTTTCCATAACACAGGATATGCCATACGACAATGAAATAAAGCTTACTTATCCGGCAAAACCAAAAACATTTAGTGCAGATTCTTTATATCGAGATGGTGACAACTTGATTGTAAACTTTGAACTTACTGATTATGAAGCGGTAATAAATTTAAAAATAACAAATGATTATATAGGTTTTACTTTGGAAGAGATGAGGTATAAGGTGAGCAGGATTGGAGACAAACGTAAAACCCGGATTGATGAATTTATTTTCTTACAACTTCCAATTAAGGACCGGACTCATTTTGGCGAATGGTTGAACGTATTATGGGATGAAGATGTAGCTGTAAATCTGTTGGCTACAGATCCTTTTTGCCGAATTGATGCTGAAAAAAGGCAGGGATACAAAATTTTTCAGGCCGGGGGTGTTGATGAAGTGAAAATGGCAGGAGTAGGAGCAGTATTAATTACTACTGATAAAACAAAACTATTAGATCATATTGACCGGGTTGAACGGGATTATAATCTGCCTCTTGGTGTACAAAGCAGAAAAAGCGAGGAGTATAAAAATTCTTATTATGCATTAAGAGGTGTTGTTACAACTAGAAATATTGATGAACATATTGACTTTGCTAAGAGGGCAGGATTTAGACAAATGGTTGTGTACTACCCTAATTTTACAAGTTCAATGGGGCATTTTACATGGAGACCAGAGTATCCTAATGGTATGGATGATCTTAAAGAAATTACTGGAAAGATAAAAGAAGCGGGGATGCTTCCGGGTTTTCATATTCATTATAATAAGGCACATATA
>CAZHNA010000202.1:0-2317 GCA_964532775.1 uncultured Methanosarcinales archaeon
GGATGGAACGATCATTTGTTTTGGAAATATATTTGGCAAGTGCTTGAATAAGTGACGTCTCCTGATCGGTTTCTACAGTGTTTTTAAATCCTATATGACCGGGTGCAGTAATTGATTCGTATGTGTTTGGGTCACCCCAGTTAAAAGCTTCTCTTTGAACATATCCATCTAACAATTCACCGTTTTCTCCTTGAAAATGAAAAAACATCAATAGATTTTCCCTGATGACATTCACATCATATTCTTCACACGATAATTCTATAAACGTGTTCAGATCACGTGCCCAAACCATTTGGTAACCTGATCCAGCATAAAATCCTTTTTTCATCAAATCCCTGGCCATTTTATCTACCTTGGACAACGATTGATCAGCAAGTATTCTTTTTCCCAATTCTTTATCGCTACTCTGTTTTGCAGTACATAAAATTAGGATGATGGATAATAAAAAAGTGATTGTTATTGAATTAAATCTCATTTAGTTTTCCTTTTTTGCATATTCATTAAGGGCACTTCGAAAAACTAATTTCTTCTAATGCCATAGCTTGTCACAAATTTATATAACAGTTTTCTAAGAACCTAACTTTATTTTCTTTTATAAATAGCTGCTTATCAATCTATTATGTAATTACAATTTTCACGAATGGGTATATGTATCCCATGGTAACAACTAAATTTTAACTGAACACAACGACAAATATCACAGATTAAATTTACCCTGTTAGATAACAAAGTATTTATTCCACAGGGTGAATTATTTCTATTTCGCCTTGGCTCTTTCGAGTCCAATGGTTCGCACAAATAAACCATTTATACTGTTTTCGACAAAACTAAATAAATGCTTGATCCGTGCTCACGTCCTTGACTTCATTTTTAAATACTTTATTTAAAGGACTTTCAAATATTCTCCAATCAATAATATCATTGAGTTTTATAAATGGGATCGCCAAGTTTTGTAAGCTTTTCCAATAAATGGTATTAAACCCCAGGGCAAGCCCTGGACCCAAAATTCCGATGTGCTCCGTCGCTGAAGCTTTGGAGCATATGTGACAAGCATCGGGGAATTAACCACTTCTTTCTTGTTTGATTTTCCTCTATAAATCTTATTACTTTTTTATTGAAAAACTATGAAAACTTAAAGCTCCATATCCATTTGTGCCTAAGATCCATGGCCCCTCGTAGCAATTGTTTGTATTATCGTAAAAATGGTTAGGTAAATAGCTGATTGTTTGCGCATTTTTATTGGTTTTTAACGTAAGGACAATCTTATTGCCTTCTGCAATACCTTTTTTAATTACATGGTTTTTACCATCGAGATAGAAATAATCTTCCATCTGAATAATCTGATTATGTTCTGAGGGCCAAATTACTTTTTTCGAAAACACCAAAGTAATTTCCCTGCCCGGATCTGAATAATAAGCTTTCATAATGTCGGGAGAACCTTCATTTTTGTTCTTACCATTGTAAAAATCTGATGCAATCAAAGGGTATAACCAGTCAGCCATTTGTGTATAACCTGCATTGGTATAATGACAGCCATCATGTCCTGTAAGACCACATGTAGATATAGTTGTAATATCATCGTAGTTGTACGCGAATCTTCTTTGTATCTCTCTTAGTTCACTTTGCCTTTCGCCTCCACAACCCGGATGTATCTGGAAGAGATATACTTTTTCTATTGAGGGATAATCTCTTTTCCAGGCTTTATATAATATATTGAAATTATCCGTGTAATTCATATATTTTTTTTCATTTGCGTCACTTTCACCCTGGTGCCAGATGATTGCTTTAATATGGCCGGCAACACCCGCTTTTCTCGACCTGTATAGCAACCTTCCATAGGTAGACTTCATACTGATTAAGTCATTTTCGTCAGGCAAATTGTAGTTTATTGTAGATCCTCCACTACCGCCGTTAATTATGCATACAGGAATTTTTTGGTTTTCAACGATTTGCTTCATAAGTCTTATCCCCCAGGCACTTACGTGAAAAAGGCTCAAGTTATCTCCTGAAGCCAGCCCCCAGGTTGTATCAGCAGGATTGTAGTCGGAATAACCAGTGTTAAGACCGAAACTACGACAAAACTCGTTTTTATAGATTGCATCCTTTCTTGTCGGATGAGAATTAGATTGACCGTTAATCAGGTATGCATCACCACATACGATATTATCAAAAGTTTTGTCATTTAAAAATATTCCATCCTTTAAAAACCCCGTTTCAAACCTGTATTCCCACAATCCTGCTTCAATAGAATATGAGAACTCGAAGCCTGCTTTTTCCGAATCATAAGTGAGTTCTTTTTCGATAACTGTTAATAGCT
>CAZHNA010000203.1:0-2294 GCA_964532775.1 uncultured Methanosarcinales archaeon
TTTCCAGAATTTCAATACTAAATCTTCGCTCTCTTCAAAAGCATCTTCATAGTTCTCCCTAACATCAGGAGGTGAGATAAGTACATCACAGCTAACTTTTCCAATTTCCTTAAGATATTCCCGATACTTTATTGCAGTGGTTTTATTTGGTGCTACTAATTGTCCTTTTGCCTTAAAACCACCAAAAGTAACTCCCTGAATATTTTTGCTATAATGATCAGATATATCCCAGGCTCTAGCATAGATTACCTGATCAGCTTTGTTTAAAACGTTCTTTGAACTGTATTTTCGTTTCAGGTTGGCTTTTCCATAATCTGTAAGAGGCTCTGATACCTTATCAAAGAATGTGTCCAGAGGCTTTTCATTTACTTCAATTAAATTATGTCTTCCTTCATATAGTAAAGGAACTACCGCACCGTCATCCACTGCATCTGTTATTGAATATACATCAATTATGCCCCCAAATTTATTGGCTGTGCTTTTCTCCTTTTTCATCAGTGGCGTACCTGTAAAGGCAATGAAGCAGGCATTAGGAAACACTTTCTGCATTTTAACATTAAAAGAACCATATTGGCTTCTATGTCCTTCATCAATCAAAACAAATATTTCTGTTGAATCAAATCCTTGTTTCGCTTGGTTGACAGCAGCTTCGAATTTATGAACCAGAGTTGTAATAACTGCATCATCCAGACTTTTAATAAGCTCTACCAGATGTTTACCTGTCTGAGCATTCTGGACCGGCACATTGCATTTTTTAAAGGTTTCTGTGATCTGATCATCCAGATTAATACGATCTGTTACAAGCAGTAATTTCGGGTTTTTTATTTTTGGATGAGAAGCAATTAATTGTGCCAGCATTGCCATGGTCAATGACTTACCACTTCCTTGGGTATGCCATATTACACCTCCTTTATGACGACCTTGTGTGTCTGTGGTCAATATTTTTTGAAGGGTGTTTTTTACAGCAAAATATTGTTGATATCGAGCTACTTTCTTTACTCCATCATCATACAAAGTGAAATTAAAAATGAAGTCCAAAAGCTTTCCTGGGACACATAAACTATAAAGCAGTTTATCTTGTTCTGATATTGATTGATTTTCCGCCTCCAACTTATCAAAATAATCCCAAACATATCTGAACCGTTCCTTGAATAGACTTGTTCGCTCACTATTTTCCAGTTCGCTGTTTTTAACTTCTGCTATTTGATCTTCCCATTCAACCAGCTGCTCTTTCTTTTTGAACATTTCTTTCCAAATACTCCAGAATTCCTTGGATGTTCCAGTAGTTCCAAACTTTGCTTCATTTGTTGCAAGAGCCAAAACAATATTTGAATAATAGTAAAGTGAGCGAATCCCGTCTTCCTGTTGGTTTCTCAGATGTTGTTCAATTGCTTTATCTATCGGATCTTTGATTTTTGGGCTCTTACATTCAACAATCACCATTGGAATGCCATTCACAAACAAAATGATATCAGGTCTGTAATGATCGTTTCGTTCGTGCCGGAGAACGCTGTATTCTTCGGTTACATGGTAACTGTTATTTTCCGGATGTTCCCAATCAACATATTGGAATGAAAAACTTTTTCTGTCTCCAAGAACAGTTTGCTCAAAGCTTTTTCCCAATGTGATTAATTCATAATAATATTTATTGGAAGCCATATAGCCATCCTGAATTGGGAGATCTCTTATGGCCAGGATAGCGTTATTTATGTTTACTTCTGAGAAAGCAAACTCCTTTTGTTTGTATTCAATCTTGTTGATTTTCCGGAGTTGGTGTTTTAGTATCCCTTCTAACAAGACATTTGATGTCCTGTTTCCCCTGGCTTCCAATGCTTGTTCAGGAGTCAGGTATTTCCATCCTAACTTCATCAGCATTTCCAATGCTGGGATTTGTGAAATATGATCTTCGAGAAATGATGGAGTCTCCATAATATTTGCTTTCTAAGTTTATCCCCTAATTCTACTAACGTTTATTACAATAGCTTCCATTCTCCGCCTTTAGTAGATCCAACACGTTCTATTTTGCTTTCTTTCTTCAATTTATCAATATGATATTCAACACCTCGTCGGGTTAAGCCTGTTCGCACCTGTAGCTCTTTAGCCGTAACTTTTGGATTTTCTTTCATTTCATTTAGAATTATCTCCACAGTTTCTTCCACAGTTTCTTCCACAGTTTCTTCCACAGTTTCACGCTTTAATACAACCGTAAAAATTCCCTCAGTTTTAAATACAGGTTCAGGAAGCTGTGCATTCCTCATGGAATCAAATATTCGACTAATTCCTGAACCAATTTT
>CAZHNA010000204.1:0-2237 GCA_964532775.1 uncultured Methanosarcinales archaeon
TCTTTTACTGTTTTATTCTTACCTTCGTCCGTCATGAAAAAATCCGGATCTAAGAGAATAATTCTGGTTGTAAGCAATGATCTTGAAGGAGATCAACGCCTGCATAAAGTTGCTGTTTCACTTCAGAAAAGAAGTTGGGATCCGCTTCTTCTTGGACGTCGGCTGAAAGATTCCGGGGATTTGGTTAGGCCTTACCATGTTCGGAGAATCAAAATGATATTTTCGAAGGGGCCCGCGTTTTATGCCTTTTTCAACATCAGAATATTTATTCGTCTTCTTTTTATGCGGGCCGATCTTTTTGTGGCCAACGATCTTGATACTCTGCTGGCAGTTAGGCTGGCTTCCAGGCTTAGGCGAAAGCCCCTGGTTTATGATAGTCATGAGTATTTCACCCAGGTCCCGGAGCTTATCCACCGCAAAAGGGTTCAGAAAATATGGAAATTTATTGAGCGCAGGATTCAGCCAAAATTAGATTCTGTAATAACTGTCAATGAGTCCATCGCAGAGATATTCAAGAATGAATACCACAAGGATGTGACGGTTATAAAGAACCTGCCTCTGGCAATTCAGGGTGAGGCCATGCCCGGGTCAATTCCGTCCAATTTCCGGGATTGTCCTATACTTATCTACCAGGGAGCTGTTAATATTGGACGGGGACTGGAACAAGTTATTAAGGCCATGCCCCTTATGCCGGAATTCAAACTACTGGTTGTTGGAGGGGGTGATAAACTGGATTCCTTAATAAGGCTTGTAGATGAAAAGAATCTACGGGGACAAATTCATTTTACAGGAAGGGTACCCTTCGAGCAATTGTCATGGTATACGCGGCAAGCAAAAATAGGTATATCCCTTGAACAGGATATTGGATTGAATTATCGTCTTTCCTTGCCAAATAAGCTTTTTGATTACATGCATGCCGGCCTTCCTGTCCTTGCTTCAGATTTACCGGAAATACAAAGGCTGGTTAAGGAAGTTGACTTTGGCTTGATAATAAATGATTTCTCACCTTCTTTTCTGGCAAAAGAAATCAGATCATTGTGGAAGAACCAGGACTTATATAATCAGTTTAAAAACAATGCTTTGTCCGAAGCTCATAAGTATACATGGGAAGAGCAGGAAGCACTACTTTTTGATGTTTATGATAAGGCCCTGGGAAGTTAGAGAGCAGGTCAAAAAGAAAAAAAATAAAAGGACGACCTTCAGATGTGCTTGCTTTCCCACCACCACAACACGGAGATTAAGAAAAACAGGAAATAAATCAAGAATTTCTGAATAATTAATATTTAATTCTACATTTGTATCCTGAACCGAAACTCATAACAACATGACAAATCTTGGACTATTTCTGACAAAAAAATCGGTGAATAAAGCGGAGGTTGCCAGAAGAACCAATATTAGTACATCGAGATTAAGTGAATTGACACTGAACCAATCTGCAAAATTGAGAGCAGACGAGCTTTACATGATTGCTTTAGCAATTGATGTGAACCCGTGTGAAGTGCTGAATGAAGTTTGCGGACACCTGAAACTGGAAAAGGAATAATATGGAACTTTTGCAACAAGGTATAGATAAAGGACTGATCAAGTTTGACAGTGAACATAAGTTCGTTACATACGTCCATCAGAACAAAAAACGCAATTGGTCAAATCCGGAAGAACACGTACAAGCCGACACCTTTCTCCAATTAGTTCTCATTTATAATTATCCTGAAAACCGCATCAGACATTATGTATCTGTTACTATGGGTTCATCAACCCGTGAGGTGGAGAGGTTGATAATGGGAACAATGTAGTAATTGATGAGTCTACTGATAGTCCAGATGCAATGTTCTTCAAACGAGATTTTAAATGACCCCTGAAAAACTCCAAGACATACTGCAAAAAGGCGAAGGCATTGAAGTTGAGTTCAAGACCTCCCAGTTTGAACTGAACAAAGATGCCTTTGAAACTATATGTGCTTTTCTCAATCGCAGAGGTGGTCATATACTGCTGGGCGTGAAGAATGACGGCACTGTGAAAGGAGTGATTGAAAATTGCGTTCAGGATATTATCAGCAATATTGTAACCAGTGCAAATAATCCGCAAAAGCTCAGTTCTCCATTTTACTTGTCGACCGAGGTGATAGACTACGAAGGCAAGAAAGTGATCTATGTTTATGTCCCGGAAAGTTCGCAGGTACACAGCACCAACGGGAAGATCTTTGACCGGAATGAGGACGGAGATTTTAACATTACCCG
>CAZHNA010000205.1:0-2220 GCA_964532775.1 uncultured Methanosarcinales archaeon
TCTTAAACGAAGTTATGGAACAAGAAGCAATCGAACAATCGGGTGCAGGAAAACACGAACGAAGTATAAAAAGAACAACTCGTAGGAATGGTTATCCTGATAGTTCACTCATAACAAGACATGGAGATATGTCACTCAAAAAACCACCTTTTAAAATGTTTATCAACCCTTCTTTCAAGATGTGCGGATAATTTATATTTCATCATTCTTTAAGATCTGCAACACTCTTCGGAATTGTTGTAGATAGCCTTATTTTTTGAATCTTGGGTTTTTGGCATGATATTACCTTGCACTATACCCTATACTTAGCATTATACAAATATGTCATTTTTGTGCGTCAAATATCAAAACATTGTTTTCAAAAATAGAATTGTCCACCAAACAGTTAATATGGCTATATAATAGTCGCAAAAAAAGTATGAGTATTCCACTTCTTTTCGGTTTAGTTCCCAATCTCCGAGGCATGAAGTGGAAATGCCCAATAAAGTTTAAATTCAGTGAAGAAAATGCCTCATTCCGGTAAATACAAGTGAAACGCCTAGCTTGTTGGCAGTGGCAATCACTTCTTCGTCACGGATTGATCCGCCCGGAGATACTATGTATCTGATGTTGTGCTCGTTTGCATGGATGATGCTGTCATCGAATGGGAAGAAAGCATCGGATGCCATAACACACTCGGACATTATATTATTGCAGTATTCCTCAAAGTCAACGTCGGGTTTTTCCCTCTCGTAGATGAGTTTGAGGTTCTCGTGGGCTTTGGTTGCGGAAAGCTTGCGTATGGAATCCACACGGTTAGGCTGTCCGGCACCCATTGCCAGCATAATGTAGCATCCGTCATCGTATTCGTATGCAAGGTTTACCGCATTGGATTTGGTGCTCTTGCAGGCTGCAATGCAGAATTCGGAAAGTGCTTTTTTCTCATCTGGGAAAGGTGCTTCTGTGACACAGTCCCATTTTTCGTAAAGACCGATGTTGCGGGATTGCTTCAACATACCGCCTACAACGCATTTGTAGGTAGAATTCACGCCAAAGGGCTCATTGAGTTCCGGAAGTTCCAGCAGCCTCAGATCTTTGCTCTTGTTTTTGAGGAATTCAAGCGCATCAGCTTCAAAGCCCGGGGCAAGAATTATTTCCACAAATTTGCCTTTGAGATACTCAGCTGCTTGTAAATCAACAACAGTGTTGGTACAGATTATGCTTCCAAATGCGGAAACAGGATCTCCATCCCATGCAGCTTCCAAAGCCCGACGCATGGTTTTACCCGTGGCTAGTCCACATGGGTTATTGTGTTTTACGATAACAACTGCGGGGTTGTCGTTGCCTATTTCCTTTACTGTCTGGAGAGCATTATCAGCATCGATGTAATTGTTATAGGAAAGTTCCTTTCCGTGAAGTTGTCTGCAGTTGGAAAGTGAAGGCCCTTCAATCGCAGGGTCCTTGAAAAACATTGCTTCCTGATGCCAGTTTTCACCATATCTCAATTTCGTGCCTTCGGTAAAATTCAGGCGAAGCACTTCTTCATTCAGCAGTGTTTTACTAAGATAAGCATCAATGGTGCTGTCATAGTTGGCAGTATGCCTGAATGCTTTAACTGCAAGCTTTTCCCGTGTTTCAAGGGAAGTTACGCCTGTTGAGCGAAGTTCCTTGAGAATCTGTCCGTAATCGTCAGGGTCAGATACTACAGTCACTGCACTGTAATTCTTGGCCGATGCTCTCAGAAGTGTGGGTCCGCCAATGTCGATATTTTCAATGGCTTCTTCGAGGTTAACCCCTTCTTTTGAAATGGTACTCTCAAACGGATAGAGATTCACGACAACCATGTCGATAAGTTCAATGGAGAGCCTTTCAGCATCTTCCATGTGATCCGGGTTCTCTCTCATACACAGCAGTCCGCCGTGTATGTGTGGATGTAGTGTTTTGACCCGGCCTCCCATCATTTCAGGGAATCCGGTGACATCTGATACGTCAGTTGTTTCTATGCCTTCGTCACGGAGGATTTTTGCTGTGCCTCCGGTGGATATTATTTCTATGTCAAGTTGCTTGAGCCCACGCGCAAATTCGACAATTCCAGTTTTGTCAGAAACGCTCAGCAATGCTCTTTTAACCAAAAAATCACCAAGTCACATTGTTAGAAATAGTCTATAAATGTTCTGGTTGGCCACTCACCTAAACTTCACCACAGGACAGCTGTCAATACAATTACCGCAGCTTGTACAG
>CAZHNA010000206.1:0-2175 GCA_964532775.1 uncultured Methanosarcinales archaeon
ATAAATGTTTTTCCGGTTAAAGACGGGGATACCGGAACAAACATGGCCTCAACGGTACGGTCTGTAATTGAAACTCTAAAACCGGAGAGATCCTACAAGAACATGGCTGATGCAATTGCAGAAACAAGCCTTGTTAACGCCCGTGGTAATTCAGGAATCATTTTCGCTCAGTTTCTATACGGAATGAGTTGTGAAACGGGTGAATTTCAGAAAGTATCGATAAACCACTTCATAGAAAGCATTAAACGTTCTGTTAAGTACATATATAAAGCTGTATCAGATCCTGTGGAAGGAACCATGCTGACAATTATCAGGATCTGGGCAGATTTTATCGACACTAATAAAACAAAGTTTACAGATTTTAACCAGCTTTTCCTGAAATCAAAAAGCATTCTGGAAACAACCCTTGCTGACACTAAATCGCAACTGGAAGTACTGAAAAAAGCTGATGTGGTTGACGCAGGAGCCAATGCTTTCTTCCTTTTCATCCAGGGTATGATCGATTTTATTAAGTCGAAGAATATCAGAGACTTAGTCAACACTGATTATAGCAACCAGGTTTTCCAGCATGAGGAAGAACAAATTCCAGAGAATGTCAGGTTCCGTTATTGTACCGAAGGAATCCTGAGGGATCTCAATATCGAACATGATTCTCTATCCGAAATACTTCAGGAACACGGCGACTCAGTTGTTGTTGCAGGAGCAAAAAAAACCAGCCGTATACATGTACATACAGATAATCCTTCACTCCTGTTCAAGGAACTACAGAATTATGGAACTATAACTTTTCAAAAGGCTGATGACATGATCCGGCAGGGTCAGGCCTTATATAATCGTAAGGCAAAAATAGCCCTGGTCACTGATTCAGCCTGTGATTTACCAGCTGAATTATTCGATGAACATCAGATCCACATGCTTCCCATCAACATAAATTTTGGTGAGAATCATTATCTGGACAAGGTCACAATTGAAGGTGAGCAGTTCTATGAGAAATTGAAGAACAGTAGCAACTTTCCAAAAACATCGCAGGTTAATGAGCAATCGTTCCGTAACCTATTCTCACATTTAGCAAGTCATTACGATGCAATTATTGCTATTCACCTTACTGAGAAGTTTAGCGGCACCTATTTCAGCAGTGTAAATGCTGCAGAAAAAGTAAGTCAAGAATTTGGTAAAAAAATTGCTGTCATAGATTCAAGAAATGTTTCAGGTGCCCTGGGTCTCCTTGTACTTCGAATTGCACAATCAATTGAGAAGGGTGAGGAATTTGATGAAATACTGGGAAAAACTAAAAAATGGGTTTCCGACACTAAAATCTTTGTCAGTGTAAAAACTTTAAAATACATGATCAAAGGAGGGAGAGTTTCACCGCTCAAAGGTATGCTTGCCAAAGCGATGAATGTAAAACCAATAGTGTCAATGGATGCTGATGGTAATTCTCTGATTTTCGGGAAAACCTACAGCCAGAAATCCAATATGGAGAAGGTAATTAAGCATGTCAGGGAAATCAGTGAGAATAAGAGAATATGGAATTATATTCTACTGCATGCCAATAACCCAGATGGAGCAGCATGGTATGGGAAGGAAATGGAAGCACTAAGTTCAAAAAAACCTCTGGCCACTGTGAATATCTCACCAGTTATTGGAGCTAATGCCGGGATCGGGGCTGCTTCTGTGGCATTTATGTACGAATAGTTTAAAATTCAATGAGTTTCATTCAAATATATTTGCAAGGATTTCTGGTTATAATGACCATGATGACCTTATTGTGGATCCTTAGTATACTCTTTAAGAATGTAAGTATCGTTGATCCTTTCTGGGGCTTTGGATTTGTTCTTGCCGGAGTTTTCTATTTTCTTAGAACAGATGGCCTGGAAGCTCGTCAGATTGTAATAGTATGCTTGCTATTGATTTGGGGGTTAAGACTTTCTATTTTCCTGGGCATGAGAAATTGGGGCAAGGGTGAAGATTTCAGGTATAAGAAATTCAGAAAAGACTATGGGGAGAAGCGCTATTGGTGGTTTAGTTTTTTTCAAACCTTTTTATTGCAGGGTGTATTAATGTGGTTTGTTTCTGCCCCCCTTCTTGGTGCACAGTACACTACTGGAAAACCATTTGGACTTATAGATATTGTTGCTGCGTTTATCTGGATTATTGGATTTGCATTTGAAGCGG
>CAZHNA010000207.1:0-2165 GCA_964532775.1 uncultured Methanosarcinales archaeon
GTCGTCATTCCTGATGGTATTCTTTACAATATCGCTAATACCAAACTGAGAAGATTCATACTCAAAACATGCTGCATCGAAGGCGTAATCAGTTTGCCAATCAATACCTTCTTTGGTACTCCTAAAAAAACCTTTATTATTGTGCTTAAAAAGAAACATACTGACGATCTTGGAAAAACAAAGCGACAGACAACGCCGGTTTTTACATACATATGCAATAGTACAGGAGAGACACTAGATATAAACAGATTTGAAACAGATGAAAACCATATGGAAGAAGCTGTGAACCAATACAGGATATATCAGGCATCCCCTAATAAGGCCATATTCAAAGCTATAAGTTATGATAAGGATGAAAATCCCTATATCGACAAGAAATGCAAGATTATTTCGATAGATGAGTTTTATGATAATGTTGGACAGAGCTGGATCATTGATAATTACTGGACCGAGAAAGAAAAGGTTGATCTTGGTTTCAAAAAGGACACAATCATCTTAACCATACCAGAATTGCAAACGCTTATAGATTCAATCGTTGATGGGATGCAAGAGTATAAGGAGGATTTGGCATGTCTGATATAAAAATTTCAAGCATTCCATTGAATATATTGTTTGATAATAAGCGAGGTAATAGTGCCTATACAAAAAAGTATTGCAATGCCCATAAGGGGAATTATACCGTTTATACAGGTACCACCATTGGGGACTTTTCTAAGATAGCAACCTATGATTATGAAACTCCGAATTTAACCTATACCACAGATGGTGTTCATGCTGGAACGGTTGAGTTATTAACGGGGAAATACAATGTTGGTGGTCATCGAGCGATTTTAATTCCCAAAAGCGATCAGTTATCTCTTAATTATTTTAGTCATATTTTAGAGCCACTTTTTAAGAGCCTTATAAGAGATGGTAGCGTTCCCTCGGTTACTTGGACCAGAATCAAAAACGTAGAAATTCCTGTACCTGTTAATGATGATGGTAGTTATAATTTTACAGCCCAAGAAGAAGTTGCACAAAAATACACTCAGCTTGAAGAGCGAAAAACAGAATTACTGGAATATAGGAACCAGTTGTTTGAAAGCTATATAAATATTACACTGACAGATTATAATTATGCTGAAATTCCAATGAACGAATTATTCAAGTATAAACGAGGAAGAAGCTGTACTAAAAAATATTGCAATAAATACAAAGGGGGAAATCCCGTATGGTCTGCAAACAATATTAAGCCATTGGCTTACGTTGACTTTTATGACTATGAGGGAAGATATATTTCATTATCACGAAATGGCATAGCGGGTAAAATTACAATCCTTGATGGGAAATTCACGATCAATGAAGATAGGTTTTTGCTTGTACCAAAAGTTGATAACATTGACTATGAATTTATAAAATATACAGTTGAGCCAATTCTTCGGAGTAAGAAAAAAGGCAGAGCAGGACATAGTGGACAAAATGAATTTACTAAGCTTTCTTTTACTATACTCGATAATGTCAAGGTTCGGATTCCAGTAAATTCTGATGGGAGCTTAAATATTCATGGACAGCATGAAATTGCACAAAAGTATAAAAAAATCGATGAGGTAAAAATGAGTATATGCGATAAAATCGATACAATATCATCAACCAATATCAAGTTGGCAGATAATTGATTTTAAATCATAAAAATCTTTTCAGAAAATATATTCTGTATGTTAAACCAAGCAAAGATCAGGATTATCGTATTCAAATTTCCCTCTTCGATGTGATAAAATTGTTATAGGAAACTTGATAAAGAAGAGGATTCGTTAAAAGTAAGATCTAGTGCATAACTGGAACCATCGACCTTTCCCATGATCTTACCTGAGCATTGCGGGTTGAAAGCTGCTATCTAAGCCTTTCAGTTGTGCTTCTCGACTACAATAAATACTCGATAATCTCTCGGTACAGTCAACGGTGTTCATAAGTGGGTGTATGCGATAACTAACAATAGCTAACCTCGAATCACACCTCTTTGCGATACGCCTCTGCCAGTTCTATGAGCATCATGAAATACTCAAAGTCTGTTTTCGCTGCTTCATATTGCTGTGGTGCCAGGTCATATTTATTGTTTTCGTAGAATCGATCTACGAGTTGGAGATATTCTACCATGGCTCCTTTGACTTTAGCTGGATCAGAACCAT
>CAZHNA010000208.1:0-2133 GCA_964532775.1 uncultured Methanosarcinales archaeon
CAAAGAGCAAACACTGAAAAGAATGCTTGATATTCACACAAAAGAAAGCGCAGCATGTACCGTCCTCACAGCAAAAATGCCGGATCCTCTGCAATATGGAAGAATCGTTAGAGATAGAAACGGCGGGTTCGTTAAAATCGTAGAATTTAAGGATGCCAGCGATCAGGAAAGGTTGATCAGCGAAATAAATACAGGAATATACTGTTATAATGCAGCAGAGCTAAGGGAAAGCCTTAAAGAACTGAATAACGACAATAAGCAAGGTGAATATTACCTTACTGATACACTGGAAATATTGCGTAAGAAAGGTAATCACATTTCTTCTGTGATCCTCGATGACATAGCTGAAGCGAGTGGAGTAAACTCTGTGGAACAATTGAAAGAACTTGAAAAACAGGTTGATTAGATGAAAGATATTTTGTATTCGCCCTGGCGTATGCGATATGTTGCAGAAGCAAAAGATATCAAGTGCGTATTTTGCCTTGAAGAAAGCAAGGAAAATGATGAGCAGCATCTGGTGCTCTATCGTAGTAAACACAGCTTCGTTATCATGAATCTGTATCCTTACAATAACGGGCATTTACTGGTTGTGCCAAACAGACACGTCAGCAGGCTGGATGAACTTAGTCTGGAAGAAAGCAGAGACTTTTTTGAACTTTTACAGGAAACAGTGAAAGTGATTGATGAAGAGTATCACCCGGATGGAATGAATCTGGGAATGAACATTGGAAAAGCAGGCGGAGCAGGCATTGAGCAGCATCTGCATGCACACATAGTACCGCGCTGGGAAGGTGATGCCAATTTTATGACATCAATATCCGGCACACGCGTGATACCGGAAGAATTTGAAAAGTCCTTCAAACGGTTAAAAGAACAATTTGACAAGCGTGATGTCTGAAAAAAATCTGACACAGAAATCGGGTAAATCTCAGAAAGGGATGCAATTGATATTTCTGGTAGCCCTTGCAGTGATTATGGTATATATTTTTTATCCATATCAGCAGCCCGAAGTTGTTGAAGACAAAACGCCAAAACCGGAAGTGTATATCGTAGTATTAAATGGATGCGGGATTTCAAATGTAGCGCAAGAGGTTTCCAGTAAGCTTCTTGATATGAAAAAGATAAATGTGAAATCATGGGGAAATACCGACAACCCAAATTGCATTCATCAGGAAACGAAAATCGTAATCAGGCAGGTGCTTCCAGGGCAGTCAGCAAGACTTGCATATTTAAAGGAAGTAACTGGAATAGAAAAAGTGATAACCGCCAAAAAGGAAGGTTCGCCCTGCGAATTTGAACTGATCCTTGGCAAAGATTATATAAATTATTTTAAGAAATAGAGGTGTTATGAATATTTCATTGAAAGAACAAATTGCCCTGCTGATTGAGTGGGCTGAAGAGAAAAAAGCGGAAAGTATCCGTACCTTTGATGTGGAAGGAAAGACAGATTATACAGACGCAATTCTTGTTTGTGAAGGGAGCGGAGAGCTTCATAACCGTGCGATTGCCGACAATATTGTAGCAAGTGCCAAGAAAAAAGGTATCTATATTCTGGGAAAAGAAGGCTATTCTCAGGGAAACTGGATACTGATTGATATGGTAAACGTGATTGTTCACATTTTTGATCATGAAACACGTGGACATTATGACATTGAAAAATTGTGGGATGCTTCGTTGAAGTTACGCCGGCATACTCAACAGAATTTATCAACTGGAGATGACGGAGGAGAGGAGTAAACATGTTGAGAGATAAAATCCGGTCAGATATTGAAGATGTAATGACTCAGCTCGGATTAAAATATAATGACCGTTATACCGTTGAAGTACCCAAAAATACCGAGCATGGTGATTTTTCTACAAATATTGCAATGGTAACAAGTAAACTCAATAAGAAGAAACCACATGATCTGGCGAATATGATCAGTGCTGCTTTTAGTCGTAAACGGGATTATAAAGTTGTGAACATCGCCGGAGCAGGTTTCATCAATTTCACTATGAGTAACTATGTATATCATCAATTAATGCCAGTGGTCATGTACACTGATTATGGTTCCAGTAATTATGGTAACAAACAAAAAGCGATATTAGAATTTGTTTCTGCCAATCCCACAGGTCCACTAAATGTGGTTTCTG
>CAZHNA010000209.1:0-2107 GCA_964532775.1 uncultured Methanosarcinales archaeon
CTGAATGGATGGAAAGTTTTGGGCGACAAAGCTGATTTTCATGTTGAGGAAGGCATGATTGTTATCAATGGAAACGGCTTCTTGATTACAAAGAAAAACTATTGGGAAGCAGGTCGTTTATGGGGTTATCAAATTGAAGTGAATCCAAGTGACCGTGTGGTTTGGTGGTTTATATGAAGAAGGAAATCGTGGTTGGTTAATAACTCTGGAAGACAATGAAGCAGCACGCAAATCTTTCAAGCCAATGGATTGGAATCATTATAAAATAATAATGAACGGTAAAAAAATAAAATCCTGGGTAAACGGAGTTTTAGCAGTAGTAGATACAACCGACAACATTTCCGCATCTGGTTTCATTGGGTTGCAATGTGAGGGTCATCGGGGACAATCAGATAAAAAAGTTTTGTTTAAAAATATAAAAATTAAGGAATTGTAATACTTCGTTTTTTCCTTGTTTTGTAAAATCGGTTGTAAGATTATTTTTTCTATTTGAAACTAAAATGACCATATAATTTATTCAGCAGAGATTATATATTATAAAGTATAGTATAAAAAGAAAGGAGATATAACTATGAAATCAACAAATCGTCGTGAATTTTTAAAAAAAACTACAACAACAGCAGCAGGTTTAATGTTAAGTGTTCCTGTTGTGAAAAGCGGATTCGCAAAAAAAAGCCCGAATGATACCATAAACGTTGCAGTTGTTGGAGTGAGGGGCAAGGGAGGTCTCTATGGAGGTGGGGGCCACTATTTAAATTATAGTTCAATGCCGAATGTGAGGGTTACAACATTATGCGACATTGATGAAAGGTTATTCCCGGAAGCAGTAAAAAATGTGGAAGAGATAGGCGGCAACACACCAAAAACGGTGGTAGATTTTCGGGATCTTTTAGATGATAAGGATATTGACGTTGTTTCAATTGCAACACCCGACCACTGGCATGCATTACTTAGCATTTGGGCGTGCCAGGCAGGGAAAGATGTGTATGTTGAAAAGCCAATATCGTATAACATTGATGAAGGACGAAAAATGGTCCAGGCAGCCAGAAAATATAATCGTATTGTCCAGGTTGGCACACAAAACAGAAGCAATGAGGTTGCTAAGGCAGCTGTTAAATTATTACACGATGGAAAATTGGGCGATATTTATTTGGGAAGAGGAATTGTTTACGGACATAGAGGCAATATCGGACACGTAAAGGATAGTCCAATTCCAGAAGGAGTTCACTGGGATCGTTTTCTTGGGCCGGCACCTTATCGTCCTTTTAATGAAAATAGATTTCATTATAAATGGCACTGGTTCTGGGACACCAGTACCACAGAGTTTGGAAACAACGGGGTTCATCAAATGGATAAAGTGCGTTGGGGAATGAATAAACACGTTCACCCGGTAAAGATTCAATGCACAGGAGGTTTTTATGTGTGGGAGGATTCAGATCAGGAAATACCGAATCTACAAACAGCTACTTTTGAGTATGATGATGGAACTATTATGGAACTTGAAGTCCGTAGTTTATATACAAATCCTGAATTTGGTTCAAAAAGTGGATGCTTTTTTTATGGTTCTGAAGGATGGATGCATTTGGGGGAGGGAGGATTTAAAACATTTTTTGGCACAAAAGACGAACCGGGCCCAAGTATGTCAAGTTCGGATCCCAACTTGCCTACATTAAAAGACTTTGCAAAGGCAGAAGCTGATGATTCTGTTAAGGTTAGAGAACCTGAATATACTCACTTTAGTAATTTTATGGACAGTGTTAGATCCAGAAGAATGGAGGACCTTAATGCAGATATATTAGAAGGGCATATGTCAACTGCCATGATGCATCTTGGAAATATTGCATATCGCACTGGACAAACACTTACTTTTAATCCGTATTCTGAAAGATTCATAGATGACGATAATGCAAATTCCTATCTGACCCGAGAATATCGTCCCCCTTATGTGTTGCCTGACGAGGTATGATAAAATTGTGTGAGTTTCCTATTTATTTCATATGAAGAAGCTGATTTTTATATAAATGTGGTTCGATGTTAATTTGTATGGCTCAAGAATGATATAAGAGAGTCAAATAAACAGATGAAAAACAAAACCATTTTGATACAC
>CAZHNA010000210.1:0-2103 GCA_964532775.1 uncultured Methanosarcinales archaeon
CTTCATTCCCTTGAAAAAGGTGCAGATGGTGTTATGATTGCAGGGTGCAGGTTAGGAGAATGCCACTATGTTAATGGCAATTACCACGCTGCAACGAGAATGAAGAATGTTGCCTCCTTGTTGGAAGAAATGGAACTTGATCCACGCAGGCTTAGAGCTGAATGGATTTCAGCATCTGAAGGAGAGAAATTTGCTCATTCCATTGAGGATTTTGTCGATGAACTAAGTGAACTTGGTCCTGTAGGTTCCGAACTTCCGGAGGCAAAGGATGAGTGATGAGGAAAAGTCTCTTGATGTGTTAAGGGATATGGATGTGGAAGGTTCTCACATACTTTACCGCCTGAAAACCGATAAGGGGAAAAAAACCCTTGATTATGATTATAAACGCTGCACTGGATGTGGAATATGCGTGGATGTATGTCCCACTGAGGCACTTGAGCTGGGTCCGATTTATGATATTGCAAAGGGAATGGATATTCCACCTGTGATGATGGATCTTGACAAATGTACTTTTTGTTCCATGTGTGCAAACCTGTGTTCGGTTTCCGCTTTTAAGATGGAATCAGAAGGAGATTTTCCTGAAGATGAGGAATATCCTGAACTTGAATGGGATGTTTCTTTCAATGAAAAATGTCTTCCCTGTGATATTTGTATGACTTCCTGTCCGGAAGATGCAATATCAGTGGAGTATGATTTCCCTACCAAAGAAGAAGTTGCACCTTTCAAAGAAGGCAAAGACGGGGAAATCGAGATAAATATGGATAAATGTACTTTGTGTGGACTTTGTGCCAGATTCTGCAAGGCTTTCCTGCTTCTGGAAAAAGAACCTATTCCTGAAGATCCTTTCCCATTTGAACAATTACTTGTTGACGAAGATCTTTGTGATTATTGTGTCTTGTGTGCCGATCTCTGTCCTGAGGATGCCATTACTGTAAAGGGAGAAAGAAGAGGTGAAGCACCTGAAATAAAGGGTGTTGCAAAAGTCGATCCAGACAAATGTACTGTATGCGGCTGGTGCAAAATTGTATGTCCATATGATGCAGTAGATATTTCCAAGCCATTTGAAGGCGAATTGATGCTTATTGACACCAATGTCAAAAAATGTGACCCATCAGGATGTCATGCTTGTTTCAATATCTGCCCTTCACACTTGTGGTATGTTCCAGATGATGGTACAAACATTGCAGCAAGAATTGAAATGTGTACCTATTGCGGTGCTTGTGTCAACGCATGTCCCGACGATGTGATGAAAGTAAAAAGGGATGAAGTCCACCATTCAGAAATTCTGGACAAGCCCTGGGCTTCCCAATGGAAGGATGCCATTGCATCAATTTCTGGTGAAGTGCGGAAGAGACCTGATATGTCTCGTACACTTGAAGCCGAGGAAGAACCACCAAGAGAGCACATTGATATCCAGTTCCCTGAAACGGATGAAGATGTAATGAAAGCTCTTAAGGATCGTATGGCTAAAGCACGTCCCAAACTTCGCAATGTGGTCACTAGAAGGAAATGGGAAGTAAAATCCCCAAAAACAAGTGAACAAGATAAACAGGGTAGTGGCTGTGGTTGTTCACAATGAATTTATACTTTCAAACAATTCCATGATAGCGGATTCTTATTAATCGGTGATGTTCCCATGAGCGCTGAAATTGATTACAGGAAACTTGGTTTAAAATGCGGGCTGGAAATCCACCAGCAACTTGATTCAAAAGAAAAACTGTTTTGTCATTGTCCTACAGTTCTTCGTGACACTTCGGAATCAAATGTTGAGTTCTTCCGCTATATGCGTGTTACTGAAAGCGAAATGGGAGAAAAGGATCGGGCTGCTGTGGAGCAGCTTAAGGTAAATCGCCGCTATATGTACAAGGGATACGATACTACTTGTCTGGTGGAATATGACGAAGAGCCACCATCCGAACTTAACCCTGAAGCTCTTGAAATTGCGCTCACCGTTGCAAAACTTCTTGATATGCAACCAGTTGACCAGCTTCATATAATGCGAAAAATTGTTGTGGACGGATCAAATACATCAGGTTTCCAGAGGACAGCTTTCCTTGCGAATGAAGGCATTGTTCCTACAAGTGAATGTGATGTAGGAGTAGA
>CAZHNA010000211.1:0-1758 GCA_964532775.1 uncultured Methanosarcinales archaeon
CACTTCCTAAGATAGAAATCATCTCCAAGGAAAAGGTGTCTGGCCAGTGAAGGCACTAATATTCGGGGCAAATGGACAGGATGGATACTATCTATCTGAGGCTTGTCACAAGCGGGGGATAGAGGCCATCGGTATATCGAGGAGTGGCCCTTGGCTTCACGGTGATGTTGCTTCACCTGAAATTGTAGAAGAGCTTATTCGAAGTCATCATCCGGCAATGGTATTCCATCTTGCAGCTGCATCAACAACGAGGCATGATGCGATTTATGAACAACATGCCACAATCGGTACTGGAACTATTAATATATTGGAATCTATCAAACGATGGTCTCCCGGCAGTAAGGTATTCATAACAGGCAGTGGCCTGCAGTTTGTGAATAATGGGAACCCCATATCTGAGACGGACCCTTTTGGCCACGACAGTCCTTATGTAGCGGTCAGAAACTATTCGGTCTATCTGGCAAGATACTTCCGTAACATGGGAATCCAGACCTATGTTGGTTATCTTTTTCATCATGAAAGCCCCTTGCGAGGAGAGCAGCATGTATGCCAGAAGATTGCTCAGGTAGTGCGGAGAATTACTAAAGGTAGTGTGGAAATACTTGAGTTAGGCGACATTTCTGTGAGGAAAGAGTGGACGTTCGCTGAAGATGTTGCAGAAGGAATAATGACCCTTATTGGACAAGATAAGATATTTGAGGCGACGATTGGAACCGGTAAAGCATATTCTATCGATAGATGGCTTGATGAATGTTTTAAGATAATTAATAAGGATTGGAAATGCTATGTCAGGGAAAAGAGAAACTTTAAGGCAGAGTATCAGGTATTGGTTTCAAATCCAGCGACAATCAACTCGCTAGGATGGTATGCTACTACAACAATAACTGAATTAGCAAAAATTATGATGAGTCATCAAAATGCAAGATGATTATATACATAGTGAATAATATAATTACATATTGCGATAATATATAATAATTAAGAGCGCTTCCAAATATATTCATGCGACCAAATTAACGACTCTATGTATACCTTCAAAAGTTTTCAAAAAATACTTTTTTAATAAAATATGGCGCATCTACCCATTCATATAATTTGCTTCAAGAACTAAACAAACCAGATTTAGAAAATAAGGTGATACTAAAATGAAAAAAGCAATTATTACTGGAATTACTGGTCAAGATGGTTCCTATTTAGCAGAGTTACTGCTGGGAAAAAGCTATGAAGTTCATGGTATTGTCAGGCGCAGTTCCTCATTCAATACAGGAAGAATCGAGCATCTGTATATTGATGAATTGATCAAAAATAGTCATAAGGGCAGAAAAATAAATCTACATTATGGAGATATTACTGATTCAAGTAGTTTAATCAGGATCGTAAGAGAAATTCAACCGGACGAAATTTACAATCTCGCTGCGCAGTCCCATGTTCAGGTGTCTTTTGAAGTGCCAGAATACACAGGAGAAGTGGACGCGCTTGGCACATTGAGAATTCTTGAAGCAGTCCGTCTACTTGGGTTGGAAAAGAAAATAAAAATATACCAGGCTTCTACCTCAGAGCTCTATGGTATGGTACAGGAGACCCCTCAAAAAGAGACAACTCCTTTTTATCCAAGAAGTCCGTATGGTGTGGCCAAATTGTACGCTTTCTGGATAGGTAAAAATTATCGAGAGGCTTACAACATGTTCGTCTGTAATGGAATTTTATTTAATCATGAGTCAGAACGACGAAGTGAAAATTTTGTAACACGTAAGATTA
>CAZHNA010000211.1:1768-2012 GCA_964532775.1 uncultured Methanosarcinales archaeon
TACAATTTCTGTAGCCCGCATGGCTAAAGGAATACAGGAAAAACTGTATTTGGGTAATCTTAACGCAAAACGTGATTGGGGTTATGCACCTGATTATGTTGAATGTATGTGGCTGATTCTCCAACAATCTGAACCGGATGATTTTGTGATTGCAACCGGCAAGACGCATACTGTTCGTGAATTTGCCGATCTTGCATTTCGTGAAGCCGGAATAAATATCGAGTGGCAGGGTCATGGCGTGGAC
>CAZHNA010000212.1:0-1993 GCA_964532775.1 uncultured Methanosarcinales archaeon
TTTCCAATAACAGCGGCAACAATAATTACACCAGCAATAATATAAGTTTTTAGATATTATTCTTTATATGTGTAAGGGCTAATCTGTATTCGATGTCGTGCAAGACAATAGTTGCCCAAATTATTTCCTTTGTAACATTTTCCTTCATCTTTACATCAAGGAATGTGTATTCACCATTTCCATTGTTAGCCGAAGACATTGTTCGAGCCACCTTGACCAAAGATGGATAAGCTGCGTAGATCTCATTACTAAAAATATTCAATCCAATCTCTGATTTGTTATCATCATAGATTATAGTTCCATCTTTTTTCATGATCCACATTTCGATAGGGAAGTTTGTTACTTTCCTGCTGATAATTTTTTCAAAGAAACTAGGATCAGGTAACTCTTCAGTTGATTGCTGTTCATTTTGATCAGTCTGCTTGAAAGTCTTTTCGATTTCTTGTTTAGCATCATTTAATAACATTTCAAATTGAAAAGGAGCAGTAATAAATTCACCATCAGAAATTTCTTTGTACATGTAAGGATAATGAGCATCACCTGTCTCATCAAAATAAATTTCTCCCAAAGCGCCGGTAAATGTTTTTCCTGCATACCAATCGAAAAGATCAGAAGTGCTAAGGTTTCCCTGGTTTGAAGCAATTATCAAGCTTTTTATGGATGCATATGCTTCCACTCCAAAAATTGTAGGTGCAGTTTCGTATGTTTTGGCAAATAATGTAATCATCGGATGATTAACATCGTAAGTTGGATATGTGAACACCAAACCATTAGTGAACTCAGCTTCTACCAAAAGCTCCGGACGTTCAATCGGACGCGTACCAACAAATTGAGCTGTAATGCCCAACTGGCGTGCTTGTTTGGCAATGAGAGCACCATTTCCGGCACTAAGCATAACCAGAGCATCAGGCTTGACATTCTTTATTTCCAGCAGATCGTTTTTGAAATCCTTATGCTGAGGATTATAGGCGATTGCCTTCACGATTTTATCCTTGAAATTTGTTTCAATTGTTTTCTTCCAACCGTTGCCATAACTGTTATTCATATTATAAATAGCAATTCGCTGGAATTTGTTCAGATAATTTGCCAGCTGTCTTTCTTCTTGAGATGCATCCAAAGTGAATCTGACTGTGTGCCTAGGAACGGTTCGACTGAAATTGGCACTGGCAATGACCATATGAAAAATATCCGCTTCTGCTGCCAGTGGATGCAAAGCAGTGGCTACCCAGCTGGCACAGCTGATTACGGCAAAAGGTGGATTTTCGAGAGCCAGCAGTTCCTGAAAGGCAACAACAGCTCCAGCAGCGTCACTTTTGCTGTCTTTAAAAATTACATCATAGTCGGGATAGTTCTGCATTACAAGTTCAATAGCTTCCTTCTGTTCATTTGCAATTCCGGCAAAAGCGGATGAGAAGGGCAATATCACTCCAATCATCTTATCATTCTTGGGTTTTTCGGCTCCATTTAATATACCGATCAATAATACTAAGACCATGCAGATGAGAATTTTACTAAAATTTTTCATACATCCCCCTATAATAAATTCAGGACCCATCAAAAGACAGATTCCTGATAATGCGTTAATTTAGACCTAGACATCCCACGTAATCCTGAAAAGCTCCCAACATGCTCTGCTGAAAATCCTGGTTATTGGCTAAAACAGCTTCAAAAAAATCACTTTGCATAAGAGTTTGGAATTCTTGAGACATGTAGGCTTTTTGAAAATCCAGGGAAAGTGGCACCATAGAATTTTGAAAATCTTGATTTAGTAAAACAGCACTTTGAAAATCCTGAGAATTCACTAATTTTTGCATATCCTGACTTAAGAATACTTTAAAAATGGGATTGCTGTTCATTAACGATTTAATTAAATTCGTAAAATCCAGGCTTTCAATACTGGCAGGATTTTCCATGGCTTTTTGAAACTCTTGTGATATAAAAAATGTAAATTGTGTATAAGGGCCTGGAGACAAAACACCAAAATACTGAGAAT
>CAZHNA010000213.1:0-1992 GCA_964532775.1 uncultured Methanosarcinales archaeon
TTGTTTTAGGTGGGCAGACGTAGTAAATTTCAGGATAGACGCCCTTTGCGTGGCCGGAACGTTTCCAGACTTCCCATGGGATAAGTTTCGGGAAGATCATTTCATTGTAACCGAGAGGTTCGAGAAGCTCTTCTAGAACAATTCTCTCGAATGTCCGGAATAATTTGGTTGACTGCGGGCCATGAATCCACTGTCCACGGCTTGCTCCGCGTTTGATCCATCCTCGTTTCATCATTTCCGGTGTGGGGTCTTCGTCGAAGATAATATCTTTCTTCTCGCTCTGCCAGAGCAGATCCCAGTGCTCTCCCTTGGCTCCGTAGCTCTTCTCGCGGATCTTGTCTTCCATCAAAGTAAGAATCCTGTCAGGAACACGGTTTTCCATCTCACTTTCCCCTACATCGAGTTGCAGGATGAGCTTTCCGTCGCTATATTCAATATTTTTAACGTGTGGGATTTTCAGGTTGCCGATTTCCTTGTCGGATTCCATAGTGATGATGAATTCTTCAACGTCAATTCCGCGAATACCCACATGGAATTCCTTTCCAAGCTTTGCAGCAAGGGGGCGACGCAGGCGAATCATTGCATCGTGTGCGCGGACATACCTGCCGGAAACAATTGTAAATGCAATCCTGTCACTGCCGATTTCCCATTCCTCGATTTTTGCTTCCTCGCCTTCAGGAGCTCCTCTTGAAAGCAGGGCAACAGCATCAGTAGCGATAAAATTCTCAATGGCTTCCCGACCAGCTGCCGGGTCTGCGCTTGTTTTGAATGCGGCTTTCAGCCTGAATTCTAAATCCATTATGTATTCCTCGAAATGATGTTATATGAGTGTAAAGTTCCCTCTGGTGGGATAATGTTAGTACAGGAGTATAATATATCTTGTTTTTGGCGGGTTGTGTTGGAATTGGAGGTTGATGGAAGGTTGGATAATTGTAATTGCTATTTTGGGAGAAAAAAAGATGGAATTTGTATCCATGTAAGCTTGAGTACTACAAAGTTCCTTGACTTTAGATTCAGCCATAGCCAAAAACAACCTTGAACCTGCTGTAACCATAACATTATCAAAAGAATGGTAAAAATTACCAGATCTTTCAAACCTGTTTCCTTCCATAAAATCATTAAAATTGTTATTCCAGCAAGTACCGCAGTTCTGTAATGCCTGAATCATACTTATTCACATCAAGCAGTTTGAGGTAGCTTTCTCCGGTAATATCGCAAAACAACGAAATGCCACTTCCAAGTAAAATAGGTTGGATTGTAATCCTGAAATCATCAATTAATCTAGCGTTGATTAATTCGGAGATTATCTTTGCGCCACCCATAGCTCAGATAGCTTTTCCTTCCACTTTTCTCAATTCATCCACGGTTTTAAGGAGATTGTCCGAGAAAATAACATTTTCATCTCCCGGATTGGTGTAGTTTCTGGAAAAGACGTAACATTCCTTGCCTTCGTAGGGCCAGTTCCCGAAAGTCAGTACTTGTTTGTACGTCGTGAATCCCATCAGGACAGTATCGATTTCGTTGAAAAAAGGTGCAAAATCATAGTCTTCATTCCCAACAAGCCAGTCAATACTCCCGTTATCCTTTGCAATAAAGCCATCAAGGCTACACGTGATAAGAAGGATCATTTTTCTCATATGATTCGTTTGGGCTTTAATACATTATACATATTTTGATTTGACCCAGTCATTGTTTAATGAATGTGCTATCAGCAGGCTTACAGTTAGGCGTGTTCACCGTTATCATCATTTATTGTGGAATGCGCAAATATACACGATTAATATTGTTAATGGTTAATATTGTTCATAATTAATACATTAAATTAAATTTATATATCGAAATAGGCTTTCTATATATTACTGACTAAATTCCAATGATACTATGAACTACAGCAACAAAAATTATCGTTCATCTCCTTTCAAAAGCCCGGCCATTTTCTATCATATGGCTACTATGCTTCTGCTAACTGTCGTTTTCTACTTCTTATGGCAT
>CAZHNA010000214.1:0-1986 GCA_964532775.1 uncultured Methanosarcinales archaeon
CGATTTTCTTTAAGTTCTTCAATTTCATTTTCAGAATACTTAGATTCAATATCTGTAATTAATGGTTCGATAATACACTCACATTTAATGGTATCCTGCTTCTCAATACAATACTTTTTCTGTAATTCATACAAAATAAAATTTTCTTTCCCAAGATTTACCAAGCCTCCATTCCAGTAAAATAGTACAACAATAACAAAGCCGGCAACAATTATAAAGGCAATAATCTTAGCCAAAACTTTTGTAATAAAACGAAGAAAAACGATTGCCAGAATAATGCCAATTACTAAAACAACTATGCTCTCAATATTCATAATAACAAGTTTATTAATTATTTAAATAATACTTATTGTTTAATTCGTGGGAGTAATTATATTAGCGAATGTCCTTAATTGAGTCACTGCTATCAGAACTATCCAGATTATCAAACAATGCTTCTTTAAAACCTTTTGTCTTTTCAATTGTTTCATCCACCTTTTCAATCACTTTCTCTATATAAATCTTAGACTTCCCTTTCATTTTATACCCTTCATATTTACCAACCAACCTATTTACATTATCCAGTTCATCTGGTTCAAAGGTATCCTTGAACTTTTCATAATAAACCTTACTATATATTACGAAAGCCGAATCAGAATTCATCCAGTCATCTAAAGTATATTGCTTATAATTTTCCCCAATTTCATTAATAAAAACTTCAAACTTTTCAATATATGAAAATTTAGTCATAACAGGTTTTTGATCACACCGATATAAAAATAAAGATATTAGGGCTATCGCTAACAATAGTAAGCGTTTCATTTTTTATTCTTTTTATTTAATCTAAAATTAATAAAATGAGTTGAAAAACGTGGAATCATTTCTATCTGATCAAATTTATATTTGAATTGATCGATATTTTCACTCATCTTCCCCATCCTCAATGTCTATGGAATTTTCAATAAATTCTCCCTCTTCCTGAACATCCTGGTCACGAACAATCATTTTCCCCATAGCTTGTTCAATCTTTTGAAGGATTCTTTCTTTACGGTCTGAGAAGAAACCATAGAAATCATCAGTATACATTAGGTCCGGATCCACAACATGTGATTCCAGCATGGAGTGGAACTCTTCATCTGAAACACCTGCATGTTTTTTAAGTCTATTAAGATACTTGCTGGGAGCGCCTCCGCTCACTATTCTGTTGGTACGGCCGGATAATGGTGTTTTATTTATTATACTATCGAAGTCGCCTCTTGGAATTTTGTTCTTATTGCACCAAGCAACCGGGAATATATGGTGTATATCGATGGATTCTGAAAAATAGGTGCTGAAATCAATCTTCGTAGCAGAAAGCCAATCTTTCGTATTCTCATCCATCAGAATGGCATAAACGCCTTTATAGGCTGCACTGTTTCTTGTCCTTAGTGTATGAAGCCGAGAGGGTGAAAAATTAGCATCATAGATGGTTTTTGGCTATTGTCCGTCAGATTTAATCCAGTCAACGACTTGGACCATATCAAGTGCATATATATTTTCATTAGCAGAACCATATAACTCACCAAAAACTCCGCACCAGAACCATCGCATCAATTTGTTTTTATTCCCGACATTATCAATCTCATTGCCAAGCTTAGCGAGTATTGCTGCCATTGGAACCAACTGAGTACTGTATGGGATATCTCGTGAATTGAAAATATGATTCTCTACCAGGATTTTTGATGCTTTTATGAATCCAGCTACAATTTGATCCCTATAGCTTTTATAATCCACGAGAGATAGATTAAGCATCTCCTTTCTTTTAGCACTTACTGCGGGTAAATTCTCACTTTCTCCTTTTAGTTCTTGAACTTTCCTTCTTTGATAAGTGGCAAAGATCGTTATGGCCTGGATTATGTCAATATTACTTGTTTTGGTTAGTACTTTATGCGGTATAAATTCAGATTTTATTTCTATCCAATCTGTTTTAAGATCAAACTCTTCAGAGGCAAATGAAGCAGTTAATAG
>CAZHNA010000215.1:0-1952 GCA_964532775.1 uncultured Methanosarcinales archaeon
AAGACACCGCGAATATCAGCATCAGGGACCTTAGCTTTAGATGATTTCAATATTTTATTATATGCCTTGTGTGCTTCCTCTTCGTTTACAATGTTAAGAATCACACCGCCAACATCGGTTTTGTGCAGAATATCGGGTGACGCAATCTTCATAACAAGCGGGTAGCCGATCTTTTCTGCTAATTCGACTGCTTCTTCCTCTGTCTGTGCAAGCCCATTCTTTATTACGGGAATATAATAATAATCCAGCAGCTGCTTTGCTTCAAATTCCGTCATCACAGTTCTATGGTCTGCAAGCACTTCATCGATCAGCTTTTTGCCCTCTGCCCTTCTCGGCTTGAACTCATGGGGTATTTGTGAAGGTGTTTCATGAAGGATATCAAGATTCCGGGAATAATCATACATATACATGAAGCATTTTACTGCATCTTCGGGTGTCTGATAGACCGGAATTTGGTTGCTTTCCAGGACTTGTTGTCCTTTTTCAATATCGTCTGCACCCATCCATGATGCCAGGATAGTTTTCCGGCATTTTTTTGCAATCCCAGCAACTTTTTTTGCGACGCCTGTAGGGTCGGTCATTTCCTGCGGAGTAAGAATTACCAGCACGCCATCAACATTTTTATCTTTTGCACATAGTTCGACAGCTTTTTCATATTGCTCCGGTCCTGCGTCTCCGAGTACATCAACTGGATTTCCTTTGCTCCAATTAGGGGAGAGGTGCTTATTCAGTTCTTCGATCGTTGCTTCAGACAGTTTAGCTATCTTACCGCCTTTTTCAATAAGAGTATCTGTCGCGATAACACCAGGACCGCCTGCATTGGTTATAATAGCGAGCCTATTACCCGCAGGTTTGTTCTGCATGGCTAAGGATTGTGCGATATGGAATAACTCATCAATCGTGTCGACTCGTACGATACCAGCTCTTTTGAATGCAGCATCAAATACAAAATCATTACCGGCAAGGCTTCCGGTGTGTGACATTGCTGCCTGCGCACCTTCTGAGCTTTTTCCTGCTTTGAGGACAATGATCGGTTTGTTGCGTGCAAATGCTCTTGCAGCACTCATAAAACTTCTTGCATCCGTGAGTGATTCCATATAAATAACAATACTTGTGGTGAACGGATCACTGCCAAAGTAGTCGATCAGGTCATTAAAACCCACATCTATCATTGAACCGATAGAAACAAAATGGCTGAATCCAACATTCTGCTTTACAGACCAGTCTAAAATTGCTGTGCAAAGGGCACCGCTCTGGGAAATGAATGCGATCTTACCCGGCAAAGCCATCTTGTTTGCAAAGCTCGCATTGAGGTGTATCGAGGGCTTGATAAATCCGAGGCAGTTCGGTCCGATCAGTCTCATGCGGTATTTTCTTAGACTTTCAGAAATTTGTTTTGTGAGTAGTTTGCCTACTTCACCGATTTCTGTGAATCCTGCAGATATCAGAACGATGCCTGAGACCCCTGCCTGTCCGCATGCTTCGACAATTGCCGGAACTGTCTTTGCAGGTGTCGCAATAATGGCAAGATCAACTTTATCAGGGACCTCATCGATGCTTGCATATGCTTTTACACCTATGACATTCGTGCGTTTTGGGTTTATTGGATAAACGATGCCGTCAAACCCTGATCCTATAATATTATTCATTAGAGAATAACCAACAGTATGTTCGCGCGCAGTCGCACCGATGACAGCGATCACTTTTGGATTAAAAAGTTTGTCTAATTTCTTTGTGTTCATTGCTATATTTTCCTTTATTATATCGATTTCCAATGTTTTGAAAGCTCCTGCTGAGCCATGGCTTTTCTGCCCTCATACTCATAATAGGTTTGTATAGTTGAATCTGTTTCCCGCTCTTGGAATCTCATCTCATCATGATTGATACCATCAAGAAAACTGAACAAGCATTTTGGGAACATCTCAATATTATAACCGCCCTCAAGTGTGGCA
>CAZHNA010000216.1:0-1937 GCA_964532775.1 uncultured Methanosarcinales archaeon
TAGCTTCGTCAAGGAGCATCATTTTATGGTTGGTAATTACAGAATTGCGGGAACTAACGCCTGGAAGTACTGCTTTACCCCCGCCACTGTATCCTGCATAATAGTGGTACTCTATATTCCCGGTTCCGATGATTATGTCTGCATCCATTACTTCCTCGAAAACTTCAACAGGTGTACCCCTTGAAGTGGTTCCAAGAAGCGTGCAGTTTTCAGGGTTATGTTCCACACATCTGATTTTCTCGTAAATATCAGAACCAACAATTCTTTTCATTTCTTCTTCGGTTTGGTTCCTATGCAATCCCAGTGCAAACACAATAGTTAAATTTTCATAAATCCCGCCGTTTTCTCTGATTTCCTCAATCAAAATAGGTAACATTCTTGCTGTGGGAACAGGGCGTGTGATATCGCTGACAATAATTGCAATTTTGGTTTGTGAATTAACAATTTCAGATATTCTTCCGGTTCCAATTGGATTTTCTAATGCCTTCTGAACAAGGCTCGCTTCATCTTCACTGGCCTCTGGTTCTGAAGGATAGAGCACCCCGGCAAGGTTTTTTTCAGGAATCTCTACTCTAATTGGCTTGCCGCCATATGGTACATCTACTCCAGTCATGGTAATTACACTCTCATAAATTGTGTCTAAAATGAATGTGAAATCAAGAAGGCAAAAGTCGTATGACGAGAACCATTGAGGGGATGGATGTAATCTCAGAATAGTTCGACTTTTGCCCAATGCACAATGGTTTCAATTAGATATAAATTTGTCTATATGTAAAGTACGAATCTGAAATCTTTCAAACGAGTAATAGGATTAATCTCTAAAACAAAAAGATGGGAGTTGAACTGTGATTCATGGCTTGGGAGTGTTTGATGGCAGCAGAGCGTCCCAAATACTTTTGGATTTAGTGTGCTTCTTATGGGATAGCGTATTGTGGGTAGGAGTGCTTTCTGCTTGCTATTTTTGTATATATACTCATATTCAGCTAAAAAGTGGGAATAACGTTAGTTTTGGAAATGTCATTCTATGGAACTATTTCTGGAAACGGAATCCAAAAATTATCTTTCAGTGACTCATTTGAAATGACCTTCCTTAAAAAGTAGGCACATTTATAGAACGCATGGTCTATTTATAATTTTTCAATTTTAATAAATTAGAGTTATTACAATAGCAAAGTTTAATTATATCCACTGCGTATAATATTTATTAGCATAATATTTATTGAACTATACTTGTGTGGTACGAGATGGTATACATGAATCGATCAGATGATTCCAAAGAAGAAATAATTGAAGCATTTCGGGACCTGGGGGTTTCTAGAAATCTTGCAACGACAATCGCTTTTTTAAAAAGCGTGCCAGAAGCCTCTTCTCTTGATATTGAAATGAATACAGGGTTAAGGCAACCTGAAGTAAGTGTTGCTATGCGCTCAATGCGCAAAAATCAATGGATTGAGGAAAGTAACAAAAAAGTTAGCGGTAAAGGTAGACCAACTAAAATATATAGCCTTTCAATTCCGGTAGATAAAATTGTTTCTCACTTTGAAGAGCGTGTCCGTGAAGAAAATGATGCTCGGCTTAGCATAATTGAAAAATTGAAAGCCCTTTCAAAGGATTGATTTATCCGCCAAGGGCAATATACAAAATTTTAAGAGTGCCAGGCACAACAGTCCCATCAAGGGGAACGGCCTGTCCGTCACTTAATAATAAAACGGTTTCTGAATTAATCCCCAGATTATGGAGTACCTCTTCATATGTACTCCCTTCAGAAATATCAATCTCACTAATTTTGTTACCCGGTATCTCTTCTGTCTCTAGTTTCATACTTATTCTGGAATTTCGGTGCTTTCGGATGTCAGGTCGTCAAGATTTTCCTGAAGCAGTTTTTCATCAAGTTCCTCACTCTTTTTTATCCCTTTTCTCTCTGTATCTCTTTTATT
>CAZHNA010000217.1:0-1904 GCA_964532775.1 uncultured Methanosarcinales archaeon
AATAAACCCATCATTATGAAGCAGGACTTCCAATGAAAGAAAACGCTGATAGTAAAGACCAGAATTTCCTCAAGCAACTGGACCGTTTTTCCCTGATGGTTCGCAAACGGGTGTCTACCTCATATGCAGGTAGCCGCAGGTCTGTACGAAGTGGTAGGGGGTTAGATACACTTGGTTATCGTGAATATCACCCGGGTGACGAGTTACGTACAGTAGATTGGAATGTCTATGCACGCACCGAAAAACTCTATGTCCGGCAGTTTGAGGAAGCGAAGTCTGTCACTACTCATATCCTGCTTGACAGCAGCAACAGCATGGCATATCCAGAAGAAGGAATGACTAAATTCCATTATGCTTCTATGATTGCTCTAGGTTTTGCCTATCTTGTAACAAAAGACAATGACAGTTTTACAATTTCTACTTTTACAGATGACATTGAAATCCGCCGACCCAAACGTGGACGCAGGCATTTGCTTAATTCAATTGACAGGCTGAATTTTGCAGAAATTGGCGGGAATACAGATATTGATAATTGTGTGAAGCTGTACGATAAAGCATTTCATTCTCGTTCTTTGATAATTATTATTTCAGTTTTTATGCAGGACTTGGAGGCAATTGAAGCAGCATTATATCGCTTTTCTTCACATGATCTTATGCTTATACAAGTTCTTGACAAAGGTGAACGGGATTTAACACTACATGGCCATTCCAGACTCACTGATCTAGAAACTGAAGATGAGCTAAAAACCTACATTAGTAAAAGCTTCCAGAAAGATTACAATCAGGCCCTGGAAGACCATCTGGCTCATATACAGGAAGTGTGTGACCTCGTGGGTGCGGATTTCTACACTATTACAACTGATACACCTATTTTTGATTCATTCCTCTATACACTGGGAAGCAGGAGGCGTTGGTAATGGCTTTTGAACTTGGAACACCACTAGCTTTAGCAGCCCTTGCAAGCTTAATTCCGTTTATCATTCTATATCTGCTACGTCCAAAGCCCCTTATAATCAAAATGCCTTCCCTGATGTTCCTTATGAGAGTGGAACAAAAGAAGAGATTCTCTTCAATTAAGAAACTATTCAAGGATCCAATTTTTCTAATACAATTGTTGGTATTGATTTTATTATCCACAGCAGCCGCATCTCCTTTCCTGACATCGGAAGAAGATCTTAGCGGAGAGCATACAGTCATCATTATTGATTCATCAGCGAGTATGCAGGCTGACAATCGTTTTGCAGAAGCTGTTCGTATAGCTGAAGGCTATGTGAGCAAGGAAAATACTATTATCCTTGCAAAGAACATTCCTGAAATTGCATTACAGGAAGGTAATTCCGGCGATGCTAAGTCACGACTTGATGAAATAGAAGCAACTGCAACAGTCACCGACCTTTCAGCAGCAATCTCAGAAGGCATGCGAATCCTGTCTGAGAAGGGAGGAAGAATTATTGTACTATCTGATTTTGGAAGTTGGGATGGAAATGATCCGGTAGAATCAAAGCAGCTTGCAGAATCTTATGGTCTAAACGTAGCTTTCATTCCAGTAGGTAGTCCTGTAGATAATATTGGAATTATTGACGGCTGGATTGAGCAAACAGCTAACGGCTATGAATATAATTGCATAATTAAAAATTATGACAATTCCAGAAAAACAGTTAATGTCGATATTAAATCAGGGGATTTCTCTGATAGGCTTTCACTTAGTATTCAGGAAAGAAATACAGAGCAATTCAAACTCAGTAATCTTGGTACTGGAACAACTGAAATAAGCATTTCAAATCAGGATTCTTTTGACGCAGACAACAAGGCATATGTTTCAATTCCAACAACCAGTGTAATTCCATGCCTCATAATTACAGACACTGCAAAATTACCATCTTCTTTAGCTCTTTCCTTGCTTC
>CAZHNA010000218.1:0-1898 GCA_964532775.1 uncultured Methanosarcinales archaeon
ACAGGGAAGCGCAGAGCAAAAATATATGGATTATGTGTATTTATCACCTCCAACATATGAAGAAATTTTAAAGTCAGATTTATTTTTTAACAGATTAATAAAAAATTAAAATATCAGTTTATTTAAAAGAAAATGGATATCCAATGAACCTCTGGTTGGAACTAAATGGGACTATATGTTAAGAGACGATTTTATTAAATAATCGTCCGATTATTTATATGATCTAATTGTACTGAAGTAATTAAACGTATGTACAGCTTATGAAGTAATATACTGGTTATCAGCATCTTTAACAATGGTCTGGGAATAAAACTGCATGATAGTTATGAATCTGACTATCAGGAATCCAGAGAGTATGCCCTAAAAAGTGGTTTTAATCTGGGTCACAACTGCTGTCATCATCAATTATTTTCTGGATATAGCTGTAAGGAATGAAAATACATGAGATCACCTTTTATTGTTTTTGCAGGACGTATCAGAACCTTATATTTTCCTGGTTTTTGAAATCTTAATTCTCCTATTTCATAGGACTGATAATTAAAAGATTCACCCGTGTTTTGAATGCTTTCTTCCAGTTGTTGTCCTCCTGATTCAAGAATAAATCTTTCTCCTTCACTTTCTGAGGGTGCGGAATAAGAAATACTTGCTTTATAATTCATGGGTTTCTCCAATTGCAGAATCCATGAAACCTGATCCTCCGGGGTTTTCCATTTGGAAATAAAAAAGTTCCCCTTGCGGTTGTATCTTTTTACAGCATTTCCGGTAGTTACTGCAGTAATATGACCCAGTGTGATGGTATCCTTTCCATTGGCATATAGAACCGGAGGATCCGATTCAGGATTTCCTGTTACCTGTAAAGCGATTACCGTGTTATGGATATCGGGTTGCTCCTTAGGGAGGCTAATGAAGATTGATGTATCTTCCCTTCGTACATTAAGCTTGATTTTACTTGCCAGGAGGTAACAATTTAACAGTTGATTTTTGAGTCCTATCACTTCCAGCTCCCCGTTTTCCGGCCACTGTAAAACGTGCAGGTACAATAGTGAATCCCGGACGGTGCAAAATCCCCAGGACTGGAAAGGCAGGGGGCTGGCAGTGGTACCATAAATGCTTTCACTGTTCATTTCCATCCAGGATCCTACCTCTTTTAAAATTTTGATGGAGGCCTCCGGAATGATCCCGTCTCCCCTGGGTCCGATATTCAAAAGGTAATTGCCTCCTTTGCTAACGATCTCCACCAGTTTGCGGATCACCTCTCCAGTACTTTTCCACTCCTTATCAAACTTGCTGTATCCCCACGTTTCATTAAGGGTCTGGGGAGTTTCCCAGTGCTCTTCAACACCTCCGGGAGGCATCCCGTTATCGTTCATGTTCTGATAGTCTCCAATCAGATCCAGATTATAGTTACCTACGCGTCCGTTTATGATACATTTTGGCTGGATTTCCCTGACGAGACTCACAAACTCCATTCCCTGTTCGTGTGTAAACATCCCCCTGTCAAACCATACAAGGCCTATTGGCCCATAATTAGTCAACAATTCCTTTAACTGGGGTTTGGCCTTTTCATCCAGATAAGTGGTAAAAGGCTTTTTTGGATCGTAATTAAAACCATCCTGTTGTGATGTTTCAAAATCCCAGTAATTTCCGTAAGCGTAAGGATGTTCCCAATCCTCACGGTGAGAATAATAAAAACAGAAACGTATGTCCCTTTTTTTGCAAGCCAATGCCAGTTCATCCAATGGATCTCTGCCAAAAGGAGTGTAATCTACAATATTGTAGTTACTCACCTGAGAATGATACATGGCGAACCCATCATGATGTTTTGCAGTAATTACATTGCAAACGTTGGGGCACATGCTAATAAAGCGCTGATAATAAATTGAAAATGAAATGATAGG
>CAZHNA010000219.1:0-1888 GCA_964532775.1 uncultured Methanosarcinales archaeon
GCACAATTGGCAGGCATGGCATTAATGATGAAGGCACGAACTTATCATAGAAGAGTATTCCGTAAAGAAGTTGAGCCCAACATACTTTGTTATGCTGACCTGAATTTAGATGAAGAAGACTTAAAAAGTACTTTTTCGCAAATAGGTATTGAATTAAGCGAGGAGCTCGCCCATGACTTAATGAATATGAGGCAAGCAACCAATTTAGGATCTTTGATTATTCCGAAAACCAAGAATAAAGAGCTTATCACCCTTTTGCCCAAACTTGAAAGTAATCTTAACACCTCAGATGTTTTTTTAAACCTTAACTTAAGCCAGATAAAAACTGCGATAAATCAGTTGTTATTTCTATCTAAAAAATACCATTGCATTGTTGACAATCCACCATATATGGGTGGTGGAGCAATGAATAAAGAGCTGGCTGACTTTGTAAAAAAGAACTATCCCGATAGCAAAGCTGATTTAATGGCTTGCTTTATGGAAGCAGGCTTAGCTGGACTTCATTCTAAAGGATTTCTTGGAATGATTAATCAACATAGCTGGATGTTTTTGAGTAGTTATGAAAAGCTTAGAGAAAAACTCATTATAGAAACATTTTTTGATACACTCCTACATTTAGGTCCACGTACTTTCCCTGAAATTGGAGGGGAAGTCGTACAAAATGCGTCTTTTACATTTTGGAATACCAAATCTGAAGAAAAAGGAAAGTATGTGCGTTTGGTTGACGTTGGTAGTTCTGAATTAAAACGAACCAAAACCCTCGAAGCTATTCAAAACCCAAATTGTGGCTGGTTCTTCACCGCCAAGCAAAAAGACTTTAAAAGAATTCCCGGTAGCCCGATTGGGTATTGGCTGAGTGAATTGTTTTTAACAACTTATGAAAATGAATTATTGAACAAATACGCAAATCCAAGACAAGGTTTAGCAACAGGTTCAAATGATAAATATCTTCGGCTATGGCATGAAGTTGAAAACGAGTTATTCAATATTACTACAAATGAATACAAATCTGCATTAAAAAACAAATTCAAATGGTATCCATGCGCTAAAGGTGGTACTTTCAGAAAATGGTATGGAAATAATAATTTCATTATTGCATTCGATGAGAAAAATTACACAGAACTTTCTAAACAAGGAAATCATTTACCTTCTAAGGAGTTCTACTTTTTAGAGGGCGCTACATGGTCTACAATTTCTTCATCCAATGTTTCTTTTCGTTATGTTAAAAATCAAGTTTTTGAAACAAAAGGATCAGTTTGTTTTCCGAGAATAATCACTAATGTTTATTTTTTGATTGCATCGTTGAATAGTAAAATTACACAGCAGTTACTGACAGCAACTTCCCCAACTTTAGATTATCATGAAGGTCCCCTAAGAAATATTCCTTTTATTAACAAAGATGATCCATCGATAGAAAACATAAGCCTTAACACAATTAATATTTCAAAAAATGAATGGAATTCACAAGAATCCTCCTGGGATTTTAAACAAAATGAACTCATGCGAATCAAAGGTCAAGATCTTGAAGAATCCTACGATCTCTATCAGCAATACTGGAAAACCAAATTCTTCCAACTCCATCAAAACGAAGAAGAACTCAATAGGCAGTTTATTGAGATCTATGGCTTACAGGAGGAATTAACTCCCGATGTGCCATTAAAGGATATTACTATCCTTAAAGAAGAAACCAAAATTGCAAACAATGAATTGGTCTTTAATGCCAAGGAAGTATTTGCCCAATTTGTAAGCTATGCGGTAGGTTGTATGTTTGGGCGTTACTCATTGGATAAAGAAGGGCTGATACTCGCCAATCAGGGTGAAACCTTGGAAGACTATATGCTAAATGTATATGGTGAAGCCGCCATCCCCACTTCGGGGGGAACGAGGG
>CAZHNA010000220.1:0-1871 GCA_964532775.1 uncultured Methanosarcinales archaeon
TTATGACGCAATCAGGTTCACCGATTCCATGGAAAGCTCCTGCCATGAATGGATTGTCTTCAGGTGCATTGGCAAAAACTACAAGTTTAGCACATCCAATTCCATTCCTATCAGCAGTGGCTTGAGCTACCTCTTTAATTGTCTCGCCCATCAATGCAACTGCATTCATGTTTATTCCAGCTTTAGTTGTTGCAACATTTACTGAAGAACACACTTTTTCAGTATTTGCAAGGGCTTCAGGGATTGCTGAAATTAGTGTTCTTTCACTCTTTGTCATGCCCTTATGAACCAGCGCACTAAAACCCCCAAGGAAATCAATTCCCACCTCAGACGCTGTGTCATCTAGTGTCTCTGCAATTGAGACAAAATCTTCACGAGTAAAATTTACTGCAATAGAAGCTATGGGTGTAATAGAAACGCGTTTGTTAATTATTGGAATGCCATACAAACTCTCAACATCTTCTGCGGTTGACACAAGATCATGGGCATAATCAAGTATTTTATTGTGAATATTACGATTAAAAATCGATATGTCTGGATGCACACAATCCCGAAGATTGATTCCCATAGTAACGGTTCTGATGTCCAGATTATCGGTTTTAATCATCTGGATAGTTTCAATGATTTCTTCCGGATGTACTAGCATGGAAAAACCTCCGATTATACCCGATGCATTAATTTAAATGCATCTTCATGTTGAACCCGAATATCGACACCCAAGTTTTTACCTGTTGTTTGCATGGCTTTTTGAAAACCAGTCAATTCAAAGTGTTCTTCGTTGGCTTCTGCCAGCATTATCATTGTAAAGAGATCTTCCATAATTGTCTGGCTAATATCCACAATATTGACATTGTATTCAGCCATGATTCCAGTCACTTTTGCTACAATACCAACTTTATCGCTGCCTATAACGGTAATAATGAATCGGGTAGATGTCATGAGTATTCCTCAAATTAACGGAAACGTTATGGACAATAAAAAGGATTCTTTACTTAAGATAGTTGTTATTTGCAGGGTGATGTGAATGAATATGACTTCAATTGTAGAAGGACAGGTTGCTCCGGAATTTTGTATCCCGGATCAAGATGGTAATCAGGTATGTTTGAAAGATTTCAGCGGTAAATGGGTAGTTTTGTACTTTTATCCCCGTGACAACACGCAGGGATGTACCCTTGAAGCAATGGCTTTTACAAGTCTTGAAAACGATTTCAGGGATGAAAATGCTGTAATTATTGGAGTTAGCAAAGATAGCCCTGCTTCCCACCAACGCTTCCGGGAAAAGAAAGATTTGACGATAACTTTGCTCTCAGATGAAGAAGTTGAAGTTCACAAACTCTATGACGTCTGGCATTTGAAGAAAATGGCTGGAAAGGAGTATATGGGTGCTGTGAGATCCACGTTCCTTATCGATCCTGAAGGGAATGTATGTTCTGTGTGGGGCAAAGTACGCGCTAAAGGCCATGCAGAAGATGTTCTGGAAACGTTGAGAAAAGTATCTGAGAAATAAACCAGGTACTTGATTTTTTTTTTACCTGCCCTTTGGGTCGATTCCCTCCCCACAGACTTCACATATTTTCGGTTCTGGCATATTTCTTAAGCCTCCTTGAAAAATCGTATGAGGAAAAGTTATTTACCTTTAGTTATAGTTAATTTTATATTGTGAGGAACTGTTAGTTATTGTATGGAAAATGAGGAAAAGACTTACATCGGAAAAATCATTTTAGCAATTATTGCCGCAGTTCTCTTAGGTGCTTATTTGAGTACAATTGACTGATAAACCCGTTTTCCAGTAGCCCCACCGGAAGCAATAGGGTATTGCTAAAATTAACGCTAACTTTTTCTGCTATTGTTCATGGGTCAATTTCGACTCT
>CAZHNA010000221.1:0-1867 GCA_964532775.1 uncultured Methanosarcinales archaeon
AAGCGCATTCACGCATCAGTTTCTGCTTACTTTCTACTTTTGCGGGTATTACCTTTACCTGAAGAACCGGCGCAAGTATCTTTTCAATTATTGCGTATGTCAGCTCTGGCTATTTTAGGTGATTGTGGTGTTGATGCATCACGAATGCTCAAACAATTGGAATTGCCAGAATTTCCACTTGATTCAACCGACTGGGGAAAAAGGACATGGGCGACGATTGTAGATGTCTGGTTAAGATTGATTCGGAAAAAAGGCTGGGAAGACAGAGATATTGTTTTGCAGCGAGTAGCCGATTTGAGGGAACAACAGAGCCAGTACGAAAAGTTATATCTTGAAAACATCAATGCTGCTTATGTTAAGACGGCGGCTCTTGAACTAATAGGTCTATATCATTTGGCGAAAGCAGGTGAAATATTTGCTCTTTTTATTACTGATGGTGTAGTGGATGGGAATTTCCAGGTCAGACAACTTTTGGAATCTCACTTTGACAGAGCTTTAGCGGTTTGTGAACACGCCAGAATGATTGACCTTGAACCTATGACTCGTCTGCTAAATGCAGCCGCTATCCAGATGGTAGAAAATTCTATCTGGACGGTAACACGTGCGGTTAATTCAAGAGTAACCCAATTTGTGAGATCACTTGTGGATAGAGGTCGTGGGAATAAAGCTTTATTTGATGTTCTTCCTCCTCAGAGAAGAACATTGGCTGAAAGAGGATTACTGGGATCAAGTCGTCGTGCAGTTGTTGTTAGCTTGCCAACTTCAAGTGGTAAAACAATGATTGCTCAATTCCGAATTCTTCAAGCGCTTAATCAGTTCGAACATGAAAAAGGCTGGGTTGCATATCTTGCCCCTACGAAGGCATTAGTTAATCAGGTGACTAGACAGCTACGGTCAGATTTTACTCCTCTTTCAATCGTAATAGAAAAAGTTAGCCCTGCCCTTGAGATTGACAGTGTGGAAATGGGTCTTCTTAAAGAACAAAACGATATTCAAAAATTTCGTGTGCTTGTAACTACACCTGAAAAACTTGATCTAATGCTGCGACAAGGCTGGGAAGAGAAAATAGGCAGACCCTTAACTCTGGTTGTTGTTGATGAAGCCCACAATATTCAATCACTGCACCGTGGACTTAAACTTGAACTCCTTTTATCTACAATCAATAATGAATGCGAAAATGCTCAGTTCTTATTGTTAACACCTTTCATCAGAAATGCACGGGAAGTTGCTCGATGGTTAGGAGGAACAAATTCGGATGAAATAAGCATGGGTATAGACTGGCAACCGAATGATCGTGCTATTGGAATCATTAAACCAATAAAAGGTGTTGCACTAAACCAAAGAAGTTTTGATTACAGTCTGAACTTTGAGACCATACACACAACAAGAAATACCATAGCCATTGATGAGATTATCTCTTTACCAAAAGATGAGGAAATTGCTCGAACTTTCTCACAGGCCAATAAACAGGGGAAAATTGCTGCAATTGCTGCACAATATTTTAAGGAGCGAGGTCCTGTTATTGTTATGCATTCCCGCCCAGACTGGGTATGGTTGCTTGCGGAGCACCTAAAAATAAACTCAAATCGAGAACAAAACCTGCATCCTGATGTAAAGCTATTACAGGATTATCTCCGATTAGAATTAGGTGATACTTTTCCACTTATTGAATTGGTTGAGTATGGAATTGCTGTTCATCATTCTGGCTTACCTGAAGAAGTTCGTTCTATGGTTGAATGGTTGTTTGAAAATTCTAGATTGAAGTTTCTTGTAGCTACTACAACGATTGCTCAGGGTATTAACTTTCCTGTTAGCGGAGTTGTAATGGCTTCACATCAATATTTCAGCAAACAGGGTGCAGTGGATA
>CAZHNA010000222.1:0-1807 GCA_964532775.1 uncultured Methanosarcinales archaeon
GTATGAGCCCAAGAGTTAAGTACACAGGGTTTAAGATGCCTGAGCCTTCTTTCGGAAGTAATATTACTGATTTGGTAATGGATCTCGAGTTTTTAAGGCGCCGCGAGCTTGTCATGACCACTGATAGTTATCTATATGAGCAATTGCGGAGGATTTTCTGGGACCTCGATGCTCTTGCTACATCAAGAATTGATGGAAATAAAACGGGTTTAACAAAATTCCTTGAATCAAAAGAGGAGGCCGCCGATACAAAAGGCAGAAAAACTGTTGAAATTGATAGAATAGCGGAGGCTATGTGCTCAATTGATAATGATTTTAAAGAAACAATAATTTACCAGGGATTTTTCACAGAATTACATAAATCACTCCGTAAAGACATTACTAAAGAAAGCTCAAGGTATGCTGGTATCCTTCGTCGCTCAGAAGCCCGTCCGAAGATTGGCTCTATCCATGCTGCCCCAGTACATCTTGTAGAATCATACATGGAGAAGTTAATTTCATTTATCAATAAGAACTACTCCTTTAAGTACGATGCCATCAAAATTATGCTGGTTCATCAAAAATTTCTGTGGGTCCACCCTTTCGTTGAGGCAAATGGTTATGTGGCCCGCGTATTGGCTTACCTAATGCTCAAGAAATTTGGGTTTGATGGCATCCACAAAAGGATCATTAATGCCGGCATAGGCATAAGCCAGGATCCCGAAAAGTATCTTTACCTTCTACGGAAAGCCGATTCCGGAGCCGAAAAAGACATGAACAACTGGCTGGAATTCTCCCTAACAGGCCTTCGTGACACAATGCACAAAATTGACCAACTAACTGATTATAATTACCTTAGAGAAGAGATACTTATTCCGGCCTTTAAGCATCCTCTTTTCGATAGAATTTTTACAGATCAGGACAGACTGATTATGGATATTGCATTGGATAAGCAAGTATTCCAGGCGGCTGACATTCGGCTCTACTTCCCCAAAAAACACCCTTCCGAAATCTCAAAAATGCTTAAATGGCTGAAAGACAAGGAAATGGTGATTAATCTTAAGGAAAACACCCGCAAGTACACCATCAATCTGGAGAATAAATACCTCGTTAAGGTTCTTATTGCCAAATTGGACAGGCAGGGATTTTTACCCTTCGAAAAGTAAAGACGTAAATATACATCTCTACAAAGGCACTATTTTTGTGGAGGACTTATTCGTTAAAAGAATTGAACTGTAATTTTTCTGCGACCTAATGATTGAAGTTTAGGGTTTAGGGTTTAGGGTTTAGGGTTTAGAATTAAGGAAGTGTTCCTGACTCTCCCGGTCTCAGGTGAGATTCAGGAGGAGATCAATATGATAAAAATATGAAAAGAAAATACCTGGCCGTTGGTGGAGCAATAATAGCAATTGCTGTTTTTTTATCGTTCACGGTGAATCCCGTTGAAAAGAAGGAATTCTTCTTAACGGATGCAATAACCCAATTCCTGACCATTAGTCATTATCAGCCACAAAAAATGGATGACAAGCTGTCCGACAGAGTTTTTAATCTTTACCTGGAAAGGCTTGATTTTAATAAAAGATATTTATTGCAGGAGGATGTTGATAAATTTAGTAAATATCAACTTGATATTGACGATCAGTTAAAGGCAAAGAATTTTGATTTTTTTAATCTTTCCTCAGATCTTATTCATCAAAGGCTTCTCGAAACAGATAAATATTTTGAAAAGTATCTTGAAACTCCTTTTGATCTTTCAAAAAACGAAAATATTGACACCGATCCTGAAAATGCTGATTACGCTGCAAGCAAAAAGGAACTCGAAGATTTA
>CAZHNA010000223.1:0-1770 GCA_964532775.1 uncultured Methanosarcinales archaeon
TGGAATCCGAAAGATAAATGGCTGGTTACTCAGTGGAGAACCACTCCTTTTGCTACATCATATTTTTCTCTATTCTATAATGTAAAATATTGAAAACAAAAACCTACAGATATTATTAAATCGGCTCATGACCATAATCTTGTTTTACTAATGCTTTATATCAACGAATTTGTTACACCACTGGTTCCCAACCTGGTTCATAATCACGGCTCCACAATTTAATAGCTTCACGGTCGGAAGTACGGCCTGTATCTGAGTCAATCTTAAATGATTTGCCAATCCGGTATGCAATATTGGCATAATTAATTAGCAGATTGCTTTTTGCTCCAATTTCAATCGGAGATGTTAGTTTTTCTTTTCCACGTATGGTGTTGAAAAAATTGATCATGTGTGCATTTGTTCCATCATCATCCTCTCTTATTTTCTTTTGCTCTTTTATAAGTTTGCCACTCCTGTCGAACAACTTGTAGCAACTAGGGTCAACGTAAACTGTTCCTTTGGAGCCATATATAATGACACCCCTTCCCGTACCGTAAGGAGTATAACCAGTACGGCTTTTCCCATCCCATTTAATTATCTTATTGTCAGCAAATTTAAATGTTGCATCCATGGTATCGTATACGGTCCATCCGTCGTTTAATAAGTATCGCTTTGCGCCTTCAGCTTCCACATATTCAGGATATTCAACCTGTAAAGCCCAACGAGCAATATCTAATTCATGAATTGCATTATTCCCCATTTCAGCAGTTCCATAGGTCCATCCATACCAGTGCCAGTTATAGTCCCATGTTAGATGAGTATATTCAGTTCGTGGAGCAGGACCCTGAAAGAGGTCCCAATCCAAACCTTCAGGAACAGGTACTTTTATAGCATTGGGAACCTCTCCTCTGGAGCTGTGATAAAAGGCAACTGCTTTATACGCTGTTCCGATAACACCGTTATGTATCTCATTAATAATTTCCTGGAAATGGGCTACAGATCGGTACTGGTTTCCCATTTGAACAACTTTGTTGTATTTTTGCTGAAAAGCAACCAACAATTCTGCTTCATGTGGATTATGGCTGCAAGGCTTTTCAACATATACATGTTTCCCGGCTGCCATAGCCATGCAAGCACCCGGCGTATGCCAATGATCTGGTGTCGCGTTAAAAATGGCATCAAGTTTTCGATCAGAAATGACTTTACGAACATCATTTTCCAAAATTGGTTTATTATCAATCAATTTTGCAAATCTTTTCATAGCCTTTTCCCTTTGGCTTTTCATAACATCGCATAAATAAAGCAATTGTACATTATTCTCTTTTTGTGAAATACAAGCAGAATATTCCGGATATCGTCTTCCAAGTCCAATGATTGCAATATTCAAACGATCATTAGCTCCAATGATGCGGGAATAACTTTTGGCTGACATTCCTGACGCAACACCCCCTACAACAATACCGGCTGCTCCAGCGGTTAGTTTTCGAATAAAATCTCTTCTTTTTTCCATCTTATAATTTTTTTATCAAATTTTAATATTTAAAAATCTAAATTGAATTTTTTGAACAGGGAATAATCCGGTATATGAATAAAGGTTATTCAATTACGGCCAATTTGGTTTAACTCCGTGCTTGGAATTTCTTTTTCCTCTGTCTATTACTTCAAAGAAACATTCCATATCTAAAGAGCTTTATTGCTTTTTTATGAATGGCCAGATTATGAATATCATTCAATCATTTATTGTCAAGTTTCACAAGGTTGTTTATGATAACTTGTATTACTAATTTTCAA
>CAZHNA010000224.1:0-1758 GCA_964532775.1 uncultured Methanosarcinales archaeon
TTTGATTTACTTGTTTTTTCTTCCCTTCATTGTCTTCAACTCCTACAACAGATTGATGTATTTCTGGTATAGTTCGAACAAGAAGGCGACACGGGCGGCCTCGGTTGCGAATTTATTTTTACCGTATGCTACGTCAACAGTTTTATCAAGTTTTTGGTGCGCTTTCAGCAGAACGGGCGGCATGGTAAGTTGGTCATAAAGGTCTGCCAGTGTTGAATCTGGAAACTGGGCACGAGCGTCGAGCACAGCCTGGGCGGCTGCTTCAATAGCATTCTTTTGCTTGTCGCTTGGGTTCTCCGGCCAAGGGAAGTTGTTGTAGACGATGGTGCTGGAATAGCGATAATCACTTTTTATGCGGCCACAAACAGTCCGCATCCATGACATGTGCATTAATGATGTAAAAATACCGAAATCAAACAGGGTCGCATCAGGTATCTGAAAATTTGCATTGCCACAGATAATGTCAGTCGAAAAATAACCGACCGGAATGTAGGTCCTATCTCCAGAAGAATGGATAGGAACAAGCAAATAAGCCTTTTTCGCTTGCCTTATTTCAGCAAACAATGTCGGAGTTGCTGCCAGCGCTTTTGTGGCTGGTTTGGTGCTGGCAAACCTCATGTCTCTGACTTTTTCTATACGCTGCTTAACATGTGGCATGGCATTTAAAATGTTTGGTGGACAATCGACTAACCATAAACAATAGCGTGATGTATTATAAAGAAACTCGTTTGTATTCAAAAAACGCTTGATCCATGGAGCAGAAGAAGGCTCATTATGAACCAATTCCTTGTATTCCTGCTCGGATAGCAAAAGATTGCCGCCATCAGCCGGTTTGCTTCCATACAGCATCGGCGATACAGGGCAGATTGGATTTCGTCTGCTTTTAAGGACGATGTTTGGTGCATCAACCAAATATGGATTTATATTTTTTGCCAGAATGACCTGCGGCTCGCCTTTTATATTTTCATACTCAAATAAATATTTTGGTCCAGCATCAATCATTGAGAAACCAATAATCACGCAATGCACCACAGCCATTCCACCTGCTTCGTTATTCCATTGAAAAGTACGATGTGCAAAATTAATATGAATATTTTTTTCCAGTAGTACAGGCCATAATGCATCAACTTGCTCGCCTTGAGTGATGGAATTGGTTGAAACAAAAGCGCATGACAGTGCCGAATTTGTTGTCATCATATCGGTGGCTTTAACATACCAAGCACTCACAAAATCAAGAATTGCCGCTTTTCCTCTTCCCTGGAAAGTAAAAAGCATATCGGCTTTTTGTTCAGCGCTTTGAAGACTTTTACCCCTAAACGGAGGATTGCCAAGGATATAACTTAAATTCTCCGATGGAATAACCTCATTCCAATCCATGCGGAGGGCGTTTCCACAGATGATAGTGGCGTTGGTTTTGAGAGGAATGCGAGCGAAATAACGGCCAAATTCTTCAGATATCATCAGGTTCATCTGATGATCCATCAGCCACAAGGCAACTTGGGCAATCTGCGCGGGAAATTCCTTAATCTCGATGCCATAAAACTGGTCGATATCCAAAAGGACGAATTTTTGAACATCAATTACTTTCTGTATCTGTCTGCTCGGTTCAATAGCCCGTAATACAGCCAGCTCCAGCATACGAAGCTCCCGGTAGGCGATCACCAGAAAATTGCCACAGCCACACGCCGGATCAAGAAACTTTAGTGAGCGCAAGTAATTATGGAACTCTTTCAACTTCTTTTCACTCTTATTGATTTT
>CAZHNA010000225.1:0-1755 GCA_964532775.1 uncultured Methanosarcinales archaeon
AGCCCATTAATATTGCCGCCATTAAAACAGGTAGTATTTTATTCAGATTCATTTTTTTCATATCAATCTATAGGTAATATGTAAATGGTTATTGATAAAGAGAACGACCACACTATTTGCAAAATCTTTCTTTACCGGTATGCCTGTCCGGATACGCCTACAAAATCAAACGCGCCTATATCCGAAACAACAATAGACATCCCAATGGCCCAAAAGGGTAAAGTTCTCCCGGCCAGAAAATAGTCAGAAGAGCTACCGACGAATTTCTTAAAATAATACCCAAGAATCACGATTCCAATGAGGTAGGAAATGACGATGAAATAATCAATACCAGCAAGCATATGTTAATATCTTTTTGTTTGTTATTATGTTTTTATTTTCTATTCTGAGTTTCCGGCAAACGCACAGTACAGATCTTTGTATTCAACAATATTAGTGAATTAATTCTTTACAAAGAAATATCAATTCCAAACTTTAAACTTGTATTATTTTATTCATTTTACATTATTTATTAACGTGTCATCGATGGAGGAATGTCATGTACATTATTTCCCCATTTTTTATTTGGCTCAGGACCCATTTCAAAAATAAGTGTCCCCCCGTTAATTATTTCATTATGGGAAAGCCATGTCTTGCTCATTGGTTTGCCGTTCAAAGTTGCCGATTGAATATATTTGTTTACCGAAGATACATTATTTGCTTTTATGGTGAATTTACCTTTTTTATAAGGAGTATTCAGATTGATAATTGTTTCCTCAAAGAGTGGTGATCCGATTACATATGCATTCTGACCCGGGCATACAGGATAAAATCCCATAGCGCTTAATACAAACCATGAAGAGAGTGAGCCCATATCTTCATTACCGCACAATCCACCCGGGCCGGTACGGTACAATTTGTTCAATACTTCACGCACTTTTTCCTGAGTCTTCCAGGGCTCTTCTGCATAATTGTAAAGGTAAGCAACATGGTGCGATGGTTGATTTCCATGTACATATTGTCCGATGGTTCCCACCACCCCGACATATTTTGGTGGACTGATCTCTGGGCTCATGCTAAATAATGAATCCAGCTTTTCTGCAAATTTTCCGGTGCTGCCAAACAGATTTATCAAACCTTTTACGTCATGTTGCACAGACCAAATGTACTGCCATGCATTAGATTCGGTAAAGTAACGATTAGGCCTTCTTCCCACCAGCAGCGGATCAAAACAATCGTAATAGGAATGAGCACCGGTTTTCCTGATTTTGGCCGGACTTCCTTCACAGGCAGGTAGCCAGGTTCCATCCAGCTTCTTCGGACGCATAAAACAGGTAAGTGTATCAAATAAGTTTTTATAGTTTCCAGCACTTTTTATCAGTGTTTTATAATCTTTCTTTTTTCCTAGTTCCTTCGCCATTTGGGCAATACACCAGTCATCATAAGCCAATTCAAGTGTATTGGATACCGATTCAGTTACTTTATCAACCGGAACAAATCCCAGTTTTTTATAGTATTTTAATCCTGATCGTCCAGCAGATAGACTAAGCGGAGGAGGGGGGAGCTCCATTGCTTTTTTCAGAATGGCATTATAAATGAATTCCACATCGTAATCACGGAATCCTTTCATATAAGCATCAACGATAATGGGTACAAGGTGATCTCCTACCATACCTTGTCCGAAAACATTTAGATGGTGCTGCGCGGGAAGCCAACCATAATTCCTTGTTTTTGTAAAAATTGATTGAATCATATCATTAACATATTCAGGCTCCA
>CAZHNA010000226.1:0-1751 GCA_964532775.1 uncultured Methanosarcinales archaeon
TCTTGCTTTATCACAAACTTCATCGTAAGCTTGATGAATTGAAGTAACAGTAATATCAGTCATATTCATTGAAATCTGTGCTATCCCAAATTCCTCAATAAACCAACCAATTGCCTTGGTTGCCTTTAAAGCACCTGGAACCATTACTGGTTTTCCATTCTCATTTTTAACAATCTTGCCATTTATTGGATTGCCTTCACGTTTGGTACGTCCACGTTCACGCACATCAAATGCAATAGCATTGGCACGACGTGTAGAAGTAGTATTTAAATTAAAATTATAGGCAACTAAGAAATTACGGGCACTAACTGCTGTTACGCCAGATTTAGCTACTTTGGGCGTAAATTCGGCAGGGCCAAAATCAGGCTTCCAGCGTTCAGTTCCAATTCTTTCCCTTACAGCTTCGTATTCACCGGCACGACAAACAGCCAGGTTCTTCCGTTCTGTTATAAGTGCAGCATTTTCATAGCAATATACAGGTATCCCTGCGTCCTCACCAATACGTTCCGCTATTTTGTGGGCATAAGCAATGGTTTCTTCCATGGTAATATTTGCAACCGGAACCAATGGGCAAACATCGGTAGCACCAAAGCGTGGGTTAGCACCCGAATGCTTAGTCAAATCAATCAGGTCAGCAGCTTTCTTTATTCCGCGAAATGCTGCTTCCATTACATGCTCTGGTTCACCAACAAAAGTTACAACAGTGCGGTTGGTAGCTTTTCCCAGATCAACGTCCAGTAGACTAATTTCTGCTACACTTTCAATGGCATCGGTAATTTGTTTAATAATTCCCAAATCTCTTCCTTCAGAAAAATTGGGTACACATTCAATTATTTTTTTCATTAGTTATTTATTTTAAAAGATTAGGTTAATCTGTTTAGCTTAAAACAATCCTGATACATTTCCATCTTTATCAATATCAATTACTTCTGCCGATGGGGTGCTTGGCAAACCTGGCATTCTCATAATTGTGCCCGCAATAGGTACGACGAATCCTGCTCCTGATGCAATTTCAATTTCTCTAATATTAATTGAGAAGTTTCTTGGACGGCCTTTTAATCCAGGTTTATCTGAAAGAGACTTCTGTGTTTTAGCAATACAAACGGCTAATCCATCTAAGCCTAATTTTGTGATTTTATCAAGATCTTGTCTTGCTTTTAGCGAATATTCAACATCATCAGCACCATACATTTTGGTGGCTATAATTTTAATTTTTTCTTCCATAGGCATATCATGACTGTAAATTGGAGCAAAACTTGATCCATTTCCCTTTGTAGCACCAACAACTAAACTAGCTAAATTGGTCGCACCAACACCGCCTTTTTCCCAACCTTCAACTAGTGAAACTTTCACTCCTAATTTTTTACAATGATTGCTTATAATCGCAATTTCTTCTTCAGAATCTGTACTGAATTTATTAATTGCAATGATGGGATTAAAGCCAAAAGCATTCATGTTTTCAATATGTTTATCCAGATTATCAAGCCCTTTGACTAAAGCCACGATATCAGGTTCCTGTAGTTCTTTAAGTTTTGCACCACCATGGTATTTTAAAGCTCGAATGGTAGCTACTAATACAACTGCATTCGGTGAAAGCTTCCCATATTGACATTTAATATCAAAGAATTTTTCAGCTCCCAGATCAGATGCAAAGCCTGCTTCAGTTACCACATAATCGGATAAGGACATTCCCATTTTTGTGGCAATTATGGAATTAGTACCCTGAGCAATATTTGCAAATGGTCCACCAT
>CAZHNA010000227.1:0-1720 GCA_964532775.1 uncultured Methanosarcinales archaeon
CACAGAGTTGATTGTGAATTTTGCCCCCAATTTTTCTGCAAGTTTAAGTTTACTGTCGTCAACATCAACTGCTATTACCTTTGCACCACGCTCCACGGAGCTTATGATGGCTCCAACTCCTATTATACCACAGCCCAGAACAGCTACTATATCATCTGCTGTGACCCGGCCTCTGGAAGCAGCATGAAAGCCAACTGTCAGCGGCTCTGTCAATGCTAGTTCCTTCATGGATAAACCTTTCGCCACCAGGACTTTTTGCCATGGAACTGCTATATATTCACTCATAGCACCATCGCGTTGTACTCCAAGGGTCTGGTTGAATTGACAGGCATTTGTCCGGCCGCGCCTGCAAGATGGACATTCTCCGCAACTAGTATATGGAATTACTGTTACTTCCTGTCCGGCAGACAGATGGCCGGGGACACTATCACCTTTCTTTTCAATTGTGCCGGCCACTTCATGACCAGGAATAACCGGATAGTTAACCATTGGGTTCCTTCCCTGATAGGAACTTAAATCCGATCCACAGAATCCCACATATTTGATTTTTATAAGAACTTCATCCGTGGCGATATCAGGAGTAATAATTTCTTGAATATTGATTTCTCCAGGCTTGTTGATTTGTATAGACTTCATTATGATTTGTTAGTTTCGGACTTCTATAAGCGAAAGTAGAAGAAGTAGAGTTTTTTCCATACGAACCAAGTTTAAAAGTTGTTGTTAATAGACAAGTAAATAATCATTCATTCATTCATTCATTCATTCCTAGTGTATTTGCAGTAAAGAGATAATCTTACAAAACAAATTGTATAGACGATATACAAGGTCGTGAAAATAATACACAAATGTTAAACAATACGTATCATTTATTGTTCAAAACGACCTTTATATAAACCGGAAGGTGATCAGAAAACCCACCATGATAGTTTCTGCCCCCATATGTTTTATTTGGCCTGTAATCGTGATATTTTTGATTATAGAAAAGCATCCAATCTTTTTTAAAAACCCTAAATGAGTCGGGTACAACTGAACAACCAGTAGCTCCTTCCAAAAGAGCAGGACTGACAAGAATCTGATCAAACAGAAGCCATTTTCCTTTGTAATTCAGACTTCCCTGTTTGTCTTTATATGCTTTCCAACTTAGGTTATGTAGAAGTCCATTGTCAGACTGGTCCCTGTCCAGCATGTTTTTTATTGCCGGGCTTTCGGGTCCGGCATTGAAATCTCCCATAACAATAATCTTAGGATCTTTTTCTTTATTGAATACTTCTTGAATATGATTCTTAAGGACAGTTGCTGCTTCTATTCTTTTAGGCAGCGTAATCCTTATACCGTCTTTCCTGGAAGGCCAGTGGTTCACAAAGAAATGTATGCCTTCTCCATTATTGAGAAGTCCTTTCACATGAAGGATATCCCGTGTTTTATCTCGCAGATCATTTTCAAAAATCACAGGATAGGTCTGATGATCAGTCTCTTTGATCAAGTCTCTGCGGTATAGGAAGCCAACATCAATCCCCCTTTCATCTGGCGACTCTTCATGGATAATCCCAACTTCTTTTTCAGTGAGGTTCAGTGCTCCTACAAGGTCCTCCAGTACTTTGCGGTTTTCCACTTCTGCTAGTCCAATTGCCATGGGCATTGGTTCTTCAATGGTCTTTATAACCCTTGCTATCCGCTGAAGTTTTAGAATATACCTTTTTTCAGTCCATTTAAGAGTTGA
>CAZHNA010000228.1:0-1708 GCA_964532775.1 uncultured Methanosarcinales archaeon
CATGCCTTCTATTGTCACCGTCATATAACAAAAGCAGAAGCATGATTGTCTGGTAATCTGGAATAGCCATGACAAATCGCCTCCATTGATAATAAATTGTGTTTATCTGATGTATCAAATATTCTTAAAAAAGCCTGCATCGTCAACATATTGTATAGTTTCAAGGGTGTTCTGGTTATCAAGGGTATAGACTTTTTTTCCTTTAATGGATGCTTCAAAACATAACTGCGTTGTTTTACTTTTGTTTGCGGCATAAGCGACAAGTATTTTGTCTGCAAACATTGCCACGAAGCGGTTGCGATGTTCAGCCAACGCAACTGTCGGCCGGCGATGTTTATTTTCAAAAGGAGAAAGTATAAGAAGGCGGTTTTCTTGGATAGGCACTCGCCAAGATTTTGGTATACGCATGGTTTCAATACCGCGGGCAGGACAAATTACAATGGGTTGTTTACCGCGCATTAGAAAGTCGAGACAATCTTTTTCAATCGGCGAATGGAAGCCGCTGATTACAATAACTCCCTTATTGCGGAGGTCACGAATCAAGTCGTAGGTTTTTAATATTATTGCGCCCGGACATTTTACCGAACAAAAAAAGCCTAAAAGTTGTTGCTCCAAAATATTTACATTGCCAATAGCCCAAATTTTGGGGAACAAATCATTTGATACTCTGTCTTTTAAAAATGCTGGGCAGTCAGAGTTGCCTGTTTCAATTATATTTATTTTGAAAGGCATGATTATTACGGCTATACCTAAATTTATCCCTAATTGGTTAGGGATAGAGCGAGTATAGATACAACTATTCGAATTCTATTAGAAATTATTGCTGATAGACGGCTAATAAATCGGCCATTATCAAGGCATTTGCATTTATCCAGAATTTTATCCAGAATTTCTGGGTAAACCGGAGACATCTCAGCTATTATGAATCTATTAGAAATTCTATTAGAAATTATTGCTAATAGCGTTCTAATAGAGATTAAGGCAACTGATATCGGGTCCAGCGACGCTCACCTTCCCGTTTAAGCAATCCCTTTTTTGTTAGTTTGTTCAGCAAGTACGATGCCTTCTGCAAATCAATTTCCAATAAGTCCCGGCATTCGGTATTGTTTATTGATCCGTGCTTTTTCACATGCGCAAGGATTGTCTCCTCGTGGGATGGAATTTTAGTCTCTTCTGCTCTTTCTTCTTGGCTTTTTAGAATATACTTTGTCCATCTGCCAAACCCTGTTTGCTCGACAAGGCCAGTCTGAACCATGCCTCTAAGATCTTGTCCGGCAATCATCATGTCGACACGATTGAGGCGGCGATCATCAGACTTAGAAGGGATAAGCTGCTCGGATTGATATTTTAGCACATCTCCTTCTAATGCGAATATTTCATTATTGCACGGATCAGATTCAAGAAAATCGTTCCACTTTTTATCAAATCGTTTTCTTTGTTTCGGGGCAGGAAGAAGTTTTTTGAGGTCAATTTCGCACAGGAGTTTTATCGAATCTGCCTGGTGATAGGAAAGTATGGCATCTGTCATCGTATAAGCCCTTTTGCATTTGTTTATCAAGTTATTTACTTATTTATGGACGTCCCGGAAGTTCACAGAAAAAAGGGGTCAAGTCTACTTTTGACCCTTATTAACATCCCCTGTATCTCCTATATCTGTTAACTAATTTTTCTGTCATATCTTTTAAGCCTTGAAGCTCTTCGTATTATG
>CAZHNA010000229.1:0-1694 GCA_964532775.1 uncultured Methanosarcinales archaeon
AACATATAAGGCTTTCAATAAAATACTCCATTTTTGGCGCAAGATTTAAGTATAACTGTGCCATCATGTCTTATTCCAAAAAAGAGTTCCCCTGCTTGATGTTTGTTCAAAATGGCAACAATGGAGATAATGGCTTCTTTCATCTCGGATGTTGATCTTTTCAGTTCCAAAATCTCAGATTCTTCAAACTGCATGGCTCAATCCCTTTTTATGGTTAACCACGAAATACACAAAACATAGGAAAAAATATTTTCAAATCGATATTTTCTCTATTTTACGAATTACATCATCAATAGTAAGCTTTTCACTTTTATTGATATAAAACTGCTGCTCAATTTGTTCCAAGGAGGCATACAACCAGTTCACGTTTTTATGGATAGTCTCATAATTCTCAATAAAAGTTTCCACGGATTCCTTGACCTTGAGATAATTATCATCAGATTTAAGTGCAATATTGGTCAAAGCATTTATAACCAATCGGTCAAGCCTTTCGAAGTTCTCTGCTTGATTAAAATCTTCATGATAGCTTGCTTCCAATAATTCAAACAATAGGGGTAGTGCCTCAATAATCTGTAAAGAAGAAATGGAAGATGTACCATACATGCTTCTTGTGAATTTATTCTCTGATTTAATCCACTCCACGTAAAATGCCAAGGCATCCAGATCCTGGTACTTGATAAGATGCTCGGCTACTTTAAATCGTTCTGTTGTTTCTGATTCAGAAAACAGGCTTTTCAGGAAGCTATAGGCAGCCTTACTGTTTTTTTCGACAAGTTTATCGATAACATCCCATCTGAATTCATCTTTGATTTCCGGGAGGAGAACTTCGAGTTCAGTGAGGGATTCAGACAATTCAATTACCGTCTTCAATGAGAGCCTACGAACTGAATCATGGGTTTCTCTTTGGGTATTTTTAATTTCCGATAAGCTGAATTTTAGAACATCTGCAATATGGTGCCGGCGACAAAAGTCGATATGATTTTCTAACGCATCGTCCAATACTATCCCTTCAGCCATATTTTCCAATATTCGCGAGGCCATTTCGGAAATACCAAGGTGCTCTTCAAGGTATTCGATGCCTTGTCGATCATAATCGAAAGATATCATATCAAGCAGGATATTCTTTGGGTAATTAAGTTTAAATTTTCTGAAAAAATACCACATGTAAATGGCATTCCAGCGTACGCTATAACTACTTACACCTGTTTTGGTTACCGCATTCTTAAAATCAGCTTTATCCAGGTTTTTATTGCACCAGTTTTCAACCCACTCTTGATGCTTCCTGGCAACACCGAGTTCATCATTGTTACTCAATTTTTCGTATATCTTTGAAATACAGAACCATTCCCAATCCCATTTATCTAAATACTTAACAACATCGTTAAAGGTGACCTCTTTCTCCCTTGCCATATCCCTTAAGATCTCGGCAGCCAAATCAGAATAATACAAAGCCGGCCAGTGCTTTCTTCTTAGTTTAAAAAGATCTTTTTGGGTGAAAGATTGTTTATTCTCAACTTCAAAAATGCGTTTGATTTTCTCAATAACCTTTTCCTTTTTAAATAACAGTTCAAAATCCTGCTGTGCTCTTTCTTTCCTTGCCTTTGCGTAATCAGGCTCAGGAGGCAATTTAAAGGCATCGCTGTATTCTTTATTGATGCGCTCATAAAACTGTGAGAATAGTTTTTTATTTCGAT
>CAZHNA010000230.1:0-1678 GCA_964532775.1 uncultured Methanosarcinales archaeon
GATCTCAATGCCCTTTTCAAAATACGCATTCTCTTTCTTGAAGGGATGTGTTTTTCTGTATTCTCCAATGATGTTCCCGGATGAGATGCAGAATCCCATATTTGAATACTGATTATTATTTAATTCAATGATGGATCCAATTATTATACAATCGTTTTTCAGGGACAATTCTTTGAAAGGTTCAAGTGAAGGATATGGTGCTTGCTCTGCCTGCCCTTCTATGTTATCGTAGCAAAAACCAGTTGAGAATACTTCCGGGAGAACTATGATTTCAGCTTCTTGCTCAACGGCCTTTATGGTCAGTTCAAGAGCCTTATTAACGTTATTCTCTTTTTTGCACAGATCAACATCCATCTGGATACAGGCTACTTTCATATTCACATCTCCTCGGTGCTGGAATGTTTTGTGCATTTTCCTTCCAGAAAAATAACGGAGATGCCTTTTTGTCCAAGCTTGTCCAGAATCAGCCTATCGAGTTCTTCTTCACTCGCATTGTCACCATCAATTGTCAAAACATCTTCAGACAATTGTTTAACCACATTGGTGAGATCAGGTGCTTCCTGTCCACCCGTCATGGCTGCAATACGATTTTTCAGGATGATTACAAGAATGTCAGAATCAATATGTACTGCATTTATCAGTCCAATTATTCCGGAATGTGCAAGTCCAAAATCCCCGATAACAGATATTCCTTTTGTTGCAAACCCGCTTGCTACAGAAATAGAAGAACCCAGTGCAAATCCGGTTTCGACAGCGTTTAAAGGAGATGGAGCACTGCGTATGAGGCATCCAATGTCACCCGCCACCGGAACTTCCATTTTCCCAAGCACATGATAAAGTGGAAGGTATGGACAATCATCACAAATTGGCCGTGGGCCTCTGGATGCAATGGTCTCAATTGTGTTATCCGGTGTAATCTGCTTTTTATCAATTTCATCAATTGCCCTGATGACATCACTCGCGACAATTGTTCCATAGGGCAGGTGTCCTGTCATTTTGCCTTTGACTTTCCTGTCAATGCAAAGATGTGACTCCAAATAGGTTTCTGTTTCTTCCGCAACCAGTATCTGTTCATGTTTATCCATAAAATTCCTTACTGATTCGTAGGGAAACGGTGCAACCATGCATAGAGGGAGATGTGAGTAGTCAATTTCTTCCTTCTCAACAACGTCATTTACGATTTCAGAAACATATCCGGAAGAGATGATTCCCAGTTTTCCTTTTTTTCCTGTTAAAATTGCTGAAGCTCTTTTTTCACTTTCGCCTACAAGATAAGGGTATGATTTAGCATGGAATAGCTGGTGTTTCCCCTTCATTGTGTAATCCCAGATTGAATGATCAAAAGTAGTACTTGTTTCCGAATAATCGGGGAATTCAACCCTCTGAAGGCTTTCCAACATTCTGGAAGTTACTCTAATTATTACAGGAGAATGACTTTCCTCTGAAATCAGGAATGCATCATTTAGTGCTATTGCAACATCTTGTGGGTTTGCAGGATCAAAAACTGTAACTTCAGCCAGAGTTCCAAAATTCCGAGAATCCTGCTCATTCTGGGATGCGGCAATTCCAGGATCATCGCCTGCAATTATCACGACTCCAGCACCTATTGTGTGGGTGGTTGATGAGATTAGCGGGTCACAGAGTACATTCATTCCAACATGTTTATTGAGTACTAATG
>CAZHNA010000231.1:0-1666 GCA_964532775.1 uncultured Methanosarcinales archaeon
AAGATCGCGTTGGTTTCCGATGTTTATAACCAATATGGTGGCAGTGGCCGAAAAAACAGGGAATCTAAAGGAGGTATTGTCAGATATAGCCGATTTTTACGAACGTGAAGTAAACAAGATCATGAAGATAATGACTTCTTTACTCGAGCCGGCAATAATGTTGGTCATGGGACTGATAGTCGGTTTTATTGTTATGGCGATGCTCCTGCCTATATTTGAAATAAATATGGGCATGTGAAATAAATATTTATGTACGGAAAATGACTTGCGAAAAAATGGGAGCTGATATGAATAAGAGACATGGATTTACGCTTATAGAATTAATGCTTGTTGTAGTAATCATAGGGGCGTTGGCTGCAATGGTTGTGCCGAGATTTGCTGGCCGATCGGAACGGGCAAAGATATCAGTGGCAAAAGCAGATGTATACGCCAATATTGCGGTAGGATTAGATCTCTATGAATTGGATAACGGCAGATATCCGATAACTGAACAGGGCCTGGCTGCGCTTAAGTCCAAACCAACAGGTTTTCCGGAGCCGATAAACTGGAATGGGCCGTATCTTAAAAAAGAACCTAACGACCCATGGGGGATCCCGTATCAATATAAAAATCCCGGGACACATGTTTATGATTATGATTTATATTCTTTTGGCCCAGACGGCGTAGAGAGCGATGATGATATCGGTAATTGGCAAAACTAAACAAGGTTTTGTGTTAGCTGAAATTATGGTAAGCGTAGCCATTCTGTCAATTGGTTTGGTTTTTATTCTTCAGGGATTCAGTTATTCACTTCATGTTTTAAATATCTCGGAAAATACTTTACAAGCAGCCTTACTGGCGGAAGAAAATATGGTCGAGCACGAAATCAGCAGCAGGCAGATGAGGGATCCTTATTTCAAAGGCACAAGCGGTGATGCTGTATTAAATAATCTAAGTTTTGTATGGCAGATAAAAGTATCGTCTATAGAAGAATACAAAAATTTGAAGAAAATATTAAGCACTGTATCATGGAAGCGAGGACAAGGCAAAGGTTCTGCCTCGCTTATCTCCTATCTAAATATTCCGTTAAATGAATACAAGTAGAGGCGGTATTCCAAGAGGGTTTACTTTAATAGAGATCGTTATAAGCACCTCGATTTTTTTTGTAATTGCTTTGGTGGTCTGTTCAATGTTTGCAAGCGGACTAAACATATGGAAAAAAAACAACGAAATTATTTTTTTTCAACATAAAATAGCGACAGGCCTGGAAAAATTGAGCAAAGATTTGAGGAATACATTCAAATTTTCCGAAAATACATTCAAAGGGGTCGAATTTGAAGGCGAAGATGACAGCGTGGCTTTTGCTTCTCTGGTGGAAGGTGAAATTGGCAGAACAGTATATTTTTTAAACGATGAGAAAGTTTTTTGCAAAAAACAGGAAACTTATCAGGAATATGCCAACAACACAGAAAAAGACTTATGCGCAAAATTGATTTCTAATGTTGAAGGATTATGTTTTAGTTATTGTTATATTGACAGTATGGATTCAGGTGTTTATAAATGGGTAAGCGAATGGGATAATAGTTATTCTGACAATATTCCAATTGCCGTAAAAATAGAATTAGTCATAGAGCGAGAGTATGGTCAGAAGAGAGAATTTAAAAAAACAATATTAATGCCCATGGAA
>CAZHNA010000232.1:0-1658 GCA_964532775.1 uncultured Methanosarcinales archaeon
TGGGGTCAGGGCTATGCGCCGGAATTCCCATTGTTTTATGATCTGTATGATCTTAATGCTTCAGTAATTTCAGCCGTTGATCTCATTAAGGGACTGGGAGTCTATGCGGGAATGGAAGTGCTTGATGTTCCCGGAGCTACCGGCTATCTGGACACAAACTATGCAGGGAAGGTCGGTTTTGCTCTAAAGGCGCTGGAAAACCATGATGTAGTTTTCGTGCATGTTGAAGCACCGGATGAGGCTGGGCATATGGGAAACATCGAAGCCAAAATACAGGCAGTTGAAGACTTTGATGGCAAAATTGTCGGGCCAATTATGGAAGGGGTTGAAGGGTTAGATGATGATTGTATTATTCTTGTGTTACCGGATCATCCTACTCCCATAGCTTTGAGGACACATACTTCTGAACCTGTACCTTTTGTAGTCTGGTCAACTGCAGATATTATTCAGGATGAGGTCATGGAATATACTGAAAAATCAGCTTTAAATGGAAGTCTGGGGACTGTAGAAGGCAATGATTTGATCGATCTTCTGGTTGAAATTGGTAAAGCAAACTGACGTTTGCTCGTTATATTTTTAAACTCCTGCAACCTAAGTTTTTTGCAGTTTTTAGAGGACTGCGGGAGTGGAATTTAATGAAAAGCTTAATTCGCAGAACCGGAGTACCGGCGGTTAGTCGTTGGGATCCATTTGATGAGATTCGCCAGACACAGGAACACTTAAACCATCTTTTTAAGGATTTCATGCCTTCTATTGAATGGAAGGGTGGGGATGTATTCTCTCCACTTATGGATATCCAGGAAAAAGATGATTCAGTGATTGTGACAACCGATCTGCCTAGTGTTGACAAAGCAGATGTGGATATCCGGATCGGTGAAGGATATATTGAAATAAGTGCTGAGTCGAAAAAGGAAGAAGAGTCTGAGAAAGAGGGTTTCGTCCAGAAAGAACGTAGCTTTTCAAAATTCTCAAGAGCTGTTTCGCTACCATCTAATGTCACTGAAGAAGGCGCAAAGGCAAAACTTGAGGATGGTGTATTAACCGTAACTCTTCCAAAGGCCAAAGCAGAAGAAAAACCAAAGATAGAGATTGAATAATCTCTTATCTTTTCTTACTTTTTTAATTATCGTTGTGCGGCATCAGTTCTTAGTTGTCGTCATCCTTTGCTCGGTGGGGGTAACTCTCATCATCGCCGCAATCAATTATTGTAGATAGTGTTATTTATTCCTGATGCTTTTTGCAGTTGTGGAGTTGAGTCTTTGAAAATGGAAGTGCTTACGGTTGATGGTTTACCTCTGGTGCAACCCGGGGATAATATTGCACAGATGATCTGCGAAAACTCCATCCTTGAAGATGGTGATGTTGTAGTTATCGCATCCACAATTGTTGCAAAAGCAGAAGGGCGTCTGTTTTCACTTGATGGAATCATGCCGGGGGAATTGGCTCTTCGCCTTGGCGAGAAAGGTGACAGGGATCCTCGGATTGTGCAGGCTGTTTTAGACAGGAGCCATGAATGTCTCATAGGCTATCCCATGATGCTTATGCAGAGCAAGGGAGCTCACGTTTGTATCAATGCTGGAATTGACGATTCCAATGTAGAGGGAGGGAAGTTTGTTGAATTGCCTGAAGATTCTGATGCCAGTGCATGCATGTTGGGT
>CAZHNA010000233.1:0-1635 GCA_964532775.1 uncultured Methanosarcinales archaeon
CCGCATGCTCAACTCTAACTCTGCTTTTTTCAGTTCTAAGATTAAATTCGTTTCTTTTTGTCACCAAATCTTCAAACGAATCATCTGGATTAAAAGCTGAATTAATAGCTTTCACAATTATATTGCAGTCCTTTAATCCACCAATTACATTTATTGTGGTGTTGTAAGGATCTTGCTTGTTTGTATAATTAAACTCAGTCATCTACTATGAATCATCCTTTATTTTTTTATAACAATTGACATTCAAAATTAATATAAATGTTCCTATTTTCAGTTTTTACATTTCGCTTTAGTTCCACTTTTCCACTCGCAAATGCTCTTATAATCACAGAAATAACACTTTGGCTCTCCCCTCACCTCAAAATCTTCAGCCATAATATCCGAAACCACCTTCTTCACACCATCCACAACAGCATCAATTTGCTCTGCATCAACATCCATCATCCGCAGTTCTCGCACGTTAGGATTCACATAGAATAAACCAGCCTGCAAAGGCAACTTCCCGTACTTCTCCTTCACAGCCAAGCAGTACAGAGCCAGCTGAACATCTTCTTTCATCTTCTTTTTGCTCAGCGTACTTTTCCCGGTCTTGTAATCAATAACAATGTATTCTCCAGCTGGTGTTTTGTCAATTCTGTCAACCAGACCACCAAAATGTGCTCCATCAAGTTCAAGATCAAACCATTCCTCAACAGCAATGGTTTCATTCAAATTATCCTCTTCAAACTCAAACCAGAATTCAAGCATTTTCCGGGATTTCTCCAGTTCCTGCTGCTCTTGGGTTTCAGATTCAAATGCAGAACCATCCCAAGTTTCATCAAGTATCCGATTGGCAAGATCAAGGTCTATGGACCCACCCTGCATCTTATACTGTGACAGTTTTTCATAAACCGAATGCACATCAGTACCAGTCTGGAAATATGTTTTAGCGGGAATCGGAATATTGAGAACGGAATTATACTTGAACTGCAGAGGACAGTCCAAATACTGCTTAATTTTGGATGCCGAGAAACGCATTGTGGGATCTACAAGTGGTGGAAGTACATTATTGACAAGTGCTTCAAGTTCCGCAGGTTTCTTTGGACTGACTTTCAGAAACTCATCAATCTCAAATATTGAAAGACTCCCATGAGATTCAATGTCTTTAAGCTGTGCAAGTACCACAAGGGATTCAAGTGCCTGCTTTAACTTACCCTGACCTGCATACATGTTGAGAAGTTTCAGATATTCATCCTGTTTATTTTTCAGTGCAGAACTTGAATCAATTTCTTCCTGCTGTTCCACCTGTTCTGCTTCTACATAATCAATCAGGGGATTGGAAGTATAATCTAGCTGAACTAGGAATTCACTGGGTTTAACAGCCCTTTTATTGCCTGCATATTTCTCCGGAAATACAAGATACAGATGTTCCTTCGCCCGGGTCATGGCAACATAGGCAAGTCTTCTCTCTTCCTCAAGATGTAGCACCTTTTCGTCCACATCCCTCTGGGCACCCTTCTCGAGCTCTTTTGGGACGGTAAAGGTCTTTTTCGTATGCCTGAGAGGAAGGTGTCGTTCTGCCATATCGCAGACAAAAACAACCTTTGCCTCTTTACCTTTGGACTGGTGAATTGTCATTACCTTAACCGTGTTCCC
>CAZHNA010000234.1:0-1616 GCA_964532775.1 uncultured Methanosarcinales archaeon
CCACAATGGCTCTTTACCATTGCAGCTTAAGGTGGTTTGAAGCCAGCTCCTGCAAACCGGCTCCGAGGGACCTACCCTCATCTCTTGTGCAACATCGTGGCGCACTTGAAGTCGAGGTTTTTGGGAAAATGGGTTTGTGTAGCAACTTTCAACCTGTACTGCGCAGATGTAATCGAAGGAAAAAATGACATGCATCGGCCTTCGACAACACTTTCTAACAAATAAAATAGAATAGTTGGGATGACAAAAGAATATCAATAGAAATGTTTCAACGACAAAGTTGACTTGCAAACTAATTTCTCAGTGATCCTGTTGATTTCCTTGTTTATACAGTCATATTCCTTCATAGTGCCCTTGTATATCGACATTTCTTTTTTGCATAATTCGAACAACCGAGAAACTTCCTTCCAAATTTATTCCGAACGACAAGATATCCATCACATCCTGGTTCTGGACATTTTTCTTCGGTTTGGCTTCCAGAAGGCATCTCTTCATCCAAGTCTAAATTTCTGATAATCTCTTCTACAGTCGAAAGGCCTTCAAACCGTCTCATGTGTTCTTCAGTATCTTTATGGCTGAGTATATTCAGGCTTCCCTCCCAAGCTATGAGGTCATCAATGATTGCCACTTTTTGGTGCATGCTGCGCCGCTCGACGACATTAACACTGATACTGCGAAGTTGATCAATTACAATATCCGTCTGGTTTGCCATCTCGCCTGTCTGCTGATTTCTTGGCCGCGTGTAAACTAGAATGTCTATACCTCGCTCTTTCATAGCCCTGAAGAAATCCATAAAGGTGCTGCTGCGCCTTACTGTAAGAAAAGGGCTGAGGATGATGAGACGCTTTTGGCTGTTTTTTATGTCTTGAAAAAATTTAGCCCAGAAGTTTCTTTCTGTATACATATGACCACTGTTCGTGCCGGAGTTTCCACCGACTGACATAAGGGTATCAGCCCACTTATCGAAATCACTCGTGAAGTAGCTGTCTACAAGGCTTTCTGATGCTATCTGTTGTGCATTACCGTGAAAGTGCTGTATCATCCTCGACAAAACGGAATCCGCATGTAAATCCGAAAGTAAGTGTTTCGTGTGCGCAATCAAATAGAATCGGTACTTAGCCCGCGTGACTGCAACATTCAACAGGAGCCTTGCATCAGAATCTGGCTTCTTGTCGTCAAGCATGGGTGCAACCCGGGTACCAGAACCCTCAACGGTGTCAAAAATGATTATCGATTCTTCCCCTCCTTGAAAGCGATGAACAGTACTCGAACGTACGCAATCCAGTATTTCCAAATCCTTTGCTATCTTGTTTATCAGCCGTGCTTGGGCCGCATACGGGGTGATTATCCCTATCTTACCTTTAGGAGCCTTAGGAATGATTTTTTTGGCAAGTGTACAACAGAGCAGGGCACTATATAGATTGAACCTTCCGCCCGTGGAAAGCCGACTACACCAAGGATTCATTGTTCCTGTCTCTATCAGCACAAGTGGCGATTTTGAAACACCATCATCCATGATTCGATTACTTGCACTCGGATCATCCTTCAGGACGTTTTCATAGAAAAACCTGTTTGGAATTGCGGAAATCTCTGGAGCCATTCTATACTGGGTATCG
>CAZHNA010000235.1:0-1585 GCA_964532775.1 uncultured Methanosarcinales archaeon
CTTGATCTCTCCCCTTGAATCCGCCTCAACCTCATCAAGCTCCTTGGTGGTTTTGAATGATCCCTTATATAAGCTATAGCTAATCCCCTGTACCGGTGTATTAAGTTCCAGCCCGGGTTGAGGAGCTTGTTTATCCAGATTTATTGTGAGTGTTGCACTTGCTTGACCCGACTTCATAATTGTTTTTGCCTTAATAATTGCATCATTATCAAAGGTCAAAGTATCAGTATAAACAGGTGAATTTTCATCTGGTTCAGTTCCATCGGTAGTATATCGAATGTCTGCTTCATCCATAGCATTGTGCAGTACCAGATCCTGTTCGCGGAGGAAGACATAGCTGGTTTCCTCAACAACCGGTGGAGGAACTCTATAATTCACATTCATTGCATCGAGACGGGCATAATGTGCTCCCATTCTGTAGGTGAACTTTTCATAGTCTCTCAATTCCTGTGGGGTCCAAACCAGTTCTGCCAAAGCACACATCCTGGGGAGAGCCATGTATTCAACTTTTTCAGATGTAGAGATATATTCAGTCCAAACATTGCCCTGGGCACCAAGTATATACCCTTCCTCAGAAGCATTTAGAGCCTCCGGAGTAGGATTATAAGAATAGACTTTCTCCATTGGCAAAAATCCACCAATAGCCTTGGGTTCAGTTTTTGGATCTCCCTGATAATAATCGAAATAGAGGAATGGATTTGGAGTCATGATAACATTATGCTTCTGCTTGGCTGCCGCAATTCCACCTTCTTCACCGCGCCATGACATAACTGTTGCATTAGCGGCCAGTCCACCTTCGAGGATCTCATCCCAACCAACCAGTTTTTTATTTTTAGTGGCCAGGTATTTCTCTATCCGGCTAATGAAATAAGATTGAAGTTCGTGCTCATCCTTGAGATTTTCATCTCTGATTCTTTTCTGACAATCATCGCATTTCTCCCATCTCACTTTTGGGCATTCATCGCCACCAATATGGAAATACTCGAAAGGGAATAATTCCACCACTTCATCGATTACATCTTGCAGGAAATCAAATGTTGCTTCTTTCCCGGCACAGTACACATCTTCCGAAACACCCCAGGCTGTTCTCACCTTGAAAGGCCCATCAGTACATGATAGCTCAGGATATGCAGCCAGTGCAGCTACTGAGTGCCCCGGTAATTCAATTTCCGGCATCACATCAACAAATCTGGATTTGGCATATTCAACTACCTCCTGAATCTGATCCTGAGTGTAAAATCCACCATATTTTTCACCATTCTCTGTTTCTCTCCATGCTCCTATTTCTGTGAGGCCGGGATATTTCTGGATCTCAATTCTCCATCCCTGGTCTTCGGTTAAGTGCCAGTGAAAAACATTCATCTTATGCATGGCAATCAGATCAATATACTTCTTCAGAAATTCAACAGGGAAAAAGTGGCGGCCAACATCAAGGTGCATACCTCTCCAGACATAACGGGGCTCGTCGCGTATAGTGACTATTGGTACTACCAGATCTTTTGAAGATATTCCTTTACTGATTGAAGCAATTTTTTTAGCACTATCCACTGCTTCTTCGACACTAGATGGTGCATTGAGGTCATGT
>CAZHNA010000236.1:0-1519 GCA_964532775.1 uncultured Methanosarcinales archaeon
TAAAATGGTTACATTTGTCAAGTTATTTACTTATTTATGGACGTCCCGCATATCTACATTCATTAGTTTGAAGGCTCCCAACGAATTACAGCTCTTTTACCTGGATATGCAGCTTTTCGTTTATTCCGCCACTCAATTTCCAATTCAATGGGTATTCTGATTTTCTTCGCAAGGGACAAAGTGTTGTTCCATACTTTACTTGCGCTTTCTCCTTGGATAGAAAGGTTCACCTTTGAGAGAAACCGAAATCCTTTGTCGGCTCGTTTTCCTTTAACAATATTTGCATTTGTGATTTCAGCGACTTTTTCAAAAGATCCGAGTTTCTCATAGGCTATCGAGTGAATTATTTGTGAAAGATGATTCCAGTTATTCACTCTTTCTCTACCTACCCGCCCATTAAGGACCTTTGTATGTTTCAGTTCTAAGAAATCTTCTGGATCTACTTGGATATATAGGTCATTTTTATCTATTATACTGTTGTCCTCATTTTCATCTGGCACATCGGATAGTCTATCGGTTCTATCGTTAATTTCCCTTTTTTCAATTCCTAAGATAGTCACAATGCGCGTACCACTTCCTGCTGGTATTTCAACCTCTTCGTGAATTTCGGCGTCCATTAGTGCCATAGCAAGCGGCCTGCTCTTATGGATGATTTTCATGTCAGGATCATGTTTAGAGGTGCTGATTTCAATTGTATGCCGCATACTCGGCTCATCGTTATAAACAATCAATACACGATCACCAGCCTCTACGATAAGTGACTCTTCTTCTTTTCTTATTTCTGAATCTTCTAAAACATCAATGGGAATTTGCTCTCTTATTTCTTCCCTATCAATTTCCGCTACTTCTGGCGGTGCCTCATCTATAATTTCTTCTTCATCAGGTTGGACAGTTCGTTCAATTACCCTGTGTTCCGTATAGATGCCGTTTGCTGTCGACTCATAGCCTATGGGGTCAATCCCAAGGCTGTTTAGGGTCTCCTTGAGATCCTGCATACACTCTTCGGGCGCTAAGATAAAACTGGAGCCCCAGCACCTCCAGAAATGCCAACCAACACGTTCGAGAACCCTCTGTCTTGAAAAATCTTCTGCCCATCGATCAGGCGTATGATACTGATCTCCGTCCAATTCGATGGCAAGCCTGCGATCCTCAACACCTTCGACAACCAAATCAATTGAATACGGGCCGACCTTAACTTGAGGTTTCACCCTGTACCCCATCGCTACAAGCTGCTTGAAGACTTCGCGTTCAAAATCGGATTCGCAAAGTTCAATCAAATCTTCACATGCTTTCAGGCTGCTTTCCATTGGGTTGTTGAAATGCTGAATGACTTTTGCTTTCAAATCGTTCGGTTTCAGCATTTCTTCGGTCACAGATCGATACAGATACATTCGATCCCTGGCGCGAGAAAGAGCAACATTAAATCTTTGCTCATACAGCAATGCCGTTTTGGCTGACTTTGTCTCTGGGCACTCCACCATACTCACAAACATGATGTCGCGTTCTTTTCCCTGGAATG